>CAMVJR010000006.1 GCA_947167855.1 uncultured Bacteroidales bacterium
ATGAAGTTGTAGGTGTAGATTTCCGGTTCGGGGGCATCGATGGTGATTTCCCAGATACCACCTTCACCCTTCTTCATTTCTTCTACGCCGGTCCAGGGATTGGCCATCCAGTTACCGGAGAGCTGTACTCGGGTGGCGTAGTTGGCATTGAGGCGGAAGGTAACCTTACCGTCCTTTACTTCGGGAGAGACGATGCGGGGACCGCGACCGCCAAAAGCGAAGTTGGTGAGTTCCTGAGCACCCAGGGAGCTCAGAGCGAGGGCTGCAGCAGCCAGAATTGTTAAGACTTTTTTCATACTGTGTTTGTGTTATTAGGGATTTGGGTTTAGAGTCTTACGTTCTTCTTGAGACGGATGTCCTGGGAGGAGGCACCTACCTGGAGCTTCACCTTCTTGCCGGAGAAGGCCCATTCGTGCTTGTCCATATCCCAGAGCTTGAGATCATCGGCCGGGATTACAATTTCCACGTCCTTGGTCTCACCGGCCTTCACGGCCACGCGGTCAAAGCCACGGAGGCGCTTGGAGGCTTCGTCATTCTTGAACTTGGCGTATACCTGCACCACTTCCTCGCCGTCGCGGGAACCGGTGTTCTTGAGCTTGAACTTGACCACATAGTTGCCATCCTTCTTCTCTACCTTCATCTTGGAATACTTGAAGGTGGTGTAGCTGAGACCGTAACCGAACGGGAAGATGGGCTTGGTCTTGGCATACATATAGGTACGGCCGTTGGTGATGTCGTAATCCAGGAGGTTCGGGAGATCCAGGATGTCGCTCACCCAGGTCTGGGTGGTACGGCCGGCAGGGTTGTAGTCACCAAAGAGGACATCGGCCAGGGCGGTACCGAGCTCCTGGCTGCACTGGGTGATGTGCACAATGCCGGGAACGTGCTTGGCGGTCCAGTTGATGGCATACGGGAAGCTGGAGATAAGGGCTACCACGGTGTTGTGGTTTACCTTCCAGATCACTTTGATGAGGTCTTCGGTCTCCAGCTGGAGGCTGCGGCGGTCCAGGGCTTCGCGGCCGTCACCGGCTACGGTACCCATGGCCCAGGGGCTCTGCACGGACATAGGGCCCCAGTCGGGGCTGGTGGCCGGGTGGTTACCCACGCACACGATGCAGATATCGGCCCACTTGGCCAGTTCCTGGGCGCTACCGTCGGAGTCCCAACGCTGGAACTTCACTTCCACGTCGGTTCCCTCGACCTTGGCCTTGATGCCGTCCAGGGCTGTTACCTTGTAAGCAGGCAGGGCGCCATACCAGTCCTTCAGAACCTGATCGGCCCTGTTACCAAATACGGCAATCTTCTTGACCTTGTTCTTGTCGATGGGCAGGATGTTGCCCTCGTTCTTGAGGAGAACAACGGACTTCTGGGTTACCAGGAGGGCCTTGTCCTTGAATTCCTGACGCTCCCAAGGGATGTCTTCGTCGGAGCCGAAGTTCTGCTGATCGTAAGGGCATTCGGCATCCATCAGGCCGAGGCGCAGCATGGTGCGGAGGTTGGCCTTGGTGCAGTCGTTGATGGTCTGCTCGGAGAGGAAGCCGGCGTCATAGGCAGCCTTCACCTGCTCGAAGCGGGAGTCGATGAAGCGGGACAGACCGGCATCCAGGGCCATCTGGATGGCCTCGTTCTCGTCCTTGGCATAGCCGTGCATTTCCGGCATATACATAAAGCGGAGAGCGCCGGCATCGTCAACGATGGTACCCTTCATGCCCCATTCGTTAATGAGGACTTCTTTGATAAACGGAGCGGCAATACAAGGAACGCCGTTGTAAGCGTTGTAGGCGGTCATCACCGACATGGAGCCGGCCTTGGCGCCTTTCCAGAAGCCATAGCTATAATATTCGCGGAACTGCTTCTCGTCAAAGCGGGAATCAGTCTTGTAGCGGTTGTCTTCGTTACTGTTGGCCAGGAAGTGCTTCATAAGGGCGGCGCTTCTCCAATAAGTAGAATCGTCTCCCTGGATACCCTTTACCTCGGCGGCAACGAGCTCGCCCACCAGGAAGGGATCTTCACCAAAGCTTTCCTCGGTGCGGCCCCAGCGGGGATCACGGGCGAGGTCGGCGTTGGGAGCCCACAGGATGAGGCTCTTGCGGGGATTGTCCTTGGAATAGAAGCGGGCCTCGTAGGACATCACGTCACCTACGATCCAGGCCATTTCGCGGTCCCAGGTCTCACCAATACCGTAAGCCTGCGGGAACGCGGTGCTGTTGCGATACTTGGGCGGCACATAGCCGGGCCAGTTACCGCCGCCAAACTGACCGGCATTGCCGGCGTTGGGCAGTTCGTTGGAACCACCTTTCACAATACCGTGGATGGCCTCGGCAGCGCCGGGGTTGGCAATGCCCAGACGGGGCACGCCCTGACCCACGATGGTTCCCAGTTTTTCTTCCACCGTCATAAGGGAGACGGCATTGTCCAGGCGCTCCTCCTCAGAGAGTTTGGGATCCTGGAAAGGATAAGTTACTTCCTGCGCACGAACCAGGGCCGATGTCAGGAGCAACGCACCCAATGCAGCATAGAAATAGGTTTTCATTTGTCAAGTGTGTTTTGTGTTGAAGAAAAAAATACCGGTCCAGAAAATATCCGGACCGGTATTTATAAAGAGTAGACTACCAGTCGGTAACCTCGGTGACTACACCTTTCTCAAGTTTGAAAACGTTGGAATAGTTGTAAGCACCGGAAGGATTGAACTTTCCGTCGGGAGCATATGCTGTAGGAACCGTCACTTCCACATCCATCCAGAAGTAATCCCTATACTGCTCAGGAGAGCCCCAGGCTTCGAAAGCCTCTTGATTGAACACTCTCCGAATTTCCGTATGCTCGGGAACAATGTCATAATGGGCACCGATAGCGGCGATACGGATGTAGTGAGCGCGCTCGTACTGGAACTCTTCGGCGTTGGCAGCGAGCTGGGTATCCACATACAGGGTCACAGTCTGCTCCACAGAAGGATCAAGATTGGTAACGATAGCCTCAGGGTCGTTCTCGCACTTGTTATAGGAACGCTTTACAAAGCGGTCGGGATAGACGCAGAGAACAACGGCACCAATGTTATTAATCTTGTCTGCGGGGAAGTTGGCCTTCACCGTGCAGGTGGCCTTAATCTTCTTGGTAGCAGCATCGTACTCAACATGGGCATTCTTAATGGTAACAAAGGGAGTCACATTGAAGTTTACAGTATTCTCGCCTTTCTTAAGGATGAAATCCTGAGGTTCAGCCATAAAGTTAGCGTTAGAAACCGTATTCATAGTGTATTCACCAGCGAAAACGAGGTCATTACGGTAAGTACCGTCGTTCTTAATACGCCAGCTCTGGTTTGCCTGGGCATCCCAGCCATGTTCCACAACGACGATGTAATTACCATGTTCAGACTGAACAGGCTCGCCGGTGGTAGTATCAAGAAGCTTTCCCTGGACTTTTGCGTCCCAACCTTCCTGGTTGTCAAGCTTGAACCAGCTGCAGGAAGCAACCGTTACAAGCATCAGAGCGCAAGAGAAAATAGATATAAGTCTTTTCATAATCTTTTATTCCTGAGAAGGGTTAGGAGTAAGTTTGTTGGTGGTGTTCCAGTTGCTGATAGGACCATAGTAAGCGAGGGGGCTCCAAGAAGCAACAGACTCTTTCACATCAGTATCCCAATCGTAGTGGTTGGCGCGTACAAAGACGTACTTGGGCGTACCATCACGCAGATCGAGGATGGGAAGGAGAGCGTGCTTACGACCACCAGTAGGGTTGAGCTGTTGGTCACGCTCACGATTGAAGAAGGCACGTCTTCTGAAAAGAGTACGGGCATAGTCTTCTTCGAAAGAGAGTTCTACACGGCGCTCGTGAAGGATGTTGTCAATGGTAGCGTCACGCTGATCCAGGAAGTATGCGCGGCGACGGATGTCGTTGAGGTACTTCTTGGACTGACCGGCGTTGGGACCATTCTTCTCTACCTGAGCCTCGCAGTAGTTGAGGAGGATCTCAGCGAAGCGGATGTCATACCAAGGGTTCTGGGACTCAGATACAGACTTTGCGGAGTCTAAGTACTTACGAACACCGAAACCGGTGGTGTACCAAGAGCCGTCATTGGTGCTACCTCTCTTGTAGAAACCGGAGAAATAGGTTTCAGAAATAGCTCCATAGCCATAATAATCCTTACCGCCAACAGTTGCCTTGGGGTTGGACTCATCATAGACCACGAGCTTACCAGTGTTATCCCACATACCAGCCTGGATAATGATGGGGGTGCTGCGGAATGTAACGCCAGGATAGATAATGAAGGCCTGGAAACGGGCATCCTTATTCTTGAAGGGGCCGTCCATGGAGTCGTACTTCTTGAGGTTGAGGCCCTTGATGGCATTCATACCAACCGTCTGGGAAGGAAGGGCAATTACGTAACCCTCGTCGCCGGCATTCAAAGTTTTGATGGTACCATCTACGCCACCGAAATTGGCATCGTAGTTGTCAAATACATCAACCAGATCAAGGGTAACACCGTAGCAACCGAACTTCCAAACGCCGGTACCGGAACCGTGAACCTGGTTCGGAGAGTTCTTAAGGTCGAAGCCGTTAGAATTGGTAGTAACACCATTCTTGTAGCTACGTCCAAAAATGAACTCATCATTCTGGCGGCTCTGGAAGAGAGCGTCAAAATTCTTAACAGCATCTGCGACACTGCCAGGAGTTGCTCCGTACAGCTTGAATTTACCGGAATTGATGATGGCCTCGGAGGCTGCAATGCACTGGTCGTAGTAACCGGCGGCATCGTCAGAGTTCATATAAGCGAGTTTCTCGTTCACTGCCTTATAGGTGTTGGCCAGACCGGCTTTATCCCAGTACTTACATACAGAAGCAGCCCACAGAGCAGCGCGGGACTTAAGGCCCAGAGCAGCCCACTTGGTGGCACGGTAGTTAGTTTGGCTACGGGATTCGGGAAGAAGGGTTGCGGCTTCATCCAGTTCGGAGAGCACGAAATCCCAGGTTTCCTTTTCCGTGGATCGGGGGATGTAAAGACCCTCATTCTTATCGCCGTCAAACTTATCGTCCAGGGGTTCGGTTACAATGGGAACACCACCGTAATAACGAACAGAAGCGAAATAGTAGTAAGCACGGATAAACTTGGCCTCGCCAAGAAGCGAATTATAAGTAGCTTCCGTGATGATTTGCTTTTCCTTGGCTTCGCTAATGGACTTGATGAAGAAGTTGATATCACGGACATAGGTATAATTCCAGGAACCGCTAACACCACCGGAATAGGCACTGCCGCCGGAGGTCTCGTTGGCATTAGGCGTATTTTTCTCGCTTTCGGAGAAAGCGCCCATAGGGAGAGACTGGTACAACGCCGACATAAGACGGTCCAGTCCGGCTTCAGTAGCAGTAAGGTCATCGGCAGACATCTTGGTCAGGTCTCCTTCAAGATTATTGAAAATCTTGTCGCAGGAAACGAGGGCCAGGGCCGCTACTGCAGTGAAAACAAAAGTAAGTATCTTTTTCATAGATGCGTCTTATTTAGAAGTTGATATTGACACCAGCGCTGAAGTTCTTCATCAGCGGAGTACCGGCAATACCGAGGTAGCTACCCTGGTTACGTTCAGGATCGTAGGGCTTGAGGAGTTTGTTGCAGAAGGTCAAGAGGTTGGTTCCGTTGGCATAGACACGCAGGGAACGGACATGAAGCTTCCGCAGGAAGGTAGGATGGAAAGTATAACCCACCTCAATGCTCTTCAGACGGAGATAGGTACCGTCCACGAAGGTATAAGGCTGGTTGGCGCCGTAGGTAATGGCGTTATACTTACTACTAGCGTTACGTTGATCGTAAGCAGAGCTGGCGGGGATAAGGGCCGGCCAGTAACCGGCGACCCACTCGGTAGCAGGGTCAAACGGGTCAGCGGTGGCGTCTGCGGGATGCCAGCGGTCCATATAGTTCTGATAGAAGGTCTTGAAGAAGCCATAACCCATACCACCGGACAGAGGAACCTGCTTAGATACCAGCGTAGCAGCATTAAAGGTTACGTTGAAGTCCAGGTTCTTCCAGCTACCGGACAGCACCAGACCGAACTGGAGCGGCGGGTTGCCTTCACCCCAGGTGTAGTACAAATCGTTGCTGTCGATAGTACCATCGGCGTTGCGGTCCTGAATCTTGTACATACCAGGCAGAAGCTTCTCCATATCATCACCATAATAGACATTGGTGCTGCTGATATCGGCCCAGCTGGTGAACTGAGGGTTACCGGGCAGCCAGTGATAAGTGCTGGAGCTGCGGGCGTTGGACCAACGGCCAACCATATGACTGGCATAGTAGTTGGCGGAGGAAGTGTATATCTTGGTCTCTTCCGTCTTCTGATAAGTGGAGCGATAACGGGAGAAGGAGGCGTTGAACTGGATGCGGTAGTTGAAATCCTTGATGTGATTTCTGTGATACAGCGTGAAGTCAATACCTACGTTTTGGTCGGCGTTAAGGTTCATCTGAGGGAGGGAGATACCCAGGAACTCAGGAACGGTGGCGGTGGAGGCAGCGGCGATACCAGAGGTGTTTCTCCAGAACCAGTCTACGCTACCACCCAGGAGGCCGCGCCACATTTCAAAGTCAAAACCGAAGTCCATCATACGGACCTTAGCCCAAGAAATAATGGTTTCAGCAGGGCTGTGATTGACATAACCGGCAACCTGACCGCCGTCTTCAAACACATAGTTACCGCTGCTGGAAAAACCGGACAGGTAGGCATAGGCGTTACCCTGAGGACGACCGGTCAAACCATCAGACCAACGGAACTTGAGGTTGTTCACGAACGGGAGAATGCTCTTGAAGAATTTCTCTTCGGAGATACGCCAACCCAGGGAATAGGACGGGAAGAAGCCCCAGCGGTGACCGGGAGCATAGAGGTAGGTACCGTCGTAACGGGCCATGAGCTCTACAAGATACTTACCCTGATAGTCGTAGTTAACACGGCCAACATAACCGGCAGAAGCGTTGGAAGAACGAGAACCGGAGTTGGAGGCAGTGGAAGAATCACCTTGGTCAATGATGTCGTGAGTGAAGAAGTCACCATACTCACGTCTGGCAAAGATGGAGCGAGACTGATTGATGGTTGCTTCGGCAGCCAGCGTTGCACCCAGATGGTGATTGCGGGCAATAGTAGTGTTGTAGTTGGCCTGAATGCGTCCGTAGTACTTGATATAAGAGTTCCAAGTCTCCTCATACGCGTTCTTGTCAGGGTTATAGGTGGCTAAATTGCCAGTAACCTGATCGTACAGAGGGAAATGCAGGGAAAGAGTGGAGCTCTTACGGTCTACTACGTCGTATGCAGCGGATGCCTGGAAGTTGAGGCCCTTGAGGAAAGGAGCGTCATACTTGAGGTCGGCATTGTTACGGAAGGTGATACCTCTATCCTTCTTGGAACCAGCCACGGAAGAGGTCATCAAGGCAGCCGGGTTACGATGCTCTCCACCCGGATCCACAAACTTGTTGGGATCGTCGGCCAGCGTTGCATGAACGGTACGATCGGTCAGGAATCCGTAGTACATGGCGTTCTGAGTGGTATTTGCCGGCGGCATTTCCTGGTCGGTCACGTTGATGGAACTCTGGAAAGTAAAGGTGAGTTGAGGGGTAAGATGGGTGGTAAAGTTAGCGGTGAGGCCGTAACGATTGTAGTCACCGGTATCGGCGCGATAGATAGCGTCCTGCTTGGTGAAGTTACCGCTCACATAGTACTGGGTGGCGTTGTTACCGCCGCGCAGGGAGACATTGTGAACCTGGGAGAAGGTGTGACCCTTGAATACGGCGTCGTACCAGGAGAAATCTTCGTAACCGGGATCGTGGTTGCGATAATGAGCGATGGTTTCGGCGTCATACTTGCTACCTTCGTGGTGGTTGCGCATCTGCTCGTTCACCATTTCCATATAGGTAGCTACATCCACTTCCTTGGGAAGGGCGGTAGGTACACCGAAGGTAAGGGTGTTGGAGTAGTTGATGGTGGGCTTACCAATCTGGCCCTTCTTGGTGGTCACGAGGATAACACCGTTCTGGGCGCCCAGACCATAGATGGAGGCGGAAGCATCCTTGAGCACGGTAATGCTCTCGATGTCTTCGGGGTTCAGTTCTGCCAGGGCGGCGCTGCTGGACTGATTATCAGACATCCAGCCCCAATACTGAATGGACTTGGAGGAACGGGCCACACCGTCGATGATTACAAGCGGGGCGCCATAGCCACGCAGGGAGATATCCTGGTCGAACCAGCCCACGGAACCGGAGTTCTGACGGATCTGGAGTCCGGGCACCTTACCCTGGAGGGAGGCAACGAGGTCGCTCTGCTTGGTGGAGGTGATGTCCTCGGCCTGGATATTGGTGATAGCGCTGGTCAGGGACGCTTTCTTCTGCGTACCGTAACCTACGACCACCGTCTCTTCCAGCTCGGTGGATTCCTCCTGCAGGGTGATGTTCATCGTAGAGGAGGTCACTTTTACCGTAAGGGTCTCATAACCAATGGCAGAAACCACCAGTTCGGCACCAGACGGAACGGTGATGGTGAATTTACCATCGACGTCACAAGCAGCACCGTTAGAGGTACCGGCCTGCATGACGGCGGCACCAATAACGGGCTCCTTGTTAGCGTCGAGAACGGTTCCCTTCACCGTGAGGTTTTGAGCGGACAGAACCGATGCGCCCAGGACAAGTCCCAGACCCAGGGCTACGAGCCGCTTGAGGAAGTTGTTGGTTCTCATACTTAAGATTTATTAATTAATAGGTTGATTGGTTTCCTATTTGAAGAGCTTCTGAGCAAAGGTGTTCAGGTACAGACGCCAGTTGGACCATACGTGACCGCCTTCGGATACGAAGTACTCGTGCTCCAGGCCCTGCTCAGTGAGCTTCTTGTGCATATCCTCGGCACCCTGGAACAGGAAGTCGGTGTTACCGCAAGCCAGGAAGTAGAGCTTTACGCCAGCCTTCTTGAGGGTAGCGATCTGCTCGGGGGTAGCGGAACCGGCAGCGGACAGGGGGCAGATGTAGTCAAACATCTCAGGATAGAGGATGGAAGCGGAAATGGTGTGACCGCCACCCATCGAAAGACCGGCGATAGCACGGGAAGAGGGCTTGGCAACAGCGCGGAAATTCTTCTCGATGAAGGGTACGATTTCCTCGCAGAGGCTGCGGACGTAACCGTTCATGAGTTTGCTGCGCTCGGCCTCGCTCATATTCTGGAGGGCGTTGCGGTCCCAGTTCATCTGCTTCTCGGGGATGTTGAGGGTGCGGGCGGCAGCCTGGTTGGCGTTACCGTTGGGCATCACAACAATCATAGGCTCGGCCAGACCCTTTTCAATCAGGTTGTCCAGAATCTGGGCGGCACGACCCATGGAGCTCCAGGCTTCTTCGTCACCACCGGCACCATGCAGGAGGTAAAGCACAGGATACTTCTTCTTGGGGTTGTTTTCGTAACCGTAAGGAGTGTAAACGGTCAGACGACGGTCCATGCCCAGGATCTCACTGTGATACCAGGGGTGGCTCACGGTGCCGTGCTGGAGCTTGGCCTCACCGTAGTTTTCCGTACGCTCGCCGGGAACCAGGAGCATGGGGAGGAAACGGGTGCCGTCACGCTGAACGAGGATGTTCTGAGGATCGTTGACGTTTACACCGTCTACTACAAAGTTATAGGTGTAGATTTCCGGGGAGGGCAGAGGAATCTGCACAGACCAGACATTGTTTTCTCCACGTTTCATGTCGATGGTGCCCGTCCAGGGGTTCTCCATCCACGAGCCGCTGAGTTTGACAACGGTGGCGTAATCTGCCTTGAGGCGGAAGGTTACGCTGTCGTTCTTGATCTCAGGGGAAACGATGGGTTTCATGCCGCGGCCAAAAGAGAAATTGGCCAGTTCTTGTGCCTGCAGGCTACCGGCAACGGCCAGGCAGATGGCAAGCGAGGAAAGGATACGTTTCATTGATGATTTAATTATTTGGTTGGTTATAATAGTGTCTAATTATCGATGCAAATGTAAAAACAATTAAATAGGAACACATTCTCACTTGTTCAATTGTTTTTCCATATGAACAAACCGCTATTTAAACGAGTTTCCAATAGCCACAAGGGCCTTTTTCAGGCACTCTGGCCAGAAATTCCAGTCGTGACCTCCGGCGCGTTCGATAAACTGATGGGGAATGTCATAGGACATCAGTAGCTGGTCGCAGTTGCGAACAGACTCAATGCTAACAGTATAATCCTGCGTACCGGACTCCAGGGTGATGAACGGAAAGACGGACTTGTCGGGCTGGGCAGAAATAAGGTTTCCCAACGAAACTGGATACCAGGATAAACTGGTGGCCGGACTCATAGCATAGCCATATGTAAACATCGTGGGATATTTGAGACCATAATATAAGGTACCCCAGCCACCCATGGAAAGACCGGCCAGAGCACGCTTTCCGTTGCAATGGTAAGTCTCTTCCAGAAAAGGCATCAGTTCCTTGAACATATAGTCCTCGAAATCGCCCACGTAGAAATCCTGAAGGCCGTCCGGCATTACAATCACCATAGGCACGCCATCTTCCTTAAGATACTTGTTGGCTATGATATCGGCCCCACCTTTCTGGATCCAGGAGTTATTGTCGTCTCCATACCCGTGGAGAAGATAGAGGAAAGGATAGGTTTTCTTGGAATCATATCCGCCCGGGAGCCAAATCGTATACTTCATCTGCTTCTTCTTGTAGGTACTCACCATCGAGGAACTCAATACGGAGCCAGCGGGCGAATAATCACCCTTCTTTCCCCCGTCATTAGACAGTTTGTCGCAGGAGGGAAACAACATCACAAGGGCGAGGACCGCCCATAGCAACTTGTCTTTCATTAGTCTAATTTAGATTCAATATTGATTTTCAAGATTTTCGGCCAGGCCTGCCACTCGGGCATCCCTTCGGCCTGGGGCTTTCCGTCCTTGGCAAAAGAGGTCCAGAGGGCACTTACGCGGTGACCCAGTTCAACGGCATCCTCTCCCCCGCCGGTAAAGGTGCGGTGACGGAGCACATTGTCAAACACAAACGGGATCTCTATGCAGTGCGTGCTGCCCAGGGCGCCGTCCAGCACCGGCGACTCCCAGGTGAACTGATAAAAGTACACGGGAGCGCAGCCGGCAGCCGTACGGTCTGCAGCCTGCTTGCGGGCCAGGGGCTTGAAGATAGGGTCTTCCTGGTCCCGGGTAAATTCGTGATAGACGGTGCCGATAATGACGGGCACTTCCTTGGAAAGCGCCAGTCCCTCCGGAGAAGAAGGCTGGGCGGGGATATCCTCGCCGTCCACTACCGGACACTGGCCGAAGAGAAGCTGGTTCAGAATGTTCTCCGGCAGAGCTCCGTCCTGACGGGCGTCTGCCGTCACCTCCTGGATGGCCTTGTGATAGGCCGCATACAATTTCTCATAAGGAACGGAGGCCATCTCGTCAATCTTGGCGGGAGAAATACCCAGGTTGGCCACCGTGGCTGCGCCAATGCGGCGGGAATACTTGGGGCTCATTAGGTTGGTGATGGAGCCGCTCTGCACAATGGCCTTGTGGAAAAGGCCCTTGGCGGCCGGCATGGCCATAAGGGTGCTCACCTTGCCGCCACCGCCGCTCTGGCCGAAGATGGTCACGTTGGCGGGGTCTCCACCGAAGTTGGCAATATTCTTATTGACCCATTCCAGGGCCTTGACAATATCCAGCATACCCACATTACCGGAATGGGCATATTTAGCACCATAACCGCTCAGGTCCAGGAAACCCAGGGCGTTGAGCCGGTGGTTCAGGGAAACCACCACCACACCGTGGTCGCGGGCCAGGTTGGTGCCGTCGTAGCCGGCCTGTTCCTGCGAGGAGCCCTCCCGGAAGCCGCCGCCGTGCAGCCACACCATCACGGGAAGCTTGCTGCCGGCCTTGATGCTGGAGGTCCACACATTCACGCGGAGGCAGTCCTCTCCGGGATAGCCGTCGTCCCAATGCATGGTAAAGGCCTGGTTGTCGTCTCTCCAACCGGCACGGTCCGGATGGGGGCTCACGGGGCCGTATGCGCGGCTGGCCCTCACCTCTTTCCAAGGGGCGGGATCTGTGGGCGGCATAAAGCGGGCCGCCTCACCGTAAGGGATACCTTTATAAATGTACACGCCATCGTCAATGTAACCGGCCACGGGACCGGACACGGTATTGACGGTAGAAGCCTTTGCGGAAGTTTCAAGGCCGGACGCAGGAGACAATGCCTTCCTCTGGACGGGCTGTCCACAGGAGACCATCAGAAGAGCGGCTGCCATAAGGGATAAGTTTAGTTTCAGTGTCATGGCTTGGTTGGTTTGGGTATGCAAAGTTGAAAAAAAGCACGAACACAGTCTTTTTCGCATTTTCAATTGTTTTTTCTACTGTTCAAAATGCTTATATTTGCCTTCATGAACCGCAATTTTATTCCCCTCATTTTGGGTCTCCTGGCGTTAAGCGCCTGTGAATATGACGGAGGAGAAATCCCCGTACCGGAAGAAGGCAGCATCCTGGTATCCAACCGCCTGTCCAACCAGCGCGTCAACTGCATCACGGAAGACGCCGGGGGGCTCATCTGGATGGGCACCCAGCGCGGCCTCAACCGCTTTGACGGCCATGAATTCGTCCAATTCTTCTGCACGGACGACACCTTGGGCCTTCCGGACAACCAAATCTATGCCCTCCACCCCACCTCCAACGGCGCCGTATGGGTAACGGCCGTGGGCGGAGCCGCCGTTTCCACCATGGAGGGAGTCTTTGTCCGCGTCCCCATCGAAGACGCCAACATCAATCTCAACCAGATTATGGAAACCCGCAGCGGCAAGCTGCTCTTCTCCAACGGCACCAACCTCCTTACCTATATAGAAAGCCAGAACGTCATCCGCCCGGCCATCCGGGGCATGAACGCCTTCGGGGCACAATCCGTTTGCCTGGATGCCCAGGACCGCCTCTGGGTTATCACCGGCGGCGGCTGGGCCCTCAACTGCTACAGCGCAGAAGACTATTCCCTCCTGAGCACTATCCGTATCCCCTTCCAGGCATACCACATAGCAGACGGCAAAGACGGCACCATCTGGCTCTCCGGCATGGGAGACCTGGGAATTTTAAGGGCCGAAGATGCCACGTGGCAGCCCCTCCCCTCCTCCATCCAGGCCGAAAAACGCCTGATGGACGGTGACATTGACCAGCTTTACGCCCTGGATCCCGGCAACATGCTGCTGGGGACCATCGGTCATGGGTTCTTCCTTTATCAGAAAAACTTAAACCGAGTCATCTATCAGGCCGAGGACGATTTCCCGTACGAGATGCCCAATGCAGAAATCCGCACCCTCTTCCGCGACAGCCGGGAAAACCTCTGGATGGGAACCACGGACAAGGGCTACAGCGTATCCTACCATACCAAGAACCTGTTCAGCAGCAACAAGCCGCTGGTCAAGGAGTTTGAAGACAAGACCGTTACCGCACTGTGCCCGGACCAGGACGGCAACCTCTGGATCAGCACCCTCATGGACGGTCTCTGGCGTTACGACCTGGAATCCCGCAAACTGGAACAGATCCCGCTGGAGCCCTATATCCAGGACAACAGCCTGGGTTACATCCGCGTAAGCCGCATCTTCTGTGACGCCGACGGAGACCTCTGGCTGGTCTTCACGGAGAAGATGCGCGTGATCCGCTGCCGCTGGAACGGCAAGCAACTGGCCGCTTCCGACGCCTTCTTCCTGTACTCCCCCATGGCCATCACCCAGGATGACCAAGGCTACATCTGGGTTGGCAACTACAGCCAGAACCTCCTCCGCTACAACAAAAACACCCGCGAGACCAAGTACGTGAGCCTCTCGGACCAGTGGACCTACGTATCCGACCTCGTAATGAAGGAGCCCGGCCGGCTCATCGTGGGCTGCTTCAACAGCCTGCCCATAGAGGTGAACACCTATACCCTGGAAGTCAAGGACATCCCCATCACCGAGGAAGAATACAAAGACGCCGTACGCCGTTCCGTCCTCATTCCCAACAAACTGTTCAAAGACAGCACCGGTGACATCTGGCTGGGCACCATCACCAACGGTCTCATCAAAAACGACCACCAGACCAACCAAAAACTTCCCGTGGAGGGCCTCCCCTGCCCGGATGTCACCTCCATCGAGGAAGACCTCCAGGGCCATATCTGGGTCTCCACCATGAACGGACTGGCCAAGTACGACCGCACCGACGGCCGCTTCCGCTTCTATATGAAGGAAGACGGAACCGGAGGAGACCAGTACAGCGACCGCGCCTCCTGCATCCTGTCGGACGGAACCCTGGTCTTCGGCGGCACCCACGGTCTCACGTGGTTCCACCCGCTGGACGCCCCGGCCAAACGCACCGTTCCGCTGGCCTTCGAGTACCTGAGCATCCACAACCAGATGGTGCAGCCCTGCGAAGGCGGCCCCATTGACAAAATCCTGGCCGCCAAGCCGGACATCACCATCCGCAACAACCACAACGCCTTCAGCATCACGTTCTGCGCCCTCGAATACAGTGACTTTGACCAGGTGCGCTACGCCTACAAGCTGGAAGGCTTTGACAAGGACTGGATCCGCATCAACACCCAGCACAGCGTATACTTCTCCAACCTGCCTCCGGGCAAGTACAAGTTCCGCGTGCGCATAGCCAACGCCAGCCAGAGCATTACCTCCACCGAAGATTTCCTCAACATCCACGTGCTGCCGCCGTGGTACCGCAGCGGCTGGGCCACTGTGCTCTGGAGCCTGCTGGGCCTCTTCCTGCTGTCTGTAGCCTATACCTTCGTCCGGCACATCCGCCGCGTCCGCAAGGAAGCCGCCCGCCGCATCTGGCAGGTGCGCCGGGAGAGAGAAAGGGCCGAAGAAGCCGAAAAGGCCGAAAAGGAACTCAACAAGATCCAGCAGAACTACTTTGCCAACGTGGCCCACGAGTTCCGCACCCCGCTTACGATGATTGCCGGCCCTGCCCAGCAGCTTTCGGATTCCGAGGTCATCCAGGGGCAGGACAAGAAACTCGTGGACATCATCCACCGCAACGCCACCTGGCTGCTCTCCCTGGTGAACCAGCTGCTGGACTTCAACCGCATCGGCAACAGCAAGCTGCAGATGAAGGTAGCCAACATAGACATTGTGCAGCCCTTGAAGGACACCGCAGACCTGTTTGGCTTCAACGCCAAAACCAAGGGCATAGAACTCAACACCTATGGCCTGGAAGAGCCCTTCCCTATGTGGGTAGACGCCGACAAGGTGCAGAAGATCGTGATGAACCTCCTGTCCAACGCCCTCAAGTTCACCCCCGCCGGCGGCCGCGTCTCCCTCTCCTTCGACGTCCTTAGCCGGGCCGACGCCCTTCGCCGCTTCCCCCTCACCCAGGCCGACCAGGACACCCAGTGGGCCTGCATCAGCGTAGCGGACAGCGGCCCCGGCATCCCGGAAGACCAGTTGGAAAAGATTTTCGAGCGCTACTATCAGTCCGAGGCCGGCAAGAAATCCTATGGCTCCGGCATCGGCCTGTATTATGCCCGCGTGCTGTGCACCCTGCACCACGGCTATATCAAGGCCTGGAACCGGCCCGAAGGCGGAGCCCTGTTCTCCATAGCCATTCCCGTGAACGAAGCCTCCTACACGGAGGAGGAGCGCACCACCCAGGCGCCGCTGCTCCAGACCCATCAGCTGGCCCAGGACATCACGGACGAGACGGCGGAGGAAGAGGCCAACAAGAAGCACATCGTGGTCATTGACGACGATATTGACATTGCCAACTACCTGAAGGTGATGTTGAAGCCCCACTACAAGGTAACCCTCTACTACGACGGAGACAGCGCCCTCAAGGGAATGGCCGAAGACGCCCCGGACCTCATCATCTCCGACGTGGTGATGCCCGGAATGGACGGCTACGAGGTGTGCCGCCGCATCAAGGCAGACCTCCAGCTGAGCCACGTTCCCGTGGTGCTGGTTACCGCCAAGGTAGCCGTGGAGAACCAGGTGGAAGGCCTGGACAAGGGCGCCGACGCCTATGTGACCAAGCCCTTCCAGCCCGCCTACCTGATGGCCCTCATCAAGTCCCTGCTGGAAAACCGCGAAAAACTCCACCGCCAGTTGGGCAGCGCCACTTCCACGGAAGACATCGCCCCCGAGGCCCTGTCCCCGCGCGACGCCGCCTTTATGAAGGAACTCTACGAACTGATGGAAAAGGAACTGGCCAACGCAGACCTCGACATTGTCCAGATTACGGAAATGATGAAGATCTCCCGTACCAAGTTCTATTATAAGGTAAAGGGACTCACCGGAGAGAACCCGTCCGTGTTCTTCAAGCGTTACAAACTCAACCGTGCCGCCGACCTCCTCAAGGAAGGCAAGCACAATATGAGTGAGATTGCCTGGATGACCGGTTTCAACACCCTCTCCCACTTCTCCACCTCCTTCAAGAAACAGTTCGGAGTCCCGCCTTCCGAGTACGTAGGATAAAGTTTTATTCGTATCTTTGCATAGATATGGAATCTGTTTGGAAATCGCTCGGAAGCAAACTCAAGGAGGCGCTCATCTCGGTTATGCCGGTGAGCATCCTTGTGTTTGCGCTGTCGGTCACCCCGTGGGTAAACATCTCCCAAGACGAACTCTTTGTGTTTGTGGTAGGAGCCCTGCTGCTGGTACTGGGCATCGGCCTTTTCAATCTGGGGGCCGATATGGCCATGACGCCCATGGGCCAGTACATCGGCCAGGGACTCACCGCCTCCAAACGGCTGGGCGTTCTCCTGGGCGTGGGCTTTGTGATGGGTCTGCTGATCACCATCGCAGAACCGGACCTCTCCGTGCTGGCAGAGCAGGTGAAGGCCGTCATGGACGGAACCCTGCTCATCACCACCGTGGGAGTGGGCGTGGGCCTGCTGCTCATGCTGGGCGTTTTCAAGATTCTCTTCCACCTGGACCTCACCACGCTCCTGCTGTTCTTCTACATGGTCCTCTTCTGCCTGGCCGCCCTGCTCATAGACCGGGGCAAGGGCTCGCTGATGGCCATGTCCTTTGACTCCGGCGGCGTCACCACCGGCCCCATCACCGTGCCTTTCATCATGGCCCTGGGCGTGGGTATCGCCCTCACCGTGGGCGGTCGCAATGCCAGTGAAAACAGCTTCGGCCTCATTGCCCTGTGCTCGGTGGGCCCCATCCTGGCCGTGCTGGCCATCTCCCTCTTTACCAAGGGAGAACTCAACTACGTGATTCCGGACTACTCCATGGGCAACATCCTGTCCGAAGGCACCGGAGAGGTATTCAAGGACAAAGGCATCGACGTATGCCGGTCCCTGGGTCTGGTGGTAGTTTCCTTCTTTGTCCTGCAATTCCTGGTACTCAAGCTCCCCAAATCCAAGATCGTCCAGATCCTCTTCGGCATTGGGTATACCCTCATCGGCCTGGTCCTTTTCCTGGCGGCCGTGGAGATTGCCTTCATGCCCCTGGGCTTCCAGATCGGCACCCAGCTGTCGGCCCATCATCCCGCCATCATCATTGGTTTTGCCTTTATTATCGGTAATGTGGTGGTGCTGGCCGAGCCTGCCGTGCACGTGCTCAACAGCCAGGTGCAGGAGGTCACCGGAGGAGAGGTCTCCAAGCGCCAGATGATGATAGCCCTGTCCATCGGCGTGGGCGTTTCCATCGGCCTGTCTGTCCTGCGGGTCTATCTGGGTTTCTCGGTGCTGTATTACCTGATTCCCGGCTACATCCTTTCGCTGGGCCTGTCCTTCTTTGTACCCAAGCTGTACACGGCCATTGCCTTTGACTCCGGCGGTGTAGCCAGCGGTCCCCTCACCTCCAGCTTCATCCTTCCCATGGTCATTGGCGTATGCGCCACCATGCAGGGAGAGAGCGCCGTGCTGGACTTTGCCTTTGGCGTGGTGGCCATGGTGGCCATGACACCCCTCATCACCATCCAGAGCCTGGGCTTCAAGTCCGTGGTAGCCGTGCGCAGACGCAGCTACCTGGCCATGCGCCGCATCCTGGAAGCCGGAGACGACCAAATCATCTACTTCGACTAAGCTATGGCACAAACCAGAAATAAAGCCCCCATGAAACTGGAACTGCTGATGGCCATCGTCCACAACGAGAAGGCGGCCTACTATTCCAGCATCATCCAGTCTCACCAGGCCAACCTGCAGTTCTCCATGGCCGCCAAGGGCACCACGCACCTGGTCCTGAGCTACCTGGGCCTCACCGAGCAGCCCAAGACCCTGCTCATCAGTGTAGTCAGGGCCGATGAAGCCCCCAAGCTCATAGAACTGCTGGACGAAACCTTCAAAAAGGGAAAGAATTACAAAGGCGTTGCCTTTACCGTCAAACTCACCAGCGTAATAGGCACCCTGGTATACGGCTTTTTAGCCAACGATAAACGAACCGTCAAGGAGGAAGCATAATATGGCAGAAGTAACGACATTTGAACTGGTGGTCTGCATTGTCAATGCAGGATTCTCCCAGGTGGTAGTAGAAGCCGCCCGCAAGGCCGGTGCCCGGGGTGGCACCATCATCCGTGGCCGCGGATCGGCCAATCCGGAGGCCGAAGAATTCTTTGGCGTCACCATCCAGCCCGACAAGGAGATTGTCCTCACCCTGGTGCCCACCGACATCAAGGACGAGGTGCTCAGAACCATCTACCAGGAAAGCGGCCTCTCCAAGGAGGGCCAGGGCATAGCCTTCACCGTTCCCGTAGAACGGGCCACCGCCATCCGGACCGAATAGAACAAAAAACCCTGGCTGGAAGGCCAGGGTTTTTTATTCAGGTGTCTCTATTTAAATAAAGACATACTTGCAGACAAACAGGACCGCCAGCACCCACATGGTGATGGAGATATCCTTGAAGCGGCCGGCCAGGGCATGGCAGGCAACGTAAGTGATCACGCCAATGAGGATACCGTCGGAGATGCTGTAGGCCAGGGGCATCATCACAATGGTGATGAAAGCCGGGATGGCTTTGCAATAGTCGTCCCAGTGGATGCGCTTGATGGAAGGCATCATCATCACGCCCACGATGATGAGGGCGGGAGCGGTGGCAGCGCTGGGAATGGCCAGGAACAGCGGGCTGAAGAACAGGGCCAGGGCAAAGCACACGGCGGTGGAAAGGGCGGTGAGACCGGTACGGCCACCTTCACCCACGCCAGCGGCGCTCTCTACATAAGTAGTGGTGGTGGAAGTACCCAGGCAGGCACCGGCCACGGTGGCGATGGAATCGGCCAGGAACATCTTCTCGGCGCCGGGGACGTTGTCGCGGGGACCGTCGTCCGGGATCAGGCCGGCGCCCTGGTGCACACCGATGATGGTGCCCATGGTGTCAAACATATCCACAAAGAGGAAGGTGAACACAATCACCAGCATGTCCAGGCTCAGGACATTGTGCCACTCAAACTGGCAGAAGATGGGAGCCACGGTGTCCGGCAGGGAAACAAAACCGTTGAACTTGGTAATGGCCTCGCCCGTTGCAGGATCTTTGATGAAAAGGCCGATGACGGTGGTGATGAGGATACCCCACAGCATACCGCCACGCACCTTGGCCATCACCAGGGCCGCCGTAACAAACAGGCCGATCATGCCCAGCAGGGCGGTGCCTTGGGTGATCTTGCCCAGACCCACCAGGGTGGAGTCGTTGTTCACGATGATACCGGCGTTCTGCATGCCAATGAACGCGATGAACAGGCCGATACCGGCGCCGATGGCTTTCTTCAGCGTGCCGGGGATGGCGTTCAGGAGCCAGCTGCGCACCTTGGTAACGGTGAGCACGATGAAGATGAGGCCTTCCAGGAGCACGGCCGTGAGGGCAAACTGCCAGGAATAACCCATACCCAAGCAAACGGTGTACACGAAGAAGGCGTTGAGGCCCATACCGGGGGCCAGGGCAAATGGCTTCTTGGCATACAGGGCCATGACCAGGGTACCCACAATGGCAGCCAGGGCGGTTGCGGTGAACACGCTGCCGGCCGGCATGCCCGGAAGGGCGCTGAAGATATTGGGGTTCACGGCCAGGATATATGCCATGGTGAGGAAAGTGGTCATGCCCGCCAGAATCTCTGTGCGGACATTGTTCACTTTGGAATCAAACCCAAAAAGTTTTTCAAACTTAGGCGACATAGTACTATGTTTAGATTAAATTAGAAGACCCACTTGATACCGGCGCAGGGACGTACCCAGAAGCCCAGGGAGGAGCCAAAGTCGTAGCTGAGTTCCACCTCACCGCCAATGTTGAGGTTGTTCACGCCAAAGTGCTGACCCACGTTGTACCAGAGCTGGGGCTCGGAGATGAACACCACATGGGAGAGCTGGGCGCTGGCCAGAGCACCGGCCTTGTCGTTATACAGCACATGGTCTTCCCACCAGAAATCGGCAAAGCCGCTGAAGCGGAGACCCTTGAGGCCGAAGAGATCCTGCATGCCCCAAACGAAGGTGAACTGCATGGGAACCTTGCTCACGCCCTGGAAGATCTTCTTGTAGAGTACCTTGAAGTTGAAGGTGTTGCGGAAGTCGGAGGAGTGCACAAAGTAGTCCACACCGGCCAGGAGAGCGTGGTTGATGTAATAGTTCTTGTAAACACCGCCATTGTACTCTACCTGCAGGCTGAAGCCGTTGAGAACGGGAACCTTCTGCCAGAAATTGAGGCAGCGGGCCACCTCTACATAAGTACCGGTGATGGCCTGAACGCCCTCATTGGACTTGTGGTTGAAGTCGTGGTCCACAAAGAAGAAGGTATTTCCCCAATTGTCATTGTAGAAACCCTCGATGGTGGTGGTAACCTGCTTGCGGTCGCTACCAAAATCGTAGAAAACCTGGATGTTGGTCTGGGCCTTGGCCAGCTGACCAAAGGCAAGCGTTGCAACGGCAACGGCAAGGATAGTTTTTTTGTTCATAATATAGGTTATGTTTACTTTCTGAGGGAAGGATTGATTTCAAAGTCCACGGCTTTGTCGCCGCCGTCGTTGGAGCCAAACTCGTAGTCCTTACCGGGCAGCACGGCGTTGAGGATCACGCCCACCAGGGCGGCTATGGCCAGGCCGCTGAGGGTGGTGAAGCCCACGGAGACGGCGTCATTGGCACCGTACTTGATACCGATGGCCAGCACCAGGATAAGAGCCATCACAATCACGTTGCGGCTCTTGGTAAAGTCTACCTGGTTTTCTACGATATTCCGAACACCCACGGCCGAAATCATACCGTACAGCACCAGGGAAACACCACCGATGGTAGCGGCGGGCATGCAGCTGATGAGGGCGCTGAACTTGGGGCAGAAACTGAGGATGATGGCAAAGCAGGCGGCCACGCGGATCACGAAGGGATCGTAGACCTTGGTGATGTTGAGAACGCCGGTGTTTTCGCCGTATGTGGTATTAGCGGGAGCGCCAAACAGGGAGGCCAGCATGGTGGCCAGGCCGTCACCCATGAGGGTGCGGTGCAGGCCCGGATCTTCCAGGTAATTGATACCGGTAGTGGAAGAGATGGCGCACATGTCTCCGATGTGCTCCATCACCGTGGCCAGGGAAATGGGAACGATGGCAATGATGGCGCTTACCACCAGACCCCAGTTGGGATTGACAAACACGTGGAAGGCCGTATTTTCCCACTTGAAGGGGACGCCCAACCATGCAGCGTCCTTGACAGCCGAGAAGTCACAAAGGCCAAAGCAGGCAGCCACCAGATAAGAGCCCAGCACACCCAGGAGGATGGGGATGATCTTGATCATCCGCTTGCCCCAGATGTTGCAGACGATGATGATGAAGATGGCCAGGATGGCAATCCACCAGTTCTGGTTGCAGTTCTGGATGGCGCTGCCGGAAAGGGTAAGGCCGATGGAGATGATGATGGGTCCCGTCACGATGGGAGGGAAGAAACGCATCACCTTCTTGGCGCCGTAGGCTGCAAACAGAGCCGCCAGGATGAAATAAATAATGCCTGCCGAGAATACTCCGATGCAGGCATAAGGCAATGATTCCGAGACGCTGAGTCCTTGGGCTTCACCCATGGAGACTATGGCTGCATAGCCACCCAGGAAAGCGAAGGACGAGCCCAGGAATGCCGGAACCTTCATCTTGGTTAAGAGGTGGAAAACGAGGGTGCCGATACCTGCGAACAGCAGGGTGGCGCTCATAGAGAGACCGGTAATCACCGGAACCAGAACAGTGGCTCCGAACATGGCGAACATGTGCTGGAGGCCGAGGGTAAGCACCTTGCCCTTACCAAGCTGGCGGGCGTCGTAGATAGCTTGCTGATTCTGAGTCATATAATATGGTTTGTAATAGATTTCCAACCACACTGGCCTATTATGACCGCACAAAGGTAGTTATTAAGAAATTTTATTACAAGCCATCCCCGGACTTTTTTCTAAACAAAGTTATGAACACTATCGGTCCACGTAGTAGCCCATGGCTACTTCGGCGCCGGTCTCTTCAAAGTACTTCTTCAGGCGGCGGGCGCTTTCCTCCTTGTCGTACATTTCCTCGTAGTCGTGGTGGTAGGAGGCGTCCGGGACCACGTTCACGTCAAAGCGGAGTTCGGCCATGCCGCTGGGCGAGATATTGCCCCAGAAACGGATGGCATGTTCCACCTTGCCCACATTCTTGCGGCTGTCGTACTTGAGGGTCACGGTCATGGAGCGCTCCGGAGGCACCACCATTTCGTGGTCGCTCTCCAGGATGATACAGCCGCACGAAGGCTGGATGTCGCGGATCACCAGCGGAACCTTGCCCTTGTTGTCCAGACGGATCATGACCGACAGCTCCTGTCCCTGCAGGATGGGATAGTAGTGGCGCACCGGGTCCTTGATTTCCACGGTGGTGTACTGCACCTTGCGGCTGCAGCCCACCAGCGCTGTCAGCGCTATCAGAAGGAGGAGGATACGCTTCATTACTGGAAATAGATTTCGTCAATACCTACGTTACGGGTGTGGGAGGCCACAAAGCGCAGCTCCACGTGCTCCGGACGGCTGAAACCGATGGCTCCCTTGAACACCACTTTCTCCCCTTCATCCACATAGTCCACGAGGCCTTCGCGGCGGAGGACCCCGATGCTGCGGTCATCGGCCCATACTTCCACCGACTTGGGCGGAGCCATGCGGTGGCGCTCACTGTTGAGGAAGGAGATGGTGAATTCACCGGACTTGCCGGCCAATACATCGGCCGGGAGCTCGATCACCAGGTCTTTCTGGGGGTAGACCTGCCAGCCCCAGTGATAGTTCTGGGAGATACCGGCCACCGCATCCGTGAGCTTGGTGGTCTTCTCGGAGCCGCCTTCGTATCGCACCAGAAGCGGGTGCCGCAGCAGGAGGTCGTTGTTCCAGGCACCGCTGGCCAGCCACAGTTCCACTTCGTTCTCATAGTCCGCCACATACACACCCTGTTCGTTCACACGGTCCATGTGGTCCATGGCGGCGTTTTCGTTGTCCGTCAGGATCCAGAGGTCGTCTTCCGGGGTCATGATCTTGAGGTCTTCTACGGCCGACCACACCTCGGGTTTCACCACCCATTCGTCACCCACCAGCTCTGCAAAACCGCCCGATCCCAGGCCATGGATGCGGCACATCTCCAGGAAGGAGAAGCTCACAAACTGGCGCGTCTTCTCATACAGCACACGCTCGCGATGGGTCATCTCCATGGCGCTTGCGCGCAGGAACACGGAGTAGAACTCGCGGAAGTCCTTCTCCGAGAGGTAAGACCGCAGGGATTCCTCCATGCCGCCGTACAACGGGAGTTCGGAACCGCTTTTGCGGGCCTGCTGCTCCATGGACAACACCACCGAGGCATAGAACTGGCCCACATTGGGCATGGCATCCTGGTAATACTCCTTGACCATGCGATCGATATCGGCATCGGGGTTGATGAGCAAATGGGCCAGCAGGAAAGAATACATCTCCTGCTGCATGGAATAGAAGTAGCCGGAACCATTGAGGAACAGGCCCTTCACGCCCCTCTTGCGATACTGGCGGAAACGCTCCTGCATCACATACAGGATGGGATAAGGGGTAAGATAATCGTCAAAGTTGGAAACGTAGTCCCAGATATAGACATTGTCCGTCAGCGCCTGCCACTCTTCCAGCTCCCGGAAGAATTTCTGGCTGCGCTCATCCTGGGAATTCCAGTTACGGGGATAGTCTATAGCCGACAGAAATACGCCCACATTGTGCGCCAGATGGTGGTCCGGAAGGGCTTTAGTGGTGGAATAACCCGGAATAAAGAAGGTGTGCGCCGGGAAACGGGCCGCCAGACGCTCCACAAACTGGACCACCGCCGGCGTGGCGTTGTTTTTGGTATTGCCGGCCGTCTCGCAGCGGCGGCACAAGCACACCCAGTCGTTATCGGCCGGGCCGATGGTCATGCGGTAAGGGAACTTGGAACCGTCTCCGTACTGGTCCATGATGTACTTCTCCGTCAGGTCCAGGAGTTTGTCGGAGGAGAAGCAGAACTGGTTCTGGTGCACCACGCCGTCGGCTCCGCGGGCAAAGAGTTCCTGGTCCATGTTCTGGTAACCGAAGGAAAGGTCACCGTTACTGCCCAGCACACGGGACAGGTTGTGTCCCCAGATGCCCCAGTCCACTTCCAGATTGTTCAGGGCCAGCAGATAGGTCATGTCTATGTTCTGGTTGGTGGGCATATAGAGGTCACGGTACTCAAACGGGAAGGTAACCACCGTGTCACGGCCGCTCAACAGCAGCGGCGGGAGGTCTTCCGTGTTGATGCCCTTGTCTTCCCGGCCGGCCATCTTGATAAACTGATACACCAGCCAGACCATGGTACGCTCGTCCTTGGCGCGGAGGTCGTAACCGCCGCCCGGCAGACGGGAGAAACCGAAATCTCCCCCGAAATCATCGGCCACGTGGATGCAGACCTCTACCCCCTTGCGGTCCAGGATATTGGACTCGCTGCGGCGCTGGAGGTGCCTCTTGAGGTAGTCGCTCATCTTGGCATCCAGGGCACGTCCCTGCACGTCCGGGTGAACGTAATACTTGTGCACGGCATCCGAGCCACGCACCAGGTTGTTGCATCCAACGCTAAGAAGACCAACCAGCAGCAGATTAGAAAGAAATCGAAAGAGAGACATGGACCATGAGGAGATTACGATAACTGACGGTGGCACGCTGGTCGTACAGGGTGTTCCAGGTGCCGGATAGCTGAATGGCGAGGTTATGGGTAAGGGCCCACTGGGCCGTACACGCCACAAAGGAGTTCAAATGGTTGAAGACCGAAGAGGTCTGGTAGTAATTGAGGAACAGGATTTCCGGGGCCGTACCGGCACCTACCTGCGCCTCCACGTAGGAACGGCCTCCGTCAAACGGGAAGAACCGGTAGCGGAGCATTCCATTGAAGAAAACGACGTTGTAGATGGTACCGCACGTAAACTTGGCCCCGGCATACATGTTTTCCCACGTATGCGTGGCGCCAATATTGCCGGCGTACATCTGTGCCTTATCCTGCAGATAACGGAACTGGAAGCCCAGATCCATGTCCCAGTCGTGGTGGAAATGGATGGTGCCCGTAAAGTCTCCGTTGGCAATGGGGAAGAAAGCCGTGCCAAAGGAGCCGCCCAGCTGCGCGCTGAAGCGCTGGCCAAAGTGGTGTGTCCAAGAGGTCTGGAACTGCAGACCACGGCCGCCGGCCGACAGGTACATCTGCTTCTCCTCGTCAAACTCGGGGTCGCGGCTGGTATAGTTGATGCGGCTCTGGAATTCGTCATGCCTCCAGTTGTGGCTGTAACCCACCGTGGCGATGCCCATCACGTTGTATTTGTCCGTAAAGCGGAGGATGTCCACACCGGCATCCACGGTATTGTGAAGCGTCTTGGCCCGCAGGGCATTCATCCGGGACTTGTACTCCTTCTCCTCCAGCAGCGAAGGCTGGTAGTTCCTCTGATACACATAGGCCGAATCCCAATCCTTGCGCTTTTCGTACACCAGGCCGCGGGAATACCGCACCGCAGGGTCGTTGGGACGAACCTTCAGGGCTGTTTCCAGGACCCTTTCGGCCCGGTCTATTTCCTTGGATTTGAGGAGCTTGGTGGCAAAGGAGTCAGAGATGCCGGCGAAGGCCTTCTGAAGGTCGTCATCGGCCGGGAATTCCAGCAGATAGGGCGACAGGATGGCCAGGGCCTCCTCTTCCCTGCCCTGCTCTGCGTAAATGGACGCAGCCTTGATGGGGAAGGTCAGGTCTCCGGGATAGGCTTCCATACCGCGGAGGGCGTACGGGAGCGGCGACTCGGAGGTACGCAGGGAATACCGCAAGCCCCAGTAGTCGTTGGGATCCATCAGGAGGATGGTTTCGCAGATCTCACTGAGTCCCGTCAGGGCACCGGCCTGGAGGCGGTCCCTCAGATAGGTGTAAGCCGTTTCCTTGTAGGCGCCGGACAACAGTCGGGTAGACAGGGAGTCGGTGGCGTCCGTGTAGGACGAATACAGGGCCTGGAGGGCGGCATCGGTCTGCCCCTGCTTCACCAGCAGGGCCGCGTAATCCATGGTTACCTGGGCCTCGGGATCGGTCTTGAGACGTTCCCGGAGCATGGCCACGGCCTTGTCGGGCTGGTTGGTTTCGCGATAGCAGATGGCCAGACGGCGCACCGCCAGCACCCGGAGGTCCGGATCCACGGAGGACTTGCGCACAAACTCCAGCAGCGGGATGGCCTGTCCATAGGCTTCCTCGTTGATGTAATCCGCGGCGTCGCTGAGGCGCTGCCGGCTGATGGCCAGGTTGAGATCGTAGTCGTCAGGGTACAGCTGGAAGCCCAGATTGAGGCTTCTGGAGGCCGATTCGTGGCGTCCCATCCGGGTATAGACATCGTACTCCATCATGTACCAGCGGGGGCTGTCGCCCTGCTTCTGGCGCATCTCTGAGATGTAGTGGATGGCGTCTTCGTAGTATCCGCGCTTGATGGACTGGTTCAGGAGGAACTGGAGGGATTCCAGGCTCTTTTCGGCATCATAAGTGCGGGTGTAGAGCTGGTAAACGTCGGATTCATATTCTACCCGGGCGCTTTCGGCCAGCAGCTGCTGATAAAGGTCTTCCAGGGCCGTGGAGCGGTGCAGGGCCAGCTGGGTGCGGGCCAAGGTGAGGGCGGCAGCGCTCCGGCCCGTCTCCATGAGGATGTCCGTGGCTTTCTTGACCAGGGGCACGTTGCCCGGATTGGCATTGATGGCGGCCGTCAGGTTCTCCAGGGCGTCGTTCATCTTGCCCTTCCGGATGAGGAGGTTGGCATAGGCCAGCTGGTAGTCCACGTCGTTGGGGGTCATGACCACAATCTCCCGCAGGGCATCTTCGGCAGTAGTGGCATCTCCGCTCAGACGGGCCTGCTGGTAAGTGGCCTCCAGCACGTCAAAGTAGTCGCTGCTGATGGACGCGTCGTTGGGGTAGATCTGCGACAGACGGCGCAGGAGCTGGTTGGCCTCCTCAAAGTTGCCCATCTTCCTGTACAGGTCCACTTTCCTTAGCCACAGACCCTTCCAGTAAGGGTTCACCTCCAATAGCTCATTCACATAACAGATGGCGCTGGAGTAGTTGCCGGTCATTTCTTCCAGGTTTACCAGCAACGTCTTGGCGTCCATGTAGTGGTAGTTGATCTGGCAGGCCTTCACCAGGTGGTATCGGGCCTTGTCGTAGTCCTTTCCGTTCCACCAGTAGCGACCGGCCAGGTAGTGCAGACCGGCTTCTTCGGGGTAATACTCCATGGCCTGGTCCAGGAGTTCCTTACCCTTGGCCCAGCGGTGCTGGGAGAAGAAGTTGGAGATCTTTTCGGCGTACTCGCCGGGGGTATCACGCTGCGGGATAAGGGCACGGTTCTTCTGTGCCTGCATTACTACAGACACCAGAACAAATGCTATGACCATCATCCATTTACGCATCGGTTTTCTTTTCTTCGAGGGCATGCTGGGCCACGGGCGCCGCCGGCTTGGGAGCGGCGGGCTTGGCACTCTGCACACCCTTACGGGTCATGTTACCCCATACCATCTGGGTGCCCCAGATGTGCTTCCAGTAACCCTTCAGGCTAAAGAACACATTGAGCGGATGGTACATAATCGGTTCCAGCAACGAGGCCAGCACAAACCACAGGTAATCCCTCTTCTTCTTGAAGGAGGTGCCCACCCATACATCGTAGGAGATAATGACCATGGTGAGCAGTTGCGCAAAGAGGTACACGCCCACATACGCAATCCAGATGGTGCTGTAGTTGATGGCACCCCGGATGAGGAACCAGATAATGGTGAAATATCCCATGAACTCCACTACAGGAGCCATCAGTTCAAAGATGAGGATATAGGTGAGCGTCAGAACGCCGTAACGGCGGTAGTTGCGGTTGCCCACCATATCCCGGTGCACGCCGAAGAACTGGAACAGGCCACGGCCCCAGCGCGTACGCTGGCGGTTGAGCACCTTGAGGTTGGGCGGACCTTCCGTCCAGCAGCAGGTTTCGGGGATCTGGACAATGCGGTAGTCTTCACCCGCATCGCACATGTATCGGATCATACGGGCCACCATGTCCATATCCTCGGCAAAGGAGTCACCGTCATAGCCGCCAGCCTTGATCACGATATCGCGGTCAAACATACCAAAACCGCCGGATACGTTCTGCAGAGCATTGATACGGGCCAGGGCCGTCTTGCCGATGAGGAAGGAACGGGTGTACTCCAGATCCTGGAAAAGCGGGATCAGGTCGTGGGGCGGACGGGCGTCCACCATCTTTCCTTCTTCCACGATACTGCCGTTACTCATACGCATGGAAGCACTCACAGCTATCACGCGGCGGGTAGAGGCCATGGTGGGCCAGATAATGCGGTACAGGGCGTACTGGTCCAGCACGCAGTCCACGTCCGTACAGACAAAGAACTTGTTGGACACCACGTTTACGCCGGCGTTGGAGGCATCGGCCTTGGTACCACCGTTGACCTTGTCCACAACGGTGAGGCGTTTGAAGGCGGGATTGTCGCTCTTGGTCTTGTACAGGCCCTTGAAAGGCTTGGTCTTGATCTTTTCCACATAGGCATAGGGAACCTTGACCAGGTCAAAATTCTCTATGAGCAGCTGGAGCGTCTTGTCCTTGGAGCCGTCGTTCACAATGACCACCTCAAAGTCCGGATAGTCCAGGCTCAGCAGGGACTTCACGTTGGTGATCACGGTCTTTTCCTCATTGTAGGCCGGAGCCACAATGGAAATACCGGGCGTATAGGGAGACTTCTTGAGCTCTTCGATGGTGTAGGCGTCGTCGTGGTACGTGTAGTGCTTCCGGTGTTCCAGGAACGCCAGGATAGCCATGATCACATAGCTACCTATCACGAAGGTGGAATACACCAACACGAAGTAACTGAATACAGTATCGAACCACTCAAGCATAACGTCTGCTGTCTATGAGGTCACACTCAATATGGGCAAAATACGGCTGAAGCTCCGGACCGGCTTCCTGTTTGAGCTTCTCATATTCTGCCCGGCCGATGCTGCCGTAGTTGTAAATCACACGGAGCAGCACCATACGGGTCACATAGTCGGTGGTCTGGAGGAAGTCTTCCTTCATGAAACGCACCACATCGGGGTTACCGGAGCCAATGGCTCCCAGGGCTTCGGCCAGCACCTGGCGCTCCGTGAAGGAAGCACTCAGGTAGCGGCGGCAAAATTCGCTCTCGGCCGGGACGTATTCCATCTCTCCCAGGGCACGGATGAGGGCGCAGGAGAAGTCTTCATCGCGGCTGGTCATAAGCATGCTCAGGAGTTCGGCGCAATCTTCCTTGCGCTTGAAAAGCCGGATCTCGTTCACCGCAAAGATGCGGAGTTCCTCGTTCACGGGAACGCGGTTGCACCAGCGGATGAAGTTGGGCATGGTAAGGCCGTTCTTCTGCCTGTAAACCAGCACGTTGTGGTACTTCACCACCATCTCTTCCGTAAACACCAGGTTGGGGTCTTCCTCCAGCACTTTGAAGGGATAGGACGTGCCGAAACGCGCCGCATGCAGACGCGCATGCATCTGCAGCTTGCGGTTCTTGGTAAAGAGGTAACGGGACGCCACGGCTTCCTTCAGGGTGGCATCCAGATCGGCCACATCCTTGAAGGCCTGCACTTTCTTGCGGACCTTGCGGGAAAGCACCTGGCTCTCGAAGTACGCAGGCATCTTGAGCGCCTGCAGCAGACGCAGCCAGTTCTGGCGGCTCAACGCCGGGCCCAGATCCTTGCGCAGATCCATCAGAATGGGTACAAAGCTCCGGTTCTGCCTTTCCTTCATCTTGAAGTTCTTGGGCAGTTCCATGATGGCCGATATCTCCGTGGGCTCCAGGGTACGGGTCTGTGAAGCCACGGACCGCATCCGGTTGTAGTAGCGGGCACGGTTGTGGGAGACAATTCGGTCGAAGCGATAGGCGGCTATGTAACGGAGGATGTTCCCAATCACAATCAGCACCAGCAGGAGCATACAGACGGAGCCGAAGAAGATCCAACCCCGCACGTTGGCAGGATATTCTGCCAACTTGTAGTACAGGATCAAAAAGTAGTACTTCCAGTACGCGTATCTACTGAGAGTATAGTACTCCATCGCTATTAGTTTTTCCTTTCAGGTGCTTTTGTGTGGTGCAAAAGCAGCGTCTCTTAAAGCCACTGCCCCCTCCCAAGCGTCTTCCAAAAGCGAAAAAACACGTGGGAGGGAACTGTGTGTCAATATTTTACCACTCGCAAACGAGTGCGGTGGTGTTTACATCGGCGTCCTTGTACCAGTCTTTGTGGGACTGACCGTTGGAATGAACCCATTCTTCGTAGTGAGGATAGGCCACATTGAAAGGCATCAGCTCCCAGGCGTGACGGGTAAGGGTAGGACACTTGAAGCCCCACACCATGCCGTTCTTGGCCTTGTAAGTGGTGGTCATGTCCATATCGTCCGAGTGGGCGTTCACAATCTCCTCATACTTGGCCTTATAGCCTTTGCTGAAGTCCTTCACGGCGCAGTCCAGCGGCTGATAACCTTTCAGGCCCACGGCGCCGTAGTCTCCCTTCACCAGGAAGAAGTTCTGGTTGGTGGTATTCACCACGGTCTCCATCATATTGGCCTTGCAGGCTTCACGCTCCTCGGGAGTCATATCGGCACGGGCCTTCATATGATAGATGACGGTGTAGGTGTACAGACCACCGGCCACGTTCACAAAACCGGGGATGGTGTTGTACAGTTTCATGGACTGGACGTTGGCGAGCGTTCTGTTGGATTCCTTCTGGTAGAGGGCATCCAGGTCTGCACTGTACTGTTCGGGATCCGGGCTCTGCCAGGCAGCATACTGCCGGCGGGCGGGGTTGAACACGTGGTCTTTGCCCTTGTACTGATAAACCTCATTTCCGGAGGTCTTTCCGCCGGTGCTCTTCCCGTCTTTGTCATTCAGGGCCTGCAGGCGGCCAATCTCAAAGGCCGGACGAAGCGCAGTGCCGGGGCCCCAGGCATCTCTGCCCTCACCCGCCTTGAGACCGTCATAACGGAGGGAGTTTTCTACCAGGGTAGTCTCCGTCCACTCGGGCAGCAAGCCGTGGGCATTCTGCCAGCTATCCAGCGTATAGTACTCATCCACGTAGTCCACATAGTCCGTATTGAAGTTCTCCAGGACAACACCCACGCGGTTACCATCGTTACCGCCCAGGGCACGTACGTGGAGAACCACCTTCACCTGCTCTCTCCAGCCTTCGCTTTCCAGCAGCTCATCGGCCACGGTGAGAGCCTCGATATCATAATCGACCACCACATCGTTGAAGTCGTAGCGGTAGCCTTCTGCGTTGATGCTGGGCCAGCGGTCGTCGAACATCACCACGCCACTGGAGTGATACATGGTTTTGTCTTCGTCTGTGGTAGTATAGGGGGCAGGCTCCGGAAGAGTCACAGATGTCACATCGGTGGGGGCATAGTCCACATAAATGGTGCCGTTTTGATCTACGATGACGGTACCGCCGTCACCGGTAGGCGTCTCAGAAGGCGTTTCGGGATCCACGACAATGGTATTGGGATCCTGCTCGGCCTCCTTGGTGAGGTCACCGGAGGGCTCAAAATAGGGATTCGGCGAGAAGACGGGGGAACCGTTAGGGCCCCAACCGCCACAGCCGCAGTCGCAACCCCAAGGCATGCATCTCATGCAACCCGTACAATTGCTTCCGCAATAGTGGTTCTTCATGGCTGTAACCACATGATCCTCCACCTCGTAGAAATACGTTAACACGTAGGCTGCATCTCCTTTCACGTTACCGCCATAAGCAAAGGTATAACGGAGGGTTTCGTTGTGCTCTTCGTCATAAATGACCACGTCCTTGGGATAAGTAGGAGTGTTCTGCCAGCCGGTAGAGGCGTTGTTCATCATGTAGAAATCCCAATTGACATGAACATAGCGCGTCTTGCCGAATTCGCTACCATCACTTTCAATCTTATCTACCGGGAAGTTCTCCAGCGTGTAAGGGTCATCTTCCGAATCTTCCACCGCCTTGGTGCTCTCCTCCATGGTGTAGAACACCTTGGACACCTTGGCAGGGGTCTCAGAATGGAACATGAGCTTCACGGTACCGAAGGGTTCCACGTCCTTTCCATCGGTGGGCACGGTTACCTCGGGCGTAACCGGCTGCTCAATGATCCTGGTAGAACCATCCTTGTACTGGTACTTGATGTAGACCATGTCCGTTGCTGCAGGAACCGAGATCTCTGCATAACTGAAATAGCCCGTAGGGACGGATCCAGAAAAAGGATCGTCCACCGGAATGGGCTCTACATAACGCTCATAATCCTTGTTGCAGGACGTCATCGCGACGACTGCGAGAAGAACAGAGCAACTGAATAAAACTACTTTCTTCATAACGCTACTATTTAGATTTTATTCCTTGGTTTCTGGTTGGGCAGGGGCCTGCTTCATCTGGGCCTTCAAAGAGGAAGCCGCCTGATTGAATTCATTCTCCCCTATCATCTGGCAGGCGCCGCTGTAGGAAGCTCCAATCTCCACCTGCAGGCGATGGAAGTTGAGGTCTCCCTTTACCTTGCAGCCGGACTGGAGCGTAAGGGCGTCCTTGACATAGAACTTGCCATGCTCCATGGTGCCGCCAAAATCTACGACGGTGCTGTATACTTCTCCGTTTACCACGGCCTTCTCTCCCACCACCACGCGGGATCCGCAGAAGAGCCTGCCTTCAAAGGTTCCATCAATGCGGATATCGTGGTCCAGGACCAGGTCTCCCTTGAAGCAGGAGCCCATGGCCAGACGGCTGACCTCGTTGATGTCTACCGTCTTGGGAGCAGAGAAAGACGTGCTCTGGGGTACTTCCGGCTTGGCGCCGGATTTGAAATTGTTATTATCGAAAAGTCCCATAACTTCTAAACAATTCCTTTTCCGTGACAATTTTTATACTTGAGACCGCTACCGCAGGGGCAAGGGTCGTTTCTTCCCACCTGCTTGTCTACGCGGACGGGCATGCGGCTCTGCTGTTCTCCGTTGGTAGAAAGCTGGGAAGGATCCGTCTGGCGCATCTGCTGGAGGTTGCGGCGGGGCTGCTGGGCCGGACGGGCCTCGCGGGCATCGGCGGCATCCCTCAGCGGGATGAAGGCGCGCAGCAGGAAGCTGAGCACGTGCTCATTGAGGTTCTCCAGCATCTCGGTGAACAGGTTGTAGCTTTCCAGCTTGTACACCACCAGCGGGTCTTTTTGCTCGTAGGTTGCATTCTGCACGCTCTGACGGAGGTCGTCCATATCGCGCAGGTGCTGCTTCCAGTAGTCGTCGATATAGTACAGGATGATGCTGCGGCTCAGGGCCTTGGCAATTTCCCGGCTTTCGGTTTCGTAGGCTTTCTTGAGGTTCACGCTCAGGCTCAGCTGCCGCTTGCCGTTGGAGATGGGGATGGCTATGTTCTCGTACATGCTGCCCTGCTTCTCGTACACGGTCTTGATCACGGGGTTCACCTTCTCCACCATGGTGTTCATACGGCGCTCGTAAACTTCCTGCATATGGGCGGCGAGCTTCTGGGCCAGTTCGGCGGGCTTGGCTTCCGTGTAGGAGGCTTCGTCCAGGCCGGAATCCATGGAGAGCTTGCTCATGATGAACTCTTCAAACACGTCGAAGGGCATTCCTTCGGCCTGCTGGACCAGGATGTTGGCGGTGTCCTCCATCATGTTTTGGACATCAATCTCGATCCTTTCTCCAGAGAGGGCGTTGCGACGGCGGGCATACACAGCTTCACGCTGGTAGTTCATGACGTCGTCGTATTCGAGGGTGCGTTTGCGCCAGCCAAAGTGGTTCTCTTCCACCTTCTTCTGGGCGCTTTCGATGCTCTTGGACAGCATGCCGGACACCAGGGCTTCGTCGTCGGCCATACCCAGCTTGTCCACCACGCCGGCTATACGCTCGGAGCCGAACTTACGCATGAGGTCGTCTTCCAGGGAGATATAGAAGCAGGAGCTACCGGGGTCTCCCTGACGGCCGGCACGGCCGCGGAGCTGACGGTCTACTCGGCGGGAGTCGTGGCGGGTGGTGCCGATGATGGCCAGACCGCCGGCGGCCTTCACCTCCGGTGTGAGTTTGATATCCGTACCACGGCCAGCCATGTTGGTGGCGATGGTTACTTTTCCTTTCTGTCCGGCCTGGGCAACGATTTCTGCCTCGCGGGCGTGCTCCTTGGCGTTGAGCACGTTGGCCGTGATGCCACGGATGCGCATCATGCGGGCCAGGAGTTCGGAAGTTTCCACGTCGGTGGTACCTACCAGGCAGGGACGGCCGGCGTTGGAGAGTTCCACCACCTTGTCAATCACGGCGTTGAACTTGGCCTTCTTGGTCTTGTAGATGATGTCGTCCTGGTCGTCCCGGATGACGGGCCGATTGGTGGGGATCACTACCACATCCAGCTTGTAGATGTCCCAGAATTCTCCGGCTTCCGTTTCTGCGGTACCGGTCATACCGGCCAGCTTGTGGTACATACGGAAGTAGTTCTGGAGGGTCACGGTGGCAAAGGTCTGCGTGGCGGCTTCCACCTTCACGTTTTCCTTGGCTTCCACGGCCTGATGCAGACCGTCGCTCCAGCGGCGGCCTTCCATGATACGGCCGGTGGACTCGTCCACAATCTTGACCTTGTTGTCCACAATCACGTAGTCGATGTCCTTGGTGAACATGGCGTACGCCTTGAGGAGCTGGATCACGGTGTGCACGCGCTCGCTCTTGAGGGAGAAGTCCTCCATGAGGGCGTCCTTCTTTTCGGCCTTTTCGGCGGGGGTGAGGGAGGCGTCGTTGGTGATATCGGCAATGGCGCTGCCCATATCCGGCAGCACAAAGAAGTTGGCGTCGTTGACGCTGGCGGCCAGGGCGTCGTGGCCCTTGTCCGTCATGTCCACGGAGTTGAGCACCTCGTTGATGACGAAGTAAAGCTCGTCCGTTACTTTGGGCATCTCACGCTCGTTGTCCTGGAGGTAGTAGGCCTCGGTCTTCTGCATGAGCTGCTTCATACCGGGTTCCGAGAGGAACTTGATGAGCGGCTGGTACTTGGGCAGACCCTTGTGGCAGCGGAACAGGAGTTTTCCGCCCTCGGCCTCATCGCCGGCAGCAATGAGCTTCTTGGCCTCGTTGAGGGTGGTGTTGACCAGGGCGCGCTGCTTGTTGTACAGGCTCTCCACAAAGGGCCGATATTCCATGAACTGCTCGTCTCCGGAGGACTTTTCCATGGGGCCGGAGATGATCAGGGGGGTACGGGCGTCGTCGATGAGGACGGAGTCTACCTCGTCCACGATGGCGTAGTGGTGCTTTCTCTGCACCAGGTCCGTCATGCGGGTGGCCATGTTGTCACGGAGGTAGTCAAAGCCGAACTCGTTGTTGGTACCGAAGGTAATGTCGCACTCGTAGGCGTTCTTGCGGGCGTCCGAGTTGGGCTGGTGCTTGTCGATGCAGTCTACGGACAGGCCGTGGAACTGATACAGCGGGCCCATCCACTCGGAGTCACGCTTGGACAGGTAATCGTTCACCGTCACCACGTGGACGCCTTTGCCGGCCAGGGCGTTGAGGAAGACGGGCAGGGTGGCCACCAGGGTCTTACCCTCACCGGTTGCCATTTCTGCGATCTTACCCTGATGCAGGACAATACCGCCGATGAGCTGTACGTCGTAGTGGACCATGTCCCAGGTAATCTCGTTACCACCGGCCTGCCAGTGGTTGTGCCAGATGGCATCCTCTCCGTCAATTTCCAGGAAATCCTTACCGGCGGCGGCCAGATCCCGGTCAAACTGGGTGGCCTTCACGCGGAGGTTCTCGTTCTGGGCAAAACGGCGGGCGGTGGACTTGACGATGGCGAAGGCCTCCGGAAGGACTTCCATGAGCACCTTTTCGATGGCCTCATCCTCGTCCTTGACCAGTTTGTCGCTCTCCGTGGCCAGTTTTACCTTCTCTTCCACGGGGGCGTCCTTTTCCAGTTCCTGCTTGATTTCCGCTATGCGGTCCTCGAACGGTTTCTCCACCAGGGCTATCTTTTCCCGGATGGCGGCGCTGCGCTCTCGCAGGCCATCTGCCGTAAGTGCGTCAATTTCAGGATAAACGGCCAATACCTTGTCCAGGATTGGCCTGACTTCTTTCATGTCCCGGTCGCTCTTGGAACCGAAGACTTTCTTGAGTATATCAGCTAAAGCCATTGCGTAAATTCGTAAATAAACATACAAATATACGCAAAATTTAGGGATTCGCCAAACTTATCGCGCGCATATTGCACGCGAACGTACACGGGAGCGTAGCTCCCTGACCCGCGGCAGATCCTTGAAGATCCGACCCAAGTACTTGAACGGCAAAAGACTACGGTACTTGACCGCCTTTACGAACGTAAACGGAATGATAAAAAAGAATTTTTCAAAAATAGGCCTTCCATGCTGGCAGAGCCGCACCAGGGAGCCCGTATAGTAATTGCGATGCGCGAGCTTCTCTTTGGATTCGGGCCGATACGCCCGGTCATGCACGGCGCGGGCCTCGGGAACAACGCCCACTTTCAGGCCGAAAAAGTGCAAACGATGACACCACTCGTCATCCTGCCCGTACAGCGGGAAAAGGTCCTCATCAAAAGGGCCGATTTGCTCGATCACCCGCACAGGCACCAGCCAGTGCGCGGCCATCACGCGCTTTACCTCATACACGTCATGCCCGGCAACGACCGGGCATCTCTTGGCAAACTGGGCATCCAGGGCCTTATAACCATCGGTCATCTGGAGAGGACTCAAGACGCCGTACTCCGGATGGGCCTCCGCGGCCACCACCAGTTTCTCCAAGGCACCGGGGTCCAGCCAGGCATCCTGATTGAGGAGATACACGTACTCGTACCCCTTCTTGATAGCATATTCAAACCCCAGATTATTGGGTTTGGAAAATCCTAAATTTTCAGCGCTTCTTACCAGCTTGGCAGAAGGGTACCGGGCCGCCACAAAATCGGCCGACCCATCCGTGGAATCGTTGTCAAAAACGTAAATATCGGCCTGGTCATACACCGAGTCCAGGCAGCGCTCCAACCAGCGCATCCCGTTATACGTAACAATTATGGCCAGGACCCGTTTCATTTGCGATGGAGAAGTTCCTTGACGCCCATCCTCAATTGCCAGCCCAGGGACTTGGAAGCCTTGAGGAAAGCCCGCTGCATCCGCTTGTACTCAACGGTTTCGGTGGGATTGCAGAAGTACTTGCCATACAGGGCTTTGTGCTTTTCCCAAAGCTTGAGCCGGATCTCTGCCAGGATCTCATCGGACACGCCCTTGTTCCTGGAACCGGGACGGGTTCTGTAGTGGAAAAGGACCTCCGGAAGCTGCAGGACGCGGGGCTCATCGGGGAGGCTCTCCAGGAAGCTGAGCCAGAAATCCCAGTCTTCGTAACCGTTCACAAAGGAGGTGTCGAAGCCGGATCCGTAATACAGTTCCAGCTCCTGCTTCTTGAAAAAGCAGCTCACATACAGGCAGTTGCGGGCCAGCATGGTTCCCATGTCAAAGGGCGGAAGATCCCAGGTGGTTTCTTCTCCAAAGCGGTCGGCCTGGGCGTAGACGATATTCAGGGAAGGGTCTTCCTCCAGGGCCTCCACGGCCTTTTCCATATAGTGCGGATCTATCAGATCGTCCGCATCCAGGAAGAGGATGTATCGGCCCAGACAGCGCTGCATGGCCAGATTGCGGGCCGCCGCTACGCCAATATTGGAAAGGAGCGGAATCAATTTGAACCGGGCATCCAGCGACACGAACTCCCGGATGATATCCTTGGAGTTGTCGGAGGAGCCGTTTTCCACCACCAGGCATTCCCAGTCCTGGAATGTCTGGTCTTTCACGCTCTGGAGCGTTTCTCCTATGTACTCTCCCAGGTTGTAGCTGGGAATGATGACACTTACTTCCGCCATTATCTGAACAAATTAAGGAGATGGTCGTTTGCTTTTAAAACCCACTCGTGGATGGAGAACTTGCCGGAGCGGAACTTGCGGCGCAGCCACTTGTACCGGCGGCTCTGGAAGAAATACAAATCTTCCCCCGCAAAGACGCGGACAGACAGGGCATAACCTTTCGATGGGTCTTCGATGATTTCCTCCACGGGCTCCAGGCCCTTCTCCCTCACCCGGAGAAGCAGCTCTTTCCCATTGAGGGCATAGAGTTTATCTTCCTCTCCGGAGGAGATATTGGTAACCATATAATGCAGGATATACGCATTCCGGAGATAGCGGATACCGTTTTGCACCTGGCAGTTCCATTCTCCCGGAAGCTGCTGCACCGGGAAGCCCAGAGCCGCATCCGTCTGGGCAAAGGAAGGCTGGTCCGGCTTGATGCCCACGGCCTGTCCCTTGAGGTAATTCTCCTGCCAGAGGGCAAAGAAACGGTGGTTCTCCGGCGTATCCTTCACCAGCAGCACGCCGCTGTTGAAGTAGCTTTCGCTGCCGCTCACATCAAAGCCAAAGCGCTTGCACATATTGATGGTGGCCCGGCGATGCGGATGCTCCCGGAAAGGAGCGTGCAGATCCCGGCAGGCGGCCAGCGAAGCCTCCACCGAATCAATGTCTTCCAGCCCGCGCATCACCACCGTATCGGCATCGATGAAGAGGAAATCCCCCTTCACATATTCCCGCATGCCAGTTTTGAGGAGGCGGGAACGCTTCATGGCCGGGAGCGACGGATCCAGCGGCGCCACCACTACCTCGTCAAACAGGGCCCGGAAGGCCTCATCCTGCGGGCCGCGGGAGCCCAGGGTAGCCTCCGTAGCGGTGTCTGTCAGAAGGGTCAGATACGCCTGCGGATTGCGCCTGCGGGCCGATGTGGCCGACACATAGGCCTGCTCCAGATAGACATCTTCCGGAGAGCTTACCAGAATATAGAGCAGCTTAATCTTCATTTCTCTTCAGTTTACTTTTCACAAACGCCTTTTCTCCGGACGTGAGGCCGTAGTTCCAGATGCCGACGGCTATCACGCAGGCCCCTATAAAGGCCGATACCAGGAAGCGCCACCACAGGGCCGGGATGAGCTGGGAGGCGGAAAAGACCACCAGCAGGGCCAAGATCCCCGGGAACAGCGCCGGCCAGAGCCCCTTCTGCCAATATGCCCGGAGCGGCAGTCCGGTTTCCTGGTGGGCGATGCGCATCATCACCACGGATTTGCCCACATAGACCACCGCAAAGACCGCATAACCCACCCAACCGGGCATGCCCAGCCGGTAGGCTACATAGGTAATGGGGAAAGCCAGGCCGGCCACCAGGCTGGTCCAGAGATAATAGCGGCGGATACGGCCGCCGGCCTGCACCAGCACATTGAGCGTGCCGGGCGTAAAGTCAATGACAAAACACAGGAGCGTGAGCTTGGTAAACAGAGCCGCCTCCGGAACCACTTCTCCCAGCCACAGGCGCAGGATGGTATCGGCATCCGTGAAGAAAGGCAAGGCCAGTACCCACAGGATCCAGAAATAGTACTTGGACCCCTTGCACACCAGTTCAAAGGCGTATTCCTTATTGTCGGAAACGTAGGCCTTGGTAAGGGCGGGATTCAGGGCCAGGGCTATGTTGGTGGCAAACTGGCGCACCACCTGCTCCACTTTATCGGCCACTCCCCTGGCGGCGTTCATTCCTACGCCAAAGAAGAGGTTCATGAGCTGGTTGATACCCTGGGTATTGAGCATATACGCCCCGCTTCCCAGAAAGTTCCAGCCAGCGAACACGCCCATCTCCCGGACCAGGGCTCCGGACACGCGCGGCACCCCGCGGCACTCCGGATAACGGGCTATGGAATAAAGGGCATAGGCGCCCCTGGACACCACGGCCACCGCCACCAGCAGCCAGGCGTAGACCACCAGTTTATCGGCCGATGCATACCAAACGCCGGCGGCCACCGCCAGCTTGAGGACCGCCTCCAGGATGGAAATCCAGGCATAGGCGCTCATATCCTCGTGCGCGTTGATATCGGCCGTAAAAGGAATGCTCATCAGGTTAACCACCAGCACCAGCAGCGAGGTCTGCAGGACCACCCCGGCGGCCGCCATCCGGCCTTCCGGGATCACCATCTTGTGGTGCAGGTACCAAAGGCCAGCCGTTTCCGTCAGGAGGACCAGCAGCAGGCAGAAGCCCGCCATCACGGCCATACTTGTGCCGAAAATGACTTTGAGGCGCTCCTGGTCTCCCTTTCCCAGCCCCACGGTGATGTAGCGGCTGATGGCCGATGCCACCGTATTCATCACCAGCATGAACAGGGTAACCACGCCACCCACCGCGCTGTAGACGCCGTAATCCGTGACGCCCAGCGCACGCAGGATGATGCGATAGGTAAACAGGCCGATGATCATCATCAGCCCCATCCGGAAATACAGGAGAACCGTATTTCTTGCGATTCTTCTGCTGTTTTCCGATATGTGGGAGCCTGCCATAAATGCTGTTTCTATTCTTTCAAAGGTAAGGATTTTTTTCAGCATTCAGAAGATTTTTCTTATCTTTAGGGCTATAAACCGTAACCAAACACTAACCATATGATTATTTCCCACCCCAAGATTGGCATCCGTCCCACCATCGACGGACGCATGAACGGCGTCCGGGAGTCCCTGGAAGACCAAACCATGGGCATGGCCCAGGCCGTGGCCGCCCTCCTGCAGAAGAAACTCCGCTACCCCGACGGTGCCCCCGTCGAGTGCGTCATAGCAGATACCACCATCGGCCGTGTGGCAGAGACCGCTGCCTGCGCAGACAAGTTTGCCCGGGAAGGCGTAGCCGTCACCATCACCGTCACCCCCTGCTGGTGCTACGGAAGCGAGACCATGGACATGGATCCGCACACCATCAAGGCCGTCTGGGGCTTCAACGGAACCGAGCGTCCGGGAGCCGTCTACCTGGCCGCCGTCCTGGCCGCTCATGCCCAGAAGGGCCTGCCTGCCTTCGGCATTTACGGACACGACGTGCAGGATGCCGATAACCAGACCATCCCGGCCGACGTAGAAGAAAAGCTCCTGCGCTTTGCCAAGTGCGCCGTGGCCGCCGCCTCCATGCGGGGCAAGAGCTACCTGTCCATTGGCGCCGTCTGCATGGGCATCGCCGGTTCCATCGTAAACCCGGACTTCTTTGAAGACTACCTGGGCATGCGCTGCGAAGGCATCGATGAGGTGGAGATCATCCGCCGCATGGAACGCGGCATCTACGACCACGAGGAGTTTGAGAAAGCGCTGAAGTGGGCCAAGAAGAACTGCAAAGAAAGCGAAGATATCTGCAACCGTCCGGACCTCAAGAAAACCCGCGAGGAGAAGGACAAGGACTGGGAGTTCACCGTGAAGATGGCCCTCATCATCCGGGATCTCCTGCAGGGCAATCCCAAGCTCAAGGAGATGGGCTTTGGAGAAGAATCCCTGGGCCACAACGCCATCCTGGGCGGTTTCCAGGGCCAGCGCCAGTGGACGGACTTCTACCCCAACGGAGACTTTGCAGAAGCCATCCTCAACTCTTCTTTTGACTGGAACGGCATCCGCAAACCCTTTGTCCTGGCCACGGAGAACGACAGCCTCAACGGCGTAGCCATGCTCCTGGGTCACCTGGTTTCCCAGACGGCCGCCATCTTTGCCGATGTCAGAACCTACTGGAGCCCGGAGGCCGTAGAACGCGTGACCGGAGAGAAGCTCAAGGGCCAGGCCGCAAATGGCATCATCCATCTCATCAACTCCGGAGCCGCCTCGCTGGATGGCAGCGGGCAGTGCAAAAAGGACGGCAAGCCTGCCATGAAACCCTTCTGGGAAATCACGGAGAAGGAGGCCCAGGCCTGCCTGGATGCCACCGTCTGGGTACCCGCCAACCGGGAATACTTCCGTGGCGGCGGTTACTCTTCCAAGTTCCTCAGCCAGGGCAGCATGCCCTGCACCATGATCCGCGTGAACATGGTCAAGAACCTGGGACCGGTCCTCCAGCTGGCCGAAGGATGGACCGTTGATGTGAGCGAAAAACAGTTCAAGATCCTGGACGACCGCACCGACAAGGGCTGGCCCACCACCTGGTTTGCCCCGCGCCTGGACGCCACCAAGGCCCCCTTCAAAGACGTCTACAGCGTCATGAACGCCTGGGGAGCCAACCACGGAGCCATTGTCTACGGCCATGTGGGTGCAGACCTCATCACCCTCTGCTCCATGCTCCGCATCCCCGTGTGCATGCACAACGTCCCGGAAGAAAATATCTTCCGTCCCGCCTCCTGGCGCGCCTTCGGCATGGACCCTGAAGGGGCCGATTATCGAGCCTGCCAGGCCTACGGCCCGCTATTCAAAAAGTAATGGAAAACAAAAGCATATTCAAGTACAACGGAGTAAACTATTTACTGCCGTTCATACTCATTACGGCTTGTTTTGCTCTTTGGGGATTTGCCAACGACATTACCAATCCCATGGTAAAGGCCTTCTCCAAGATCTTCCGGATGAGCGTAACGGAAGGCGCCCTCACGCAGGTGGCCTTCTATGGCGGGTATTTTGCCATGGCGCTGCCGGCAGCGATGTTTATCCGCAAGTTCACCTATAAGAAAGGTATCCTGATGGGATTGGGCCTGTATGCTGCGGGGGCTTTTATGTTCATAGCGGCCCGTTCTACGGGTGAATACTGGCCCTTCCTCCTGGCGTACTTCATCCTTACCTGCGGACTCAGTTTCCTGGAAACCAGCGCCAATCCCTACATCCTGGCCATGGGTTCCCCGGAAACGGCCACCCGGCGCCTCAACTTTGCGCAGTCGTTCAATCCCATCGGCTCGCTGTGCGGCATGTTCGTAGCCATGAACTTCATCCAGGCGCGGCTCAATCCGCTTAGCAGCGCGGAGCGGGCCGCCCTCCCGGAAGCCGAGTTCGAGGCCGTCAAGCAGAGCGACCTGGGCATTCTCATCAAGCCTTACGTCATCATCGGCCTGGTCATTGTGGTCATGTTCCTCCTCATCCTGCTGGTAAAAATGCCCCACGTGAAGGAGGAGAACAAAGGCAGCATCCGGGAAACCCTCTCAGATCTCATTGGCAAACAACGCTACCGTGAGGGCGTTCTGGCCCAGTTCTTCTATGTGGGCGTGCAGATCATGTGCTGGACCTTTATCATCCAGTACGGCACGCGGATATTCATGGAAAGAGGCATGAGCGAGATTGACGCCGAGGTCCTGAGCCAGCGGTACAACATTGCCGCCATGATCATCTTCTGCTGCAGCCGCTTCATTTGCACCTGGCTCATGAAATACCTGCAACCGGGCAAGATGCTGCACATCTTTGCCCTGGCGGGCATAGCCTGCACGCTGGGCGTGATTTTCCTGCAGGGCATTGCCGGACTGTACTGCCTGGTGGCCGTGAGCGCCTGCATGTCCCTGATGTTCCCCACCATCTACGGCATAGCCCTGGACGGTCTGGGAGAAGATGCCAAATTTGGCGCGGCGGGCCTCATCATGGCCATCCTGGGCGGCTCCGTGCTGCCTCCGGTACAGGCTATGATCATTGACCGCGGAACACTCTTTGGAATGCCCGCGGTCAACGTATCGTTTGTATTGCCTATGCTTTGTTTCGTGGTAATTGCCATTTACGGCTACCGCGTATTCAAGCAGAAGATCTGATTATTCCGGTTTGTAGGAGTCCTTCAGGGACGTGGTTTTGTTAAAGACAGGGTGCTCCGGCGTGGAGTCCTTGTCTTTTACGTAATAGCCGGTACGCTCAAACTGCACGGCAATGCCGGAGTTGTCTTCCAGGAGGGCAGGTTCGGCCCAGCCTTTGCCCTGCACCAGGCTCTCGGGATTCAGAAAATCCTTGTAGTCCTTATCCTCGGGGACCTGGGACATATCGGCCAGGGTGAAGAGGCGGTCGTAGTTGCGGAGTTCCAGTTCCTGGGCGTGGGCTTCGCTCACCCAATGGATGGTGCCCTTGACGGCGCGGTACTCAGTGGACGGATCGTAGGTGCACTTGAGCTCCGTAACTTCTCCGTTTTCATCCTTAACAACTTCGTTACATTTAACGATATACGTGTATTTGAGGCGCACTTCGCCGTCCGGCTTGAGGCGGAAGAACTTCTTGGGAGCGTCTTCCATGAAATCGGCCCGGTCTATGAGGAGGTTGCCGGTGAAGGGGACGCGGCGCTTGGCACCGTCCGGGTCTGCGGGATTGAGCGGGCAGTCAAACCATTCCACCTTGCCTTCCGGCCAGTTGGTGATGGTGAGCTTGATAGGATCCTGCACCACCATGTAACGGTTGGAACGCTCGTTGAGGTCCTGGCGGACGCACCATTCCAGCAGCTGGATGTCCATGAGCTGATCACGCTTGGACACGCCAATCTTGTCGCAGAACATCTTGAGGGCGCCAGCGGTATAACCGCGGCGGCGCACACCGCAGAGGGTGGGCATGCGAGGGTCGTCCCAGCCGCTTACGAGGCCCTTCTGCACCAGCTCCAGGAGCTTGCGCTTGCTCATGAGCGTATAGGTGAGGTTGAGGCGGGCAAACTCGTACTGATGGGAAGGATAGATGCCCAGGGTCTGGATGAACCAGTCGTACAGGGGTCTGTGAACGTCAAACTCCAGCGTGCAGATGGAGTGCGTGATGTGTTCTATGGAGTCGCACTGGCCGTGGGTATAGTCGTACATCGGGTAGATGCACCACTTGTCTCCCGTACGGTGATGATGGGCAAACTTGATGCGGTACAGCAGGGGGTCGCGGAACATCATGTTGGGATGGGCCATGTCAATCTTGGCACGGAGCACCTTCTCCCCTTCTGCGTACTTGCCGGCCTTCATCTCACGGAAGAGCTTGAGGTTTTCCTCGGGGGTACGGTCTCTCCAGGGGCTGGGGGTACCGGGCTTGTCCACGGTTCCGCGGTTGAGACGGATCTCTTCCTGGGTTTGGTCATCCACATAGGCCAGGCCGCGCTTGATGAGGTCTTCGGCCCACTCGTAGAGCTGGTCAAAATAGTCGCTGGCATACA
>CAMVJR010000007.1 GCA_947167855.1 uncultured Bacteroidales bacterium
GAGAACCCCATCGTGTCCAACCTGAAGGAAGGTATGACGGTGCTGGAGTACTTCATCTCCACCCACGGTGCCCGTAAGGGTCTGGCCGATACCGCCCTGAAGACGGCCGATGCCGGTTACCTGACAAGACGTCTCGTGGACGTATCCCACGACGTGATCATCACCGAGGAAGACTGCGGTACCCTCCGCGGCCTCATCGCCACCGCCATCAAGAACAAGGATGAGGTGGTTGAATCCCTGGGTGAGCGTGTCCTTGGACGTACCTCCGTGCACGATATCTTTAACCCGCTCACCGGAGAGCTCATCATTGCCGCTGGCGAAGAAATCCGCGAGGATGTTGCCAACCTCATTGATTCCCTCCCTATCGAGCAGGTAGAAATCCGTTCGGTTCTCACTTGCGAATCCCGCAAGGGTGTCTGCGCCAAGTGCTATGGCCGCAACCTGGCTACCAGCCGTATGGTTGAAACCGGTGAAGTGGTGGGTGTTATCGCCGCCCAGTCCATTGGTGAGCCTGGTACCCAGCTGACCCTCCGTACCTTCCACGTGGGTGGTACTGCATCCGGCTCCGTGGCCGACAATACCATTGTGTCCAAGTACGAAGGTAAGCTTGCCTTTGAAGAACTCCGTACCATTGACCGAATAAACGAAGACGGCACCGTGAACCCCGTAGTGGTTTCCCGTATGACCGAACTCCGCATCGTGGACGAGCGCACCGGCATGACCTATTCCCAGTACGATATCCCTTACGGTTCCACGCTGTACTTCAAGGACGGCGACTCCGTGAAGAAGGGAGATCTCATCTGCGAATGGGATGCTTACAACGCTACCACCATCGTGGAAACGGCCGGTACCGTGCGCTTCGAGAACATGGCCGAAGGCGTGACCTACCGTGAAGAGAGCGCCGACGAGTTCGCCACCAACACCGACAAGGTGATCATCGAAGGCCGTGATAAGACCAAGAGCCCTGCCATGCTCATCGTAGATGGCAACGGCCAGGTCCAGCGTCAGTACAACCTGCCTGTGGGCGCCCACATCATGATCAATGACGGAGACACCGTGAAGGTGGGTGACGTCATTATCAAGATCCCTCGCGCCATTGGTAAGGCCAGCGATATCACCGGCGGTCTGCCGCGCGTAACCGAGCTCTTCGAAGCCCGTACTCCTTCCAACCCCGCCATTCTCTCCGAGATCAACGGTGAAATTGTGATGGGTAAGGTAAAGCGTGGTAAGCGTGAGATCATTGTGAAGAACCGCAGCGGCAAGGAGTGCCGTTACGAGGTTCCCATGACCAAGCAGATGCTGGTGCAGGAGAACGACTATGTGAAGGCCGGTACCCGTCTGTCCGACGGCGGCACTTCTCCTACCGATATCCTGAACATCCTGGGTCCCGTGAAAGCACAGGAATACATTGTGAACGAGATTCAGGCTGTGTACCGCCTGCAGGGTGTAAAGATCAACGACAAGCACTTCGAGATCATCGTGCGTCAGATGATGCGCAAGGTCCAGATCGGAGACCCCGGAGACACCGAATTCCTCCCCGAGGAGCTGGTGGACAAGTGGGAGTTTATGGACCGCAACGACGAGATCTTTGGCAAGTACTATGTCATGGAGCCCGGAGACAGCGTACGCTTCGAGGAAGGTGATATCATCAGTGCCCGTGACCTCCGCAGCGAGAATGCCTCGCTGGAGCGTCAGGGAGCCAAACTGGTGGTGGCCCGTCCCGCCAAGCCCGCTACCGCTTCCCAGGTGCTCCAGGGTATTACCCGCGCCGCCCTCAAGACCGGCTCCTTCATCTCCGCCGCTTCCTTCCAGGAAACGACCAAGGTGCTCTCGGAGGCCGCTATCCGCGCCCGCGTGGACTACCTCGAAGGTCTGAAGGAAAACGTGATCTGCGGTCACCTGATCCCTGCCGGTACCGGTCTCAGCCGTTACCAGGACATCGTGGTGGGCTCCAAGGCCGAGGCCATGGATGCCATGAAGGAGCTGTAGTTCTCTTTCATGTAATGATTAAGGCGCCACCCGCGAGGGTGACGCCTTTTTTTGAATGAAAGTTTGTTGAATTAAATCCACGCGGTTACGCGGAGGGTCATTTCGGGTTCTTCACCTACCACAAAGTCGGTGGCTGTAAAGTAAACGAATACCGTACCCAGGCCCCATTCGTAATCCAGATAGGTGGAATAGAGGAGGTCGTCTCCGGCGGCGTATTCGGCCCGGACAACCGGCAGGGGAGTCCAGTAGGTATTGCCGGAATCATCCGTGAGGCGGCGGGAAACGGTTACGTTGCCGTTATCAACTACCTGTTGGGTAATCTCCGGGACGCTCAGCTTGACGCTCAGGAGGTATGCGTTATCCAGGTCCACGGGGGCTTCTTCTACCTTCCAGTCAGAAGGCTTGACCTTGAAGTCCCTTTGGTACATCTCTACGCCTTCATTTACAACGTAGTACTCTTTTGTGCAGCCTGTAAACAGGGCCGATCCGGCCAGCGTGAGCAGGATGACAAGTAATCTTGCGGTTTTCATAATGTTGGTTTTGTTAGAATGTTTTCAAAAAATATACCACTATTCGTGGGGCTTGCCAATAGCCATCAGCCGATTCTCAAATTCCTCGTTGGAATAGATGGACGCATTGCGCAGTTTGACCCTGTAATTATAGATGGTAGAAGGCGATTTCTTCAGGAATTTGGAAATATCGGCCGATTCGGTGACGCCCAGGCGGATGAGGGCAAAGACGCGCAGCTCGTTGGTCAGCTTTCCTGTTGGCAAGTTCTGGCCCACGCGCTGGTCTTCCTTGAGCAGGGCGTTGAGCTGTTCCACAAAGTCCGGGAATACGGCCAGGAAGGCGCGGTCAAACTCCGTGAGCAGGGTTTCCCGTTTGGCGTCTATGTAGTCATCGGAGCGGAGCGCACGGGTAATCTCTTCGATATCTTTTGATTTGGCCACCACACGGATGCTGGAGCGGTATTCCTCCAGGCTGTTGATGTGGGAGGTGAACATGGTGACATACTGTCCCAAGGTGCTTTCCATCAGATGGACAGAATCGCTCAGCTTCTGGTTGACGCTCTTGACTTTCCGGTTGAGCCTTACAATCTTGACCTGGAATCTTCTGAAGATGATCAGGCCGATGATACTGGCAATGAGCAACAAGGCCACCAGGAAGAGGATGAGGAGAACGTCCTTATACCGCTGCGAGCTGAGCTTTTCGTAAGAGGCTATGACCTCCGGCATAAAGCGGGAGATTTCTTCCAGGCAGATACGGGCATCGGCCTGGGTGGCGTCGTCGTACGCGCGCGTGATATAGGAGAAGGAACGGGCTGTCATTCCTTCCTCCATGGCCATCTGGGCCGTTTTGATGAGGGAACGGGAGGAGCGGACGCCTTCACTGATGTCGTACCAGGCGCTCATGGCAAAGTAGGTGAGAGTCTGGTCCAGGTCTCCCTGCGCCCGGTAGGTCTTGGCTATACAGTAATTGAGGATGGAGAGTTCGTCGGGGTTGGTGGGACCGGTGCCCAGGTATTGCTCCAATACCTTGCGGGCTTCTTCCGGACGACCTTCATCTATTAAGTTCTCCGCCGTATACGTATATAAATAGAGGACGGTGCTGTCTGCCGCGTTGAAGATCAGATTTCTGTAGTAGTGTTCCTTCTTGTCCAGCCTTTCGTTGTACAGGGGGTCCTTGTTGGTGAGCTTGAGGCCGTGATGCAGGGAAATGAGCGACCGGTGATAGGATACCAGGGCCTGGGTGGAGGCATTTTCGTCTATGACCATGGAATCCAGGACATCTTCTGCATAACGGTACATGCCGGAGATGATGTAGCGGTCTGCGCGGTCGTTGAGAGCATCGTTGAGGAGGGCCTGGTCTCCCAGTTTTCTGGCCAGATCCTCTTTCAGATGGGCATAGTAGAGGGCCGAATCCAGATTGTAACGGGCGTATTCTATGTAAAGCTGTTTCACAATGGGGTAGCGCTCCCGGTCCGTGGGGATTTGTCCCAGGCGGGTGCGCAGGCTGTCCAGGCGCGCTTCTTTTTTGCGGGTAATGCTCTCTTCTTCCTTGAGCAACTGGTCCAGTTTGGAGAGGGCGGCTGCTTGTCCGGTGCTTTTTTGGGTAGGATTTCCCATCCAAAGGAGAGCTCCCAGCAGGACGGCCACAAAACAAGAATGAAACATGGTGTTATTAGAATAATTCTTTACAAAAATACAAAAAAGAAAAATTATAACCAAGGACACCATCTACTAAAACGCCATGTCTCATTTTTATCTAACAAACTAAGTACCAGCGATATACAATTTTTTGATTTGAAACAGAGACTACTATTCCATTTCCGATTCTTTTATTATTGTACGCGTTATCATAATTTTGCGATGGCTAACTGCAAGATTATAAACCTAATTATTTCAAACCATATGTTGCACAAAAAACTGTTATCTGTACTTGCCGTACTGTTCAGTATGGCGGTCTCTTTTGACGCTTTGGCGCAAAAGCAAACAGTGAGTGGTACCGTGCGTGACGCCATGGGCCCCATCGTGGGTGTAGTGGTGCAGGCCGAGGGAACCAACGCTGTGACAGACCTGGATGGTAATTTCACCATCAATGTTTCTCCCCGTGCCGTACTGGAAGTATCCTGCCTGGGTTACAAGACGCAGCAGGTTCCGGTCAATGGACGGAGTCGTATAACCATTACATTAGAGGAAGACAGCTTCATGCTGGAGGATGCCGTGGCGGTTGGTTATGGTACCACCAAGAAGGCCAACCTCACCGGCGCTGTTTCCGTGGTGAAAGCGGAAGCCCTCAAAGACCGTACGGCCCTGGATGTGGGTCACATGCTGCAGGGTACGGTTCCGGGTCTTAACGTTTCTTCTGCATCCGGTCGTCCCGGTCAGGCCCCTGACCTGAACATCCGCGGTTGGAACTCCATCAACGGAGGCAGCCCGCTGGTGCTCATCGACGGTGTGGAAGGAAATCTCCAGTATATCAACCCGGCCGATGTGGACAACATCTCCGTGATCAAGGATGCTGCCGCTGCAGCCATCTACGGTGCAAAGGGTTCGGCCGGTGTCATTCTGGTGAACACCAAGAACGGTTCCAAGGACAAGGATGGCCGCGCCAAGGTTACCTACAGCGGCCGCGTGGGCTACACGGCTCCTACGGCTTCTACCGATTGGGAAACCCGCGGTTACTACACCGTGTACCTGTCCAACCTGTTCATGAAGGCCTATAACAATACCCTTAACTATAACTACTCCGACGCCGACATGGAAGAACTCTGGATCCGCCGCAATGACGTGGTGGAAAATCCCGCCCGCCCGTGGGTGGTGATTACCCAGGACCAGACCGGCAAGGATGTGTATAACTATTATGCCAACACCGACTGGTGGCATGTGCTGTATAAGGACAACAAGCCCACCACCAGCCACACCCTTACGGCCAGCGGTGCTACGGACCACGTTAACTACCTTATCTCGGCCGGTTATACCTACGAGCAGGGTATGTTCAACATCAACCCCGATACCTATAACCGTTATAACCTGCGCGCGAAGGTGGGCTTTGATGTAACCAAGTGGCTGCGCATCGGCAACAACTTCAGCTACTTCAACAGCGCTTACACCTATCCGGGCCGTGGCGGTATCAACAACTCCCTGTACGGTGCCTCTGCCCATGCATCGGCCAGCTATCCCGCCTACAACCCCGACGGTACCATCATCTATCAGACCAAGTACAACAACAGTACGCTCATGGACGGTCTCATGATGGCTCTCAGCAACGGAGACACCAACACCGACCGTATTGACAACCTGAGCAATACCTTCGATGTTACCATCAAGCCCTTCGAAGGCTTTACCATCAAGGGTGACTACACGTACAGCCTCCGCCTGGTCCGTTATACCAACCGTACCATGCCCGGCTATTATTCCAAGGAGCCCGGTGTCATTGTTACCCAGTCTACCGGCGCCGCCTTTGAGAACAAGCTCACCGAGGATGCCAACGTACACACCTACCAGGCCGCCAACCTCTATGCTACCTATGAGCACAGCTGGAAAGAGGCCCACAACTTCAAGATCATGGCTGGTGTCAACTACGAGACCAAGCACATCAAGGACCTGGAAGCCGTTGGTTACGACCTCTTCTCCTATGACCTCAATGACCTCAACCTCGTAGGTGCCGATGCCGATGGCAACAAGCGCATGGAGGTGGCCGGTGGTCAGAACGAATACCGCACCGCCGGTTACTTTGCCCGTATCAACTACGACTACAAGGGCAAGTACCTCCTGGAACTGAACGGCCGTTACGACGGTTCTTCCCGCTTCCTGCGCGGCAGCCGCTGGGTATTCTCCCCGTCCGTTTCCCTGGGTTGGAGAATCAGCGAAGAGGGTTTCTTTGAGCCCGTCCGTAGCAGGTGGGACAACCTCAAGATCCGTGCTTCCTTCGGCCAGCTGGGCAACCAGCAGATGAGCGACTACTATCCCGCCATCCGCACCATCTCCACCGGTTCCCAGTCCTCTTACCTGCTGGGCGGTCCCAAACCGGCCCTGGCCTCCATTTCGGCCCCTGTTTCTTCCGGTCTTACCTGGGAGCGCTCCGTCCAGGGCAACCTGGGTCTGGATATGACCTTCCTGAACGGTCGTCTGGATTTCTCGGCCGAAGCCTACATCCGTGACACCAAGGACATGCTCACCGCCGGTGAGGTACTGCCTGCCACCTATGGCTACAGCACCGCCCCCAAGGAGAACGTGGCCGACCTCCGCACCAAGGGTTATGAACTCAACCTGGGCTGGAAGGATTCCTTCAAGATTGCCGGCAGACCTTTCTATTACAATGCCAGCATCCTGTTCAGTGACTATGTATCCCACATCACCCGCTTCAACAACCCGGATATGCTCCTCTCCAAGAACTACTGGGTGGGCATGAAGTACGGTGACATCTGGGGTTACCATATCGTAGGTCTGTTTGCCTCCGATGAGGACGCCGCCGCCTGGACGGCCAAAGTGGACCAGTCCAAGGTGAACAGCATCATCAACGCCAGCGTGGGCGACATCAACCCGGTCACCGGTGCTCCCGGTCTCCGTGCCGGCGACCTCCAGTTTGCAGACCTGGACAACAGTGGCGTCATTGACCAGGGTAACGGCAAGGTGGGTGACAGCGGTGACTACCGCGTCATCGGTAACAGCCAGCCCCGCTACAACTTCGGTATCAACCTGGGCGCCTCCTATGCAGGCTTTGACCTGGCTGTGTTCTTCCAGGGCATCGGCCATATGGACTGGTATCCCCAGTACGAAGTCCGTCAGTTCTGGAGCCTGTACGCCCGTCCGTTCGCTACCTTCATTCCCCGCGACTTCCAGAACATGTACTGGACCGAGGAGAACCCCGACGCCTACTTCCCGCGTCCCCGCGGTTATGTGGCCGGCGTGAATGCCAGCCGTGAGCTCTCTGCTACCAACGACCGTTACCTGCAGAACATCGGCTACCTGCGTCTGAAGAACCTCACCTTCGGCTACACCCTGCCGGAGAAACTCACCAAGAAGATCGGCATCGACCGCCTTCGCTTCTACTTCTCGGGTGAAAACCTGTTCTACTGGGCACCCGGTCTGCACTGCAAGTATATCGATCCTGAAATGGCCCAGACCAATGGCAACCTGCGCATCTATCCCTGGCAGAAGACCATCATGTTTGGTGTAGATATAACCCTTTAATTGAATGTGCCTTATGAAAAAGATAGCATATATCCTGCTCCCCATCCTGGCCGGTTTTACCCTGACTGGCTGTGACAATTTGCTGGATGTCTACCCTCTGGACCGTATGTCCCCGGAGACTTTCTACAAAACGGAGACGGAACTCCAGGCCTATGGCATGAACCTCTATGCCATGCTGCCCGGCGGCGCTTCCCTCTTCATTGAGGACGCCGATACCTACATCCAGATGGGTCTGACCGACGAACAGAAAGGTACCCGTACCGTTCCCGCTTCCGGCGGTGGCTGGAGCTGGGGCAACCTGCGTACCGCCAATACGATGCTGGAGTATCTCCCCAACTGCACCGACGCTGCCGTCCGCGCCCAGTACGAGGGCTTTGCCCGCTTCTTCCGCGCTTACTTCTATTTCCAGATGGTCAAGCGCTTTGGAGACGTGCCGTGGTACGACAAGCCGGTTGGATCGGCCGATACCGAGGCCCTCAACCGTCCCCGCGATTCCCGTGAGTTCATCATGGGCAAGATGATCGAGGACATTGACTGCGCCATTGCCAACCTGCCTGCCACCAAGAGCGCCTACGAGATTACCAAGTGGACCGCCATGGCCCTGAAGTCCCGTTTCCTGCTCTTCGAAGGCACCTTCCGCAAGTACCACACCGAGTTTGACTACGGTACCGGTGCCCACGATTGGCAGTGGTATCTGAACGAGTGCGCCAAGGTGTCCGAGGAATTCCTGGCTACCAGCGGTTACACCCTGCATACCGCCGGCGGTGCCAACAAGGCCTACTACAGCCTGTTCACCACCAATGACGCCAGCGAAAACATGGACGAGGTCATCCTGGCCCGCAACTACAACGCCGCCTATGGCGTAACCCACGACGCTACCGGTGTCATGCACGCCTCTACCCGTGGCCGTTACGGCATGACCCGCAAGCTGGTGGCCAGCTACCTGATGGCCGACGGCACCCGCTTCACCGACCGTCCCGGTTGGGAGACCATGGACTTCATGACGGAAACGCAGAACCGCGATCCCCGTCTGGCCCAGAGTATCCGCACCCCCGGTTACAAGCGCCTGGGTGAAAGCGCCCTCTGCCCTCCCGAGTTCGAGTACTGCCTCACCGGTTATCATCCGGCCAAGTATGTGGTGGAGATGCAGTACGACGCCTACAACAGCTCCGAGACCGACCTCATTATCTTCCGTGCCGCTGAGATCATGCTCAACTACGCCGAGGCCAAGGCCGAAGCCGGCACCCTCACGCAGAACGACCTGGACCAGAGCATCAACCGCATCCGTTCCCGCGCCGGCATGCCGGCCCTGAACCTGGAGGCCGCCAATGCCAATCCGGATCCCTATCTTACCAATGAGGCCTGGGGCGGTTACCAGAACGTGACTGGCACCAACAAGGGTGTCATCCTCGAAATCCGCCGCGAGCGTGCCGTAGAGCTGGCTCAGGAAGGTTTCCGTTACTATGACCTGATCCGTTGGAAGGAAGGCAAGATCCTGGAGAAGCAGTACTACGGTATGTACTTCCCGGGCCCCGGTGAGTACGATCTCAATGGCGACGGTCTGGCCGACATCCTCCTGTACGAAGATGTGAAGCCTGTGAGCACCGCTCCTGCCCAGTACAAGATTGGCAGCTCCGAATTCATCCTCAGCAACGGCAATTCCGGCTATGTGAACCTCTTCAAGAATATCCAGTGCAAGTGGAACGACGGCCGTGACTACTTCTATCCCATCCCTTCCAACGAGCGCGGTCTCACCGGCGGCGCCCTCACGCAGAATCCCGGCTGGGACGACGGTTTAACTTTCTAAGATGCTCCCAAGTATGAAAAAGATATTATCCTATACCCTGATCATGGCGCTTGCTGTTCTGGACTCCTGCAACAAGAAGGGACCGGAACCGGGCGAAGTGACCATGCCGGGCGTTTTCTATGCCGATATCCCCGGAGACAAAGCCGTAGTGGAAATTGCCCCCGGAGCCAGCAAAACCTACAGCCTCAAGGCCTGTGCTTTCCAGAACCAGGTGACCGACATCGTGATGAACTTCTCGTTCAAGGCCGATCCCGACGGTGTGGAGAAGTACAACCAGGCCCACGGCACCTCCTATGAGATGTGCCCCGGTTCGGCCTTTGAATTTCTGAGCAACGACGTCATGCTTCCCCGTTACGGTCAAGCCTCTACCACGGCCCGTATCAAAGTGACCGCTTCCGGTCTGGAAAATGGCGTTACCTACATCCTGCCCGTGACCCTGGACAAGGCCCAGCAGACGGACAAATGGGCCGTAGCCGACACCCTGGCCGGTTACGTGCTCTTCAAGATGAGCGATTACGATCCCTATGGTCCCGGTACCGAGGGCAATCCTTATCCCATTGCCTCTGTGGATGACCTCAAGGCCATGAAGGCCAAACTGGTGGAAGGCAGCATGGTTTACTTCCGTCTGGAAAATGACATCGATATGGCCAACGTGGCCGATTGGGAAGTCATCAATCCCGTGGGCTTCCCCTTCACCTTCGACGGTCAGGATCATACCATCTCCAACTTCACCGGTACCACCAGCCTCTTTGGCATGGTGGTGGGTAAACTCCACAACCTGAACGTAACCAACGTTCAGATCACCAATGCCTCCGGTCCTATCGGCATCCTGGGCGCCTATGGCGGTACGCAGGACGTGGCCGTGGACGTGACCAAGGTGAACGTGAGCGGTAAGATCACCAACACCGTGGCCCACGGTACGGGCGGCCTGTTCGGTGTCATCGTCAACGCCAACATCAACATCTGCTCGGCCGATGTGACCATCACTTCCAACAAGTACGATTCCGGTGGTATCTATGGTTACGACAACACCCAGAGCCCCAAGCGCAGTGTCATCTCCAACTGCTGGACGGCCGGTGACATCACCGGTAACCGTATGGTAGGCGGTATCGCCGGTAACGCGGCCAACAACGCCAATTACAGCGAAGTGCTGATCCGCAACTGCTACTCCACCGCCCGTGTACACGCCCAGTTCAAGTACGGTGGTATTGTGGGAGACGCCGCTCAGGGTCAGAAGTCCGGCGAAAACCTGGACATCAAGAACCACATTGAGAAGTGCATCGCCTGGAACGATGCCATCTATTCCGACGTGGCCGACCAGTCCGTGCATTACAGCGCCGGTGCCATTGTGGGCTTCACTTCCCTCAAGAACTATCTGGTGGACTGCTACCGCAAAGCCGACCTGGCCTTCTCCGACTGCCCCGGCAACGCCTTCAACGTGCTTGTGGATCAGGAGAACGCTTCTCCCGAATCCCCGCTGAAGGAATCGGCTCAGAGCACCGGTAGCACCAACTACAACTACCCGTATCACGGCAAGGCCGCCAAGGCAGGCGCTACCGCCTCTGAGGTAGCCAAGGCCCTGGGTTGGGACGAGACCATCTGGGATCTGTCCGGTACCCTTCCGTTCTTCGTGGGTGGCGACGCTCCGATCATTATCATCGACGACAATGCCGGTGGCCAGCTCCCTGACTTTGACGAAAATGAGTTCTACAACTAAACACGCTCAGGTATGAAAACAACGCAATATATTGTAGCAATGCTTGCCGGTGCCGCTGTTCTGGCTTCCTGTGTCAAGGAAGCGGGCAACGAGCTTCCCCAGCCGCAGGACCTGATTACCATCAAGGCCGAAATGCCTGGGGACGTGACCACCAAGGCCGGTGCCCACGTGGGCTTCTCCTGGTACTGGGGCGAGGGCGACAAGATTGCCATCACCGGTGCCGATGACACCCAGATCTATACCATCCAGGACGGCTTTACGCCCAAGTATGCAGAGTTTGTAGGCAAGCCGGTGGCCGGCGACGCCTTCACCATCACCTATCCCGAGAAAGCCGCAACGGCCGACTGGAGCGCACAGACCCAGACGGGCAACAACTCCTACGCCCATCTGAAGTATGCCGCCGAGCTCGCCGGTGTAGATGACTATCTCAGCTTTGCCTTCAATCCGGATTGGGCCGCCGCCCATAACGGTACGCTCAAACAGGTGGGCGTGATGAAGATGGTGATTGCCCTTCCCGATACGGTGAGCGCCGTGAACGGCGTCTCCATTTCGGCCGAAGATGCCATCTTCTACAAGGGCAACGGAGAAACCAAAGTGAACAAGCTGGAGCTGGCTGTTGAGAATGCCGCTCCGGATGCCAACCACACCTTCATCGCCTGGTTCACCACTTCCTGGCACGAGGCTGTTGTCCCTGCCAACACGGTCCTTACCGTGAGTGTCAAGACCAAGGACGCCCCCATCACCAAGGAAGTGACCTTCACCAGTGAGGCCGTTGTCATGAGCGGTAAGGTGAATGTCTTCAACCTGGACAACACCGGTTGGAAGTCGCCCAACCACTATACCTCCGGTAAGGGTACGGCTACGGATCCCTGGATCATCACCACGGCTCAGCAGATGACGTTCATGGCCGATGATATGGCCGCCGGCGAGACCCGCTTCTTCAAGCTGGGTGCCAATATTGACATGAAGGACATTGCCTGGAAGCCGCTGAATGCTGCCAGCCCTTATGACAAGAAGATTGACTTCAACGGTGCCGGTTATACCATCTCCAACTTCAAGTGCGTCTCCACCGCCGAGGCTGCGGTTTCCTATCCCAGCTTCTTCGGCGTCCTGTACGGCAGCTGCTACAACGTGAAGTTCGTCAATGCCGTCATCGAGACCAATGCCAAGGGCTGCGGTATCCTGGGCGGTTACGGTGGAACCACCGACAAGCCCTGCTATGTAGAGGATGTCCATGTTCAGGGCACCATCACCAGCTCGGCCGGTAACAATGTGGGCGGCCTCTTCGGAACGGCCCGCGAGGCTACCATCCTCAAGAGCTCTGCCAATGTGGTCATCAACGCCAAGGGCCAGATGAACGGTGGTCTGATTGGTGCCGATGCCGGTAAGGGTGTCTACATCTCCGACTGCTGGACCGCCGGTACCATTTCCTCCACGGCTTCCATCTGTGGCGGTATCGCCGGTGACATCGTGGCAACGGGCAGTTCCATCTACAACTGCTTCTCCACGGCAACGGTTACCACCCAGTTCATCTTTGGCGGTATCGTGGGTCGTGCCGTGGCCGGACAGAAGTCCAACGCCAACAACTGCACCAACCAGAATCCCGAAAACCACATTGAGAACTGCATCGCCTGGAACGACCTCCTGAAGTCCGACTTCATCAACGAGGAAACGCCCGCCGAACACTACAGCAGCGGCATCATAGTTGGAGGAACTGCTATCAAGAACTATCTGAAGAACTGCTGGCGCAAAGCTGACATCAACTTCATCGATTGCCCCAAGAATGCGGAACTGGGCACCTACGCACCGTTCGATCAGAGCGACGCAGACCCGGAGAATCCCATGGTCAAGGGTGAAGGTCAGTACGCTTTTGCCTATCACGGCAAGGCCGCCGCTTCTGGCATGACCCTGAGCCAGCTGGCCCAGGCCATTGGCTGGAGCACCGAGATTTGGGACTTCAGTGGTGATACTCCTAAGATCAAGTAAAGAATGAAACTGAGAAGATTCTTTTTACTGGTGGTTCTCATGCCCCTGCTCCTTGTGGAATGCGGGGGCAAGGACCCCGAAGGTGGAGAACTCCCTCCGCCTTCCGGTAAGGATCAACCGACGGATGCCCCCGGTGGCGATGATATAGACGGCGGCTCCGGTAAGGAAGCCACGCCGCTGGGCAAGGACTGGACCAGTGTCCAGATTGATGAAGGGGTTGTTTACCATACCTTCAGCGGTGTGGACGAGATTACCGAGAAGTATCAGGAAGTCTTTGTCATTGACGTGGATCTGAACAATCCCAAATATCAGGTGAAGCTGGTCTATGAAAGCCCCCGTCTGGCTACTTCGGCCGCTTTCAAGAAGCGCAGCAACGCCATCGCCGCCATCAACGCCAACTATGAGCCCAAATCCATCTACATGCGTGTAGACGGAAAGGTGATCTATCCGTTGGAAAACGACTACATCAGCGACACCGGAGTCCCCAACTGGAAAAGCGAAGCCGCTTTCTCCATCTCCGGAGACAGCAATGTGAGTTTCCTCTGGGCCGGTTCGCAGAAGAAGGGTGAGGTGACGGTTGCCCAGCAGAAGCTGTACTACACGGGCCTTTCCACGGAGACGTACCCCAACATCATCTCCAGCGCCCCCATGCTCATTTACAACTTCAACTCGGATTACGGTGAGAAGTTTGTGGACTACAACAAATCCACCACCAATCTGAGCGGAGAAGACCCTGACAAGCACCAGCGCACGCTGCACCCGCGTACGGCCATTGCCCTCACGGAGAAGAACCATCTGATCCTCTTCTGTGTGGACGGACGTATCAAGAGTCAGGGAATGGGCGCCCGTTCTCTCACGCGCTTCCTCAAGAAGTGGTTCAACCCCAAGTACGCCCTCAACCTGGACGGCGGCGGTTCCACCACCATGTGCGTGAAGGGACAGGGGGACAATTCCACCCATGTGGTCAACTATCCCTGCGACGGGAACAAGAACTACGACCACACCGGAGAACGTACCCGTGATGCCTTTATTATGATCCTCAAGAAGTAAGGTATGAAACGCAGACTTCTTTTGCTTGTCGCTTTCCTGGTGACCGCCCTCATGGCGGTCTCCTGCAGCGCCAAGGATGATTATAACAACGACATCGCCCCGGATACGCCGGATCCCACCGTGGCCCACAAGGGCCCCAAGGCCATCTACATGGGAGACAGCATCACCTGGCAGTGGGGGATTGCCCCGCGTCAGATTGACAAGTCCAAGATTGTGATCCCTATGGACCCGCTGCCCTCCTGGATGAAGATTGTGGGAGACAAGGTGGAAGTGACCTGGCACCCCGGCTTCTTTACTTCCAACGGTTACGTGGACAAAGGAGTAAGCGGACAGACCACCACCCAGATGTTGGAGCGCTACCAGAAGGATGTCCTGGATCAGGACCCGTTCTGTGTGGTAATCATGGGAGGTACCAACGACCTGGCCCAGGGCTATACCAAGGACCAGATCATGGCCAACCTCAAGTCCATGGCCGAACAAGCCGCCGCCAAAAACATGAAGGTGGTGCTGTGCTCGGTAACTCCCTGCAACATGGCCTACTCCAAGCTCACGCCCCGCGAGAAAGGGACCCATATCGTAGCCTTGAACAAGATGATCAAGGCCTACGCTACCGAGAAGGGTTTTACTTACTGTGACTACTATCCGGCCCTCGTGGCCCAAGACGGCTATTCACTGAAAGAAGAATATTGTCTGTATGACCAACTCCATCCCAACCCCGATGCTTATACGGTGATGGAGGAAATCATCCAGAAGATCCTGAAATAAAACGACTTAACAAATAGTATGAAAAGAGTTTTACCGTTTCTGCTTATTGCAGCGACTACCTTGGTTGTGGTCGGATGCTTGCGGGAACAGGCCCCCGTGCACAATTCTCCCCGTATTTCCATACGTGCATATATACCTGAGGAGCCCGTTTCCAAAGCCTCTTTTTCCGTACCCGAGACGGGAATCGGATTACATCTTGCATGGCAGGCAAACGACAATATTCGCGTCATCAACGCCGGCAGTCCCACTACGAGTGAGGTCTATTCGATAGAAGATGGCTTCACCGATCACTTTGCTACTTTCTCCGGTAACGCTGTAGTGGGGGATCAATTCAACATCATTTGTCCCGGCACCTACGCGTCCGTTGCAGAGGCCGAAATCGGTAAAACTCTCTCTCAAACGGGTAACGGAAGCACGGATCACCTGTCCTTCACCGCCCTGCTACGGAATGTAGCCAAGGCCGATCTTCCGGAGATCACTTTCTCCGAAGATTGGGTGAATGCCCATCCCGGCACCACGCTGAGCCGGATTGGAGTGGTGAAATTCGTGCTTACGCTGCCTGATGAATTAACGCAGCCCACCAAGGTGGTGCTCACGGCCCCGGACGTGAACGTGGCTGTGAATATAAAGGACGTGACGCTGGACACGGAACACGTTCTCACCGCCTTTGCCCCGTGTGGGTGGGAGGATATCGACCTCCCTGACGGCACCGAGCTGAACGTGGCAGTATACGATGCCGAAGGGGCCTATTATCTGGCTACGGCCACCCTTAAGTCCGACAAGGTCCTCAAAGCCGGAGAGCTGAACACCATCCATATGGCCAAAGGCTTTGCCGAGCAGCTGTTCGCCGGCGGCAGCGGCACCCAGGCCAGCCCTTATCTCATTGCCACCCCCAAGCAGCTGGACAATATGCACAGCGTGCTGTCGCACGGTAATAAGGTGTACTTCCGCCTCATCGACGACATTGACATGCAGTCCTATCTGGCCAAGAAGACCTGGGTCCCGCTCAACTGGGCCAGCCCTTATGACTATGCCGTCAACTTTGACGGTGGTCATCATACCATTAACCATTTCACCTGCACGCACACCAGCCAGTCCTGGAACAAGCCGGCTTTCTTCGGCCTGCTGTATGGTGAGTGCTACGATGTGACCTTTACCAATGCCAGCATTACCAACAACGGCAATGTATCTGGTATCCTGGCCGGCTATTGCGGCTATCCCAACAAACCGGCAACCGTAACCAATGTGCATGTGCAGGGCTCTGTGATGCAGACGGCGGGACAAACCGGCGTGGGTGGCCTGGCCGGCCGTGCCGAGAATGCCTTTATCTCGTCCTGTTCGGCCGATGTGACCATCAACTCCAGTGTGCAGTACACGGGTGGCCTTGTGGGCATCGACAGCGAAGAGCCGGTCATTATCTATAACTGCTGGACCAGCGGAACAATAAACGGTACCCAGCGCGTGGGCGGTATCATGGGTGGCGTGATTGTGAGCCAGAGTAAGATTGTCAACTGCTTCTCTACGGCCACGGTGAACGCCAGCCGTTGCCTGGGCGGTATCGCCGGCCATTGCAACTTGAACAACAACACGCAGGGTGCCTATGATACAACCTATCCCGATAATGTGATTCAAGGTTGTATTGCCTGGCAGACCACCCTGGCTACCGGGACCCAGAACAATACAACAGATTCATTCTGGAGTTCAGGTGCCATCCTGGGTTATACTTCCCGTCATACGAATTTGACCAACTGCCAGCGGAATCCCAATCTCTCCTTTACGGATTACAATCCCACCCTTACGGTGTACAATCAGTCCAACGCAACGTCGGGCGCACCTCTGGTGGTAAACAATCCCAACCCCTCGCTTTTCAAGCATCTGTCTCCTTATCACGGGAAGGCCGCTACGTCCACGAGCCTTTCGGCCGTGGCCCGGTCCCTGGGCTGGAGCGAAGTGGCGTGGAATCTGGATGGCAATGTCCCGGTTCTTACCGGTGTAGTGGTGCCGATCCCTACCAGTGGTGATGCGAATATTCCGGATGTGGCCACTACCTCCCGTGCTTTCCCTACCAATAACTCGACCACCAATGGTCTTACCTGGACGGTCAAGGAAGTTCGTCCCGGCATCCGCTATTACCGCGGTTACGGAATCCCCACCGACAATTGGTGGAGCAATGCCTATGGCACGGCGGCCGTGAACCAGTATCAGGAGATCTTTGTGACGGATCTGGATCTGAGCAACACCGCTTATGACGTAAAGATTGTTGTAACCAGTTCTTCCACAGCCACATCGAATGTGTTCAGTCACATGAACGCGGTGGCCGCTATCAACGGCGGATATGAGAGGGGCTCCATTGCCGTCAAGTCCAATGCAGTCCTGAATACGTCCACCTGGACTGCAACGGAGCATCCTTCCGGCTATCCTTATTCCTTTATGCCCAACAATACCATCGGAACTACGGGTGTTCCCAACTGGAAGAGTGAAGGTGCTTTCTACAGCGATGGCCATCGGGGCGTGCGCATAGCCTTTGACGCCTACAATGGTGGCGCAACCGGCAAGACGGCTACGGCCAATACCACGCTCAAGAGTATCCAGGAGATGCGCGACTTCTATACGATGTCTGACGAGACCGCATTCATCTCCAGTGCCCCCATCCTGGATGCCAATTATGTCCGCTTTGGCATGTCGTTCTATTCCCGCGCTCCCGAAGGAACCAATTCCGAGTCTCCCAAGAAGCACCAGGGAAGCTGCTATTCCCGTACAGCCGTGGCCATTGCGTATCCCAACGGAGACCAGGCCGAACCGCATCTGCTGCTCATTGTCAACGATGGAAAATACGCCAAGAGCACCGGTAGGGGATACGGCATGAGCGCCTATCAGCTGGAGCGTATCATTGCCAATTTCTTTGGCCCCAAGTATATGCTCAATCTGGATGGAGGCGGTTCCAGCACCATGTGCGTGGAAGGAGAAGGGGATGCGAGTACGCATGTGGTCAACTATCCCTCGGATAATTATACCGGAAAGACGGGCACGGGCATCGTGGATCATGGCGGTGAACGCAAGCGCGACTCTTTCATAGTGATTGTTCCTGCAAACTAACAAAGACAAGATGGAAGACAACAATACTATGAAGCTGGCGTATTCCGCTCCTACCGTTGAGGTGATTGCCATCCAGACGGAATGCTTTGTCATGACATCCGTGAATGACTATAACGAAAACATCATCTGCAGTATATGAGTAGTGTTATCGATTTCTTTAAGATGGAGGCGGGGGCTAAGGCGGCACCGGTACCGGCAGAGAAGGTGGACAAGACCTACAAGCGCCTGCGCATGCAGACGTTCCTGGCCGCCACCTTTGGCTATGCCCTGTACTATGTGTGCCGCTTGTCCATGGGCGTGATGAAACAACCGCTCATAGATGCCGGCCTGCTGAATGCCACGCAGCTGGGTATCATTGGCGCGTGCCTGTACTGGGCCTACGCCATCTGCAAGCTCTTCAGCGGCTTCCTGGCCGACAGTTCCAACATCAAGCATTTCATGGCCCTGGGCCTGGTGGTTTCCGTGCTCATGAACTTTATCATGGGCATCCTGGGCGTGAGTGCGCTCAACGGCGGCATTGCCAATTCGGCCCTCTTTATTGTATTTGCCATTTGTTGGGCCATCAATGGCGGTGCCCAGTCCATGGGGGCTCCGCCGGCCATTATTTCGCTGTCCCGCTGGTTCCCGCTGCGCATCCGTGGTACGTACTACGGCTTCTTCAGCAGCTCCCACAACATTGGCGAAGGCCTGTCCTTCGTGTTCGTGGGCATGCTGGTAGCCGCCTTGGGCTGGAAGTGGGGCTTCTTTGGCGCCGCCCTGGCCGGTGTGGTGGGCGTAGTGATCATCCTCCTTTTCCTGCACAACTCTCCCGAGTCCAAGGGCCTGCCGCCCATAGAGGTACTCTCCGGAGAGGCCGAAGAAAAGGCCGATCTGACCCCTGAGCAGAAGCGCGCCCAGACCAAGCGGATGCAGGCGGCCGTGATCCGGAATCCCGGTGTGTGGGTCCTGGCCGGCGCCAGCGCGTTCATGTACATGAGCCGCTATGCCATCAACGAATGGGGCACCATCTTCCTCCAGGAAGCCAAGGGCTACGACCTGGCCGGTGCCGCTGCCATCATCGGCATTAACCCCATCTTTGGAATCATTGGCACGGTGGTATCCGGCTGGCTGTCGGACGTCCTGTTCCGCGGAGACCGCAAGTACCCCGCCTTTGTGGCCGGCGTGCTGGAAGCCATTTCCCTGGCCCTGTTCCTGTTTGGCGGCCCCGCCAAGTGGGTCAACGTGCTGGCCATGATCCTGTTCGGTATTGCCATCGGCGTGCTCATCAGCTTTGTGGGCGGCCTCATGGCCATTGACCTGGTGCCCCGTGAGGCCACCGGTGCCTGCCTGGGTATCATGGGCCTGGCCTCCTATGCGGCGGCCGGCCTGCAGAACGTGATCACGGGCGTCCTCCTGGACAACAACATTGTGGACGGCGTGCACGACTTTACCTATGCCGGCTGGTTCTGGCTAAGTACGGCCATCATCTCCTTCCTGCTGCCCATCTTCAACTGGAAGCGGAAAAAACAGACAATTGAGTAATAGTATGTATACTAAAATTTTAAACCGAATCTTCTGCCTCCTGGCGCTGAGTGTCCTGTTTCTGGGTCAAGTGGCCCGGGCCCAGGCCCCGTCCGGTGAGGGATGGCAGTGCGTCACCGTCAATGACGGCATAACTTACTATTCATTTACCGGTGTAGAACCGGTCTCCGGATCCCCCCAGCGGATTTTTGTGACCGACTGGGATATGTCTAATAAAGACTATGCATTGCGTTTCGTCTGGTCCGGAGAAAAGTGCACCACCGCTGACATCTTTCGCAGGGAGAATGCCGTGGTGGCCCTCAATGCCGCCTATGAGCCGGAATCGGTGGTCCTCAAAATGGGTGGGACCTACCATTCCTGCATGCCCAAGGACGTGGTGATGAAAACCCCTGTGCCCAACTGGAAGAGCGAAGCGGCCGTGTACACCGACGCCTCAGGGCAGAAGATCCGTATCGGTTTTGACGGAAAGGGAAAGACCATAGCCGAGCAGCGGGAGTTTTACGCCAACTCCGCCTGGGACAACATCTACACCAGCGCCCCGATGCTCATCGACGACTACAATCCCGTGGGAGCCTTCTTCATGGACAGCACCCTTACAGCTACCCAGCTGGCCGAGTTCAACTATGAGGATCCCATCCGTCACCAGGGTGTGCGCCATCCCCGCACGGCGGTGGCGCTCACCGAAAACGACCATTTTATCATGGTGGCTGTGGATGGCCGCCGTCCGGGCATCAGCGAGGGTATGTCGGCCCGTGAGCTGACACGCTTCCTTCAGAAAAACTTCAATCCCCGCTATGCCCTGAATATGGACGGCGGCGGCTCCACCACCATGTGCGTCCGCGGTCTGGGTGATCCCGAAACCCATGTGGTGAACACCCCCTTCAGCAACAAGGCCACCGAAAAGGGCGTGCTGCGCAAGCTGGTGTCGTTCTTCTGCATTGTGGAGACCCCCAAGGCCCCGGTGGAGGATGTGAGGGAGCAGGTGAAGGCCGACTGGAACAAGTCCTCCGGCCTGGACCGTGTGCTGGACTGGGGCCCCAAGCCGGGCAGCCCCGCCCCCAAGGGCTATGAGGCTACTTACATCAGCCACTACGGCCGTCACGGTTCCCGCTTTGCCTATACGGCCAAGGCCTACACCGTGTTGCTGGAGATGCTCCGCGAAGGGGCCCAGCAAGACAACCTGACCCCTTATGGCCGCTATATGCTGGACCAGCTGGAGCCCTTCTGGAAAGAGGTGGAGTACCGCGTGGGAGACCTGACCGAACTGGGCTGGGAACAGCACCAGCAGATTGCCAAGACCATGGTGCAGAGCTTCCCCAAGGCCTTTGGGAAGGGGAGCCGCGTGGACGCCTGTTCATCGGCCTCCGTGCGGGCCATCATGTCCATGACCTCCTGCGTCTCCAGCATCTCCCGCGAGGCGCCCGTAGCCAATGTCTACGCCCACCAGGGCAAGCTGGACATCCAGGCCACCCGTCCCAACGAGGCCAAGAACCCGTTCGTATACCAGGGCCCCGTTACGGTGTTCCCTTATGACGAGAGTTCGGAGGCCTTCTTCCTTCGCCACTTCCCGCAGTATCCCGAGGTCCTGGCCCGCCTGTTCAAAGACACGGATACCGGTCTGGGAGGCCGCAACGCCCACGACGTATTCTTTAACCTATACATGTTTGTGGCCGGCATGAACAGCCTGCCGCAGGAGCTCCGTCTGGACGTGAAGGATTTCTTCACCCCCGAAGAATACGCCATCCTCTGGGAGACGGACAACTACGAGCGTTTCCGCGAGTACCTTCCTTATCGAACCCCTTGCTCGTCCATCGTGGACGACATGGTGGCCAAGGCCGATGCCCGCCTCGCTTCCGGCGAGCGCGGAGCCGACCTCCGTTTTGGCCACGACCACATCATGATGGCCCTCATGATGATCATGGACATAGACGACTTTAACAAGTACCCGTCCAACGCCGACGACCTGGTAAAAGTGTTCCAGAGCTATCGCTCGGCCATGGCCACCAACCTGCAGCTGGTCTTCTACACGCCCGCCAAGGGCCGTGCCGGCGAGCCGCTGGTGAAAGTGCTCCACAATGGGGAAGAGGTGCGTCTGGGCTCCCTTCGGCCCTATGACGGAGCCTATTATAAATGGGCCGATGTGAGAGAATATCTGCAAAATCGTGTATCTTTGTTCGTTGACCGCTAAGAATGAAAAGACTGATCCCTATCCTGCTGCTGATGCTGGGCCTGCTTTCCTGCGAGCCCAGCCGGCATACGATGACCCTGATGACGTATAATGTGGGGGCCTTCTCCAAGTACATGGACAACAGTACGGAAGGCGTGGCCCAGCTGATCCTGGACAACGGCGCCGCTTTTGTGGCCCTGAACGAGCTGGACAGCTGCAACCGCCGGCACGGCACCTATCAGCTGGCCGACCTGGCCGCCCGGCTGGGGGACTGGTCCTACCAGTTCGCATCGGCCTTTCCCTATGCCGGAGGCGGTTACGGGAACGGCGTGGTGACCTCCAAGCGCGTGGAGAAGGGATACGGCATCCTGCTGCCCAAGGACGACGGCTCCGAGCAGCGCAGCGTAGCCGTGGTGGAAACCCCGGACTGCGTCTTTGCCTCCGTCCACCTGGACCACAAGGGCTATAGGGCCGCCCTGGAGCAGATGATGGTGGTCAACGAATGGTTCACCACAAAGTACGCAGGCTATTCCAAGCCGGTTTTCCTCTGTGGAGACTTCAACGTGACGCCGGACAGCGACGTGATTGAACTGGCCGAAAGATGCTGGATCCAGCTCTCCGGCGTAGACTACACCCATTCTACCACCCGGCCGCGGCATTGCATCGACTATGTCTTTGCCCTCAAGGTGGCCGCTCCGGTGCAGGTGTTGGAAAGCGTTGTCCTCACGGAAGGAACGGCCGACCTGTCTGACCATTTTCCTGTGAAGGTAACCGTGGAGTATTAAGGGAAAATGTGTATCTTTGCACGATAGTAAAGATACATAGCATGAGACCTTTATACCTCACAAATACCCTTTCCCGCAACAAGGAACTTTTCAAGCCCATCCACGAGGGCCACGTGGGCATGTACGTGTGCGGCCCCACCGTGTATGGTGATGCCCATCTGGGTCACGCCCGTCCCGGCGTGACCTATGACGTTTTGTTCCGTCTGCTCAAATACCTGGGCTACAAGGTGCGTTACGTTCGCAACATCACGGACGTGGGACACCTGGAGCACGACGCCGACGAAGGAGAGGACAAGATTGCCAAGAAAGCCCGTCTGGAGCAGCTGGAGCCCATGGAGGTGGTCCAGTACTACACGGAGCGCTACCACGAGGCCATGCGCCTTCTCAACGTGCAGTCGCCCTCCATCGAGCCCCGCGCATCGGCCCATATCATCGAGCAGATCGAGGCGGTGAAGAAGATTCTGGCGGCCGGTTATGCCTACGAGAGCAACGGCTCCATCTATTTCGACGTCCAGAAGTACAACCAGGATCACCATTACGGAGTCCTGTCGGGCCGAAATTTGGACGACACCCTGGAAGGCACCCGCAGCCTGGACGGCCAGAGCGACAAGCGCGCCCCCTTCGATTTCGCCCTCTGGAAGAAGGCCGAGCCGGAGCACATCATGCGCTGGCCCAGCCCCTGGGGAGACGGTTTCCCCGGCTGGCACCTGGAGTGCTCGGTGATGGGAGAAAAGTACCTGGGAGAGGAGTTTGACATCCACGGCGGCGGCATGGACCTGATGTTTCCGCACCACGAGTGCGAAATTGCCCAGAACGTGGCCTCCCGCGGTACGCAGGGCGTGCACTACTGGGTGCACAACAACATGATCACCATCAACGGACAGAAGATGGGAAAGAGCCTGGGCAACTTTATCACGCTGCCCCAGCTCTTCGCTGGAGACCATCCCAAGCTGGAGAAGGCCTACAGCCCCATGACCATCCGTTTCTTCATTCTGCAGGCCCACTACCGCAGCACGCTGGACTTCTCCAACGAGGCCCTGCAGGCCGCAGAAAAAGGTCTGGGCCGATTGATGCAGGCCTGGAGAGAGATTGCCGGTCAAGCCGGCAATGACGTCATACCCGACTCCGATCGGGTATCTCCGGAAGTACGAGCCACCATGGACGCCGTGCTGGAAGCCCTGTGCGACGACCTCAATACCCCCATTGCCATCGCCCATCTGTTTGACGCCGTCAAACTCATCAACGGCGGCAAGCTGAGCGCCGACGACAAGGCCGCCCTGGCAAAGTTCTTCGAAGAAGTGGTGGGTGGTGTCCTGGGTCTCAAGGACGAGGAAGCCGGCGCCTCCAACAAGGCCCTGCAGGCCCTGGAAGGCGTGATGCAGCTGGTTCTGGAAAGCCGCAAGAAGGCCCGCGAAGAAAAGAACTGGGCCGAGAGCGACCGCATCCGCGACCTCCTGGCCTCCTATGGCATCACCGTCAAAGACACCAAGGAAGGCGCTACCTGGACATTGGAATAGTATGAAATTTATTTCCTGGAATGTGAACGGCCTCCGGGCTGTGGCTGGCAAAGGCTTCGCGGATATTTTCACGGAGCTGGATGCGGATTTTGTGTGCCTGCAGGAAACCAAGCTGCAGGCCGGACAGCTGGACCTGGAGTTCCTGGGATATGAGTCCTACTGGAACTACGCAGAGAAGAAAGGCTACTCCGGTACGGCCATTTATACCAAGTATACCCCGCTGAGCGTGAAGTACGGCATGGGCATTCCGGAGCACGACCAGGAGGGGAGGGTGATTACCCTGGAGTACGAGAAGTTCTTCCTGGTATGTGTCTATGTTCCCAATTCCCAGGACGGGCTCCGGCGGCTGGATTACAGGATGCAGTGGGAGGATGCCTTCCGGGCTTATTTATCGGCACTTCCGGGGCCGGTGATCATGTGCGGAGACCTCAATGTGGCGCATGAGGAGATAGACCTCAAGAACCCTTCCACCAACCATTTCAACGCCGGTTTCTCGGACGAGGAACGCGGAAAATTCAGTGAACTGCTGGCGGCCGGATTTGTGGACAGCTGGCGGTATCAGCACCCCACGGAGGCTAAGTATTCCTGGTGGAGCTACCGCATGAACGCCCGTGAGCGGAACGTGGGGTGGCGCATAGACTACTTTGTGGTATCGGAATCCCTGAAAGACGCAATAGTCTCTACCGACATCCATAACGAAATTTTCGGGTCAGATCACTGCCCCGTAGAACTCATAGCGAACTTATGATCTCTTTTACCTGCGACTACAACGAAGGTGCCCATCCGGCTATTCTGGAGCGCCTTCTGGCTACCAATTTCATCCAGCAGCCCGGTTATGGGGCCGATTGTTTCACGGCTTCGGCCAAAGCCCGCATCCGGGAGGCGGTGGGCTGCCCCCAGGCAGAGGTGTTCCTCCTCACCGGCGGCACCCAGACCAATTCCACCGTCATTGCCACCCTGCTCCGGGACTACCAGGGCGTGGTGGCGGCCCAGACCGGCCACATTGCTGTGCACGAGGCCGGTGCAGTGGAATACACCGGTCACAAGGTCCTGACGCTGCCCCAGCGGGAAGGCAAATTATCGGCCCGGAATCTCAAGAGCTATCTGGAGGCCTATTACGCCGACGGTTCCTACGACCACATGGTCTTCCCCGGCATGGTGTACATCTCCTTCCCCACGGAGTACGGTACGCTCTATTCCAAGTCGGAACTTTCCGCCATCTACGCCGTTTGCAAAGAGTATCATCTGCCGCTGTATGTGGACGGAGCCCGTCTGGGCTACGGCCTCATGAGCCCGGCCTGCGACGTTACCATCCAGGAGCTGGCGCAGCTCTGCGACGTATTCACCATTGGCGGAACCAAGGTGGGCGCCCTGTGTGGCGAGGCCGTGGTTTTCCCTTCCGGAAATGCTCCGGAGCACTTCTTTACCATGGTCAAGCAGCACGGTGCACTGGTGGCCAAAGGCCGCCTGCTGGGCGTCCAGTTTGACACGCTTTTCACGGACGGACTGTACTTCAAGATTGCCCAGGGCGCCATTGACCTGGCCATGAAGTTAAAGAAACTGTTTTTGGACAAGGGCTACGAGCTCTTCCTGGATTCTCCCACCAACCAGCAGTTCATCCTCCTGACCCCTTCCGCAGCTGAGGCCCTGGAGGGAAAGGTGGCTTACGAAGTGTGGGAAACCCTCTCTGACGGCCGCAAGGTGGTGCGCTTTGCCACCAGCTGGGCCACTACTCCCGAACAAATCGACGAATTAGCGGCCCTGTTGCCGTAAGAGGTTTATTTTGCCAGATCGATGGCGCCCACGACTCCCAGGGAAGCGACCAGCAGGATGGCGCCGGCCAGGAGCACGCCTCCCAGAACGGCCAGCGTACTTTTCTTGAAGTCCATATCCAGGATGCTGGCGGCCAGCATGCCGGTCCAGGCGCCGGTGCCGGGCAGTGGAATGCCCACAAACAGGAAGAGGGCCCAGTAGAGTCCCCGGCCGGCTTTGGCTTCCAACTTTCGGCCCCCTTTTTCTCCTTTCTGGAGGCACCAGGTAAAGAATCCGCCGATATATTTCTTGTCCTTTCCCCATTCCAGCACTTTGCGGGCAAAGAGGTAGATGAAGGGGACGGGAATCATGTTGCCGATGACAGCCACAATGATGGAGGGGACCAGGGGAAGGCCCATGCCCACGGCATAGGGAATGGCTCCGCGGATTTCGATGAGCGGGACCATGGAAATGAGGAATACCCAGAGATACTTTTTCATCGGTCGGTGTAAGCAGGGGTGTTGGCGGCAATGAGGGCGCGGATTTCTTCTTTGGCCTCTCTCCAGCGGGGAATGTCGATCTTGGTTCCGATGACTTCCACCACCTTGGCGGCAATGATGGAACCCACCTCTCCGCAGACCTTGAGCGGCATGCCCAGGGAATGGGCGTAAAGGAAACCGGCGGCATAGGTGTCTCCGGCGCCGGTGGCGTCGATGGGCGTAGCGGGCCAGGGCTCAATGAAGTGGTACTCGTTGCCGGACTTGATCATGGAGCCGGCCTTGCCCACCTTGACCACGGCTATCTTGCAGAGGTTGGCCAGTTCTACGATGGCTTCCTGCGGCTCTTTCTTGGTGAAGGCCTTGGCCTCGGTCTCGTTGGCAAAGACAATGTCCACGTAGTTCTCTACCAGGTTGTGGAAGAAGGTGTTGTTGGACTCCACCACATTGTAGGAGGCCATGTCTATAGAGATGGTGCAGCCGGCGGCCTTGGCCAGGCGTGCGGCCTTGGAGATGAGTTCCTGGTTCTGGACCAGATAGCCCTCGATGTGGAAGTAGTCGTAGCCTTCGAAGAAGGACGGATCCAGGTCGTCGGGGCCCATTTCCAGGGTGGCTCCCATGTAATCTGCGAAGGTGCGCTCCGCATTGGCGCCCGTGATGAAAACCATGCAGCGGCCGCTGGACTTGGTGCCGTAGAGCATCTGGGACTTGACGCCAAACTGCTCCATGGAGCTCTTGAAGAGGTTGCCCAGGTCGTCGTTTCCGATCTTGCCCACATAGCCGGAAGGCATGCCGAAGATGGCCGTGCAGGTGATGGTATTGGCAGCGCTGCCACCCGGAACGTACTTGACGCCGTACTGCTTGAGGTCTTCCCAGATGCGGTCTCCGGTTTCCATATCTACGTGCTGCATGCTACCCAGCGGGAGATGGAATTTGCGGAGAAGGGCGTCGTCCGGGAGAACGGCCAGAATATCGGTCAGGGCGTTGCCGATGCCAAGGATGGATTTCATATTCACGAGGTTTAGCTCACAAATTTAGCCATTATTTGACAATTTTCCATTACCTTTGTCTACAGATGGACAAGAAAACCAAGAATACCCTCCGATACCTGTTCTGGGCGGCCGTAGCGGTGGTCCTGGTCTATTTCTGCTTCCGCAGCATAGACTGGACCCAGTTCATGCTGGCCCTGGAGCACTGTAAGTGGGAGTGGGTATTGTTGTCCATCGGCCTGGGTATCCTTTCCCTTTTTATCCGGGGTCTCCGCTGGAGGATGCTCCTGCTCCCCATGGATGACAAAACGTCCATCATCACCTGCTTCAACGCCTACAACATCTGCAGCGCCGTCAATCTCTTTCTGCCCCGCGTGGGAGAGGTGGTCCGCCTGGCCTATGTGGTCAAGAACTCGTCCAAGGATGAGGACGGCAAGCGCATCCTTTCGGCCGATAAAGCCCTGGGGTCCATTGTGACGGAGCGCGTTTGGGACATGCTGTTCGTGGGGTTCATCACCGCCATTGTGCTGGTGCTGAAGTGGGAAGATTTCGGAGCCTTCTTCACGGACAATTTCTCCTGGGGTGGGAAGGTGATGGGCCTCGCCATTCCCGGTCTGCTCCTGACCCTGGCCCTGGTTGTGGCCCTGTGCTGGTGCCTTAGAAACCGGGGTGGATTCTGGGGTAGAGTCTGGGTCTTCATCCAGGGCATCGGGGAGGGACTGGGTTCCTTCCGCCGGATGAAGAGGGGCTGGCTCTTCCTTCTGTATACCTTTCTCATCTGGATACTTTACTGGTTCATGAGCGCCTGCATTGTGTGGGCCCTCAAAGATATGCCTGTCTTTGGCTCCCTGACCCTGGTGGATGCCCTGTTCATCTCCCTGGTGGGCAGCATCAGCTCCATAGTTCCCATCCCCGGTGGCTTTGGCATCTATCACGGCATGGTGAGCGGCGCACTCCAAGTGCTCTGGGGCATTCCCAAAGACCCTTGCATGGCCTTTGCCGTCCTCAATCACGAGTCCCAGGTCCTTACCCAGGCGGTCTGCGGTCTGGTCTCCTATATCCACGAAAGCTTTTTCCGCAAGAAATGAAGTTCGCGCTCATCGGTCATCCGGTAGCGGGATCCCTGAGCCCGCGCCTGTTTGCCGCCGCCTACGACGGCCGCTACCCGTACGACCTGGTGGACCGCGAGCAGTTTGAAGAGGCCTGGAAAGTATTTCTGGCCGATTATGACGGCATCAACGTCACGGCCCCCTTCAAGCAGGACGCCTACGCCCGGGTGGATGCGCTGTCGGAGGAAGCCCGCCGCACTGGCGCCGTGAATCTGGTGGTCAAGCGGGCCGATCAGCTGTATGGCTACAACACTGACGTAGATGGCATAGCCCTGGCCGTGAAGGAGTGCGGCCTGCCGGTGGCCGATGCCCTGGTGGTGGGAACGGGCGGTGCAGCCCGCGCTGCCATCGTCGCCGCCCAGAAGCTGGGCTGCCGCGTGTCCGTAACCGGCCGATCGGAGGAGAAAGCCCGGGCGCTGGCCGCGCATTTTGGCTGCCAAACCGCCCCCTGGGAGGGTTTGGAGGCCCATCGGCCCGAATGGATGATTTATACGCTTCCGGGCGGGACACCCGTGCCTCCGGGCCTGAATTTTGCAGCATCGGTGGTGCTGGAAGCCGAGTACAAAAGGCCCGCGCTCTCCGGCCTTCCCTGCAAAGCTTATATCCCGGGACAGCGCTGGCTCCTGTGGCAGGCTGCGGTCGGATACGAGCTCTTCACCGGAGAAAAACCCAACATGGAAAACCTTTTAAACGCACTATAATTATGTCACTGAACAAAGTCATGCTCATCGGTAACGTTGGAAAAGACCCTGAAGTACGTTACCTCGAATCCAATCCCCAGAATCCTTCCGCCAATGCCAAGGTGGCTTCTTTCCCGCTCGCTACTTCTGAGCGCTATCGGGACCGCAACGGAGAAGTCCGTGAAAACACCGAGTGGCACAACCTCGTTTTGTGGCGTAATAATGCCGACGTGGCCGAAAAATACATCCACAAGGGCTCCCAGATCTTTGTGGAAGGCCGCCTGCGCACCCGCCAGTGGACAGACCAGACCGGCAACAAGCGTTACACCACCGAGGTGGTGGTAGACACCCTCCAGCTCCTGGGCAAACGCCCGGACGGAGACCAGCAGGGCCAGCAGCAGGGTGGCTATCAGGGCGGTTATGCCCAGCAGCCCGCAACCCCTCAGGCCGCCCCGGCTCCGCAGCCCCAGGCTGCTCCCGCGGCCCCGACCTACCAGGGACCCCTCCCCGCCGCCGAACCTTCCGACGACCTGCCGTTCTAGGGCAACCCTCTTACGGCAACAGGGCCGCTACTGCCGCTGACGAACGGCTTCGAAAAGAAGGACAGCGGCCGAAACGGACACATTGAGACTGTCCAGCCGGCCCAGCATGGGAATCCGGATATGGGCCGATGCCGCCTTGCGCCAAAGATCGGTAAGGCCCGTGGCTTCGGTGCCCATCACCAGCGCCGTCCCCCGGCGCATATCGATGTCATAGTAAAGGGAAGAATCCTGCAGCTGCGCCGTCAGGATCTGAATCCCGCGCTCCTGCAGGAACGCAATGGTCTCCTCCGAAGACGCCGCCACCGTGGGCACCGTAAAGATGGCCCCGATGGATGCCCGGATCAGATTGGGATTATACAGATCCGTCAGCGGATCGCAGAAAATCACCGCATCCACTCCTGCCGCATCGGCACTCCTGAGCACAGCTCCCAGATTTCCGGGCTTCTCCACACGCTCCAGCACCATCACCAGCGGATTCTCCGGCAGCTTCAGGTCGCTCAGCGACAAACTCTTATACTCCACCTCCGCAATAATCCCCTCCGTACTCTCCCTATATGCTACCTTCTTATACAACTGCTCCGGAATCTCTATGATAGACTCGGTCTGTAAGGCTCGAGATTCATCGGAATCGGTGGATTCGGTTTGTTGGGCTCTAGAGTTTGTGGGAAATTGGTTTTTTGGGCAACTGCACAAAAAATAATTTTCCACAAACTCGGTGGTATCTGCTATGTCAGGACAAAAGAATAGGGTCTTGACAGTATAGCCTGCTTCGAGGCAGTGTTCGAGCTCCCTTCGGCCCTCCACCACAAAAAGCCCTTGCTCCTTCCGGGCTTTGGATTTTTCCTGGAGAAGGAGCAAGTTCTTGATCTTCGGGTTTGACGCCGATGTGATGGATTCGATGCGCATTAGAACTTCTCGGGACGCATCATCGGGAAGAAGAGCACATCCTGGATGGACTCCTGCCCCGTCATGAACATGGTGAGACGGTCAATGCCGATGCCGATACCGGAGGTCGGAGGCATGCCATACTCCAGAGCGCGGACAAAGTCGTAGTCCACGTACATGGCCTCGTCGTCTCCCTTGCTCTTGAGGGCGGCCTGTTCTTCGAAGCGGGCCAGCTGGTCCACCGGGTCGTTGAGCTCGGAATAGGCGTTGGCCAGTTCCTTGCCGTTGACAAAGAGTTCAAAACGCTCGGTGAGGGAATCGTCGTAGCGGCAGCGCTTTGTGAGCGGAGACATCTCCACAGGATAGTCAATCAGGAAGGTGGGCTGCACCAGGTTCTTCTCCACATATTCTCCTACAATGGCGTCGATGAGTTTTCCTACGCCCATTTCCGGAGATACCTCCACATTGAGTTTCTTGCAGGTTTCCCGCAGCTGGGCCTCGCCCATGCCCGTTACGTCCACACCGGCGTACTCCTTGATGGCATCCAGGATGCGCAGACGGCGGAAAGGTCCCTCGAAGGAAATCTCGTTGCCGCCGATGGTCTTCTTGACGCCGCCGGTAGCTTCGGCCACTCTCTGCAGCATCTTCTCCGTGAACTCCATCATCCAGAGGTAGTCCTTGTAGGCGATGTACATCTCCACGCAGGTAAACTCGGGGTTGTGGGTCTTGTCCATGCCCTCGTTGCGGAAGTTCTTGGCAAACTCGTACACGCCGGCAAAACCGCCCACGATGAGGCGCTTGAGGTACAGCTCATTGGCAATACGCATGTACATATCCACGTCCAGGGCGTTGTGGTGCGTGATAAACGGACGGGCCGTGGCACCACCGGGGATGGCCTGCAGGATGGGGGTTTCCACCTCCAGGCAGCCGGCCTCGTTGAAGCACTGGCGCATGGTATTCACAATCTGGGTGCGCTTGAAGAACACATCCTTCACCTGGGGATTCACCACCAGGTCCACATAGCGCTGACGATAACGCAGCTCAGGATCTTCAAAGCTGTCGTGCACGGTGCCGTCGGCGTCGGTCTTCACGATGGGAAGCACGCGGAGGGACTTGCTCAGGACGGTGAGTTCCTTGGCGTGAACGGACAGCTGGCCCGTCTGGGTAAAGAAGGCAAAGCCCTTGATACCCACAAAGTCACCAATGTCCAGCAGCTTCTTGAAAACGGTGTTGTAAAGGGTCTTGTCCTCATCGGGGCAAATCTCATCCCTCTTCACGTACACCTGGATACGGCCGGCGTGGTCCTGCAGCTCCATGAAGGAGGCAGCGCCCATGATGCGGCGGCTCATGATGCGGCCGGCAATGCAGACCTCCTGGAAGTTGCCTTCCTCGGGTTTGTAGCCTTCTGCGATTTCTACAGTGGTGGTATTGACGGGATACATCGGGGCCGGGTACGGATTGATGCCCAGCTCACGAAGTTTACTCAGCGACTCTCTTCTTCCGAGCTCCTGCTCATTAAATTCTGCGTATGCCATATTCTGCTTTTTCTAATAACTTGCAAAGATACGGAATTTTTTGCATCTTTGCGAAAACACGCAAACTATGAAGAAAGCATTCATAAGGATTCTGTGCCTCCTGCTGGGCGTGAACGTATTCACGGCCTGCTACGGCCCCGCCCGTCCGCCGGAAGGCGGCTGGGAAGATGAAATCCAGGAGGCCATGAATGAAGCGGAGGTGAAAAGCGCTCAGGCCGAAGACCCGGCGCAAGAGCTCGCCCCCGAAGAAGAGGAAATCTGATGTCCTCTCTCAGCATCGGCCAGCGGCTTAGGCTGAATGTGCAAAGCCGCCTTCTGAAAGAAGAAGCCAAGGTGCACCCCCTTAGACAATTATTCTGGGAGTGCACCTTGCGTTGTAACCTGCGCTGCCGCCACTGCGGAAGTGATTGCGCGGCCGACGCCCTTACCCCCGACATGCCCTTCCAGGACTTTGAGAAAGTGCTTATCCGCATCAAGGAAAGCTATGATTCTCATGAGATCCTGGTCATCCTCTCCGGTGGAGAGCCGCTCATGAGGGCCGATTTGGAAGAATGCGGAAAACGCATCCACGAACTTCAATTCCCCTGGGGGCTGGTTTCCAACGGAATGCTCCTGTCTCCCCGCCGCATCGAGGGCCTCCTGAAGGCCGGCATGCGCACCGCTACCATCAGCCTGGACGGGCTGGAGGAGCAGCACGACTGGATGCGGGGCGTAGCGGGTTCTTTCCGTAATGCCGACCGTGCCATCCGCATTCTGGCCGCAGAGCCGTCCATCGGCTTTGACGTCGTTACCTGCGTCACGCAGAGGAACTATCCCCACCTGGCCCAGGTGAAGGAATACCTGATATCGGCCGGAGTAAAGGCCTGGCGCATATTTACCGTTTTTCCCGTAGGACGGGCGGCCGATGATCCCGAGCTTCAGCTCTCCCCGGAGCAGTACCGGACCCTCTTGGAGTTCATCGTAGCCTGCCGCAAGGAAGGACGCATCCACGTCAGCTACGGCTGTGAAGGCTTCCTAGGCCCCTATGAGGGCAAAGTGCGGGACCATCTGTTCTCCTGCCAGGCGGGCCTAAGCATTGCCTCGGTGCGCATAGACGGAGCCATCTCCGGCTGCACCAGCATCCGTGCCGCCTACAGCCAGGGCAATATCTATCAGGACGATTTTGTGGAAGTTTGGGAAAACCGTTTCGGCCTGTTCCGGAACCATGAGCCCCTTCGCAACGGTCCCTGCTCAGACTGCAAGTGGTGGAAATGGTGCCAGGGCAACGGCATGCACCTGAGGGATGACGAAGGGCAGCTTATCCTGTGCAATTATTGGAAGCTTTAGCAACTGGTCTCCCGGAAAGAGCCGTTCATCGGCAAATCAAGCGGAAGAATTGGATATCCACAAGATTATTCGTAATTTTAGGCGAATAACTGATAACCAACGTTTATGAAGAAGATCATTCTTTTGGCTGTCGCCGCTCTTTGCCTGGGCGCCTGCGCAGAGCAATACCATCCCGAATGGACCTATGATTCCGTCGTTTACGAAGTGAACGTGCGCCAGTTCTCACCGGAAGGCACGTTCAAGGGCGTTGAGGCCCAGCTGCCCCGCCTCAAGGATCTGGGTGTGGATGTGCTGTGGCTCATGCCCATGTACCAGATTGGAGAAGTGGAGCGCAAGGGCACCCTGGGTTCCTATTATGCCATTTCGGATTACAAATCCGTGAATCCGGAGTTTGGTACCATGGAAGATTTCGAGCATCTGCTGTCCGTGGCGCACGAACAGGGTTTCAAGGTCATCCTGGACTGGGTGGCCAACCAGACCGCCCCGGACCACGTCTGGATGGAAGGAAAGCCGGCCGATTTCTATGAAAGGGACGCCGAGGGCAACGCCATCTGGGAATATGACTGGACCGATACCCGCAGCCTCAATTACGAGAACGAGGAGGTCTGGGCCGCCCAGGACGACGCTATGCGTTTCTGGCTGGAGAAGGGAGTGGATGGCTTCCGCTGCGACGCCGCCGGAGAAGTCCCGGCCGATTTCTGGTACGCCATCATGCCCCAGATGAACAAGGATTATCCGGAGGCCTATTTCCTGGCTGAGGCCGAGAGAGACAACCTGGCCGATTCCCGTAAGACCTTTGATGCCAACTATGCCTGGGAGCTGCACCACCTTCTCAACAGCCTGGCCCAGGGCAGCAAGACCGTACAGGATCTCAAGGACTATGTGGCCCGGGATGCCGCCCGCTTCCCCAAGGAGGCTTTCCGCCTCACCTTCACCTCCAACCACGACGAGAACTCCTGGGCCGGAACCGAGTTTGAGCGCGAAGGCGCCGCGGCCGATGCCTGCGCCGTGCTGTGCTTCACCCTGCCTCAGTCCCAGCCGCTCATCTACACCGGTCAGGAGATTGGCCTGGACCGCCGGCTGGCCTTCTTTGAGAAGGATCCCATCACGGACTGGAGCGCCAACGAGCATACCGCCTTCTGGAAGAAGCTGGTGGAACTCAAGCACAACAATCCCGCCCTGGCCGCCGGTGAAAGAGGTGGCAAGATCGTTTGGTGGGAAGCCCCGGAAGGCTGGGTGGCCTTCCACCGCGACTGCAAGGACAACCGGGTGATCGTGATTGCCAACTTTGGCGTGCCCGTGGAGCAGGAAGCCGCTGAGGTACAGGCCGAAGCCAACGACAACCGTCCCCAGGGAGATGCCGTGGCGCAGCCGTTCAAGAACCTGGAAGCCGCTCCGGTTACCATGACCCTGAACCTGAAAGAAGAATATAAGAACGCCTTTACCGGAGAGGTGGTGAAATGTCCCGTGGACATTACGCTGGCTCCCGGTGAGTTCCTGGTTTTAACCAAATAAAGACTATGAAACGCTTTGCCTGGTTGGGCCTGGCTGCCGTTGTGGCACTGGCCTGCGGCCCCAAAAAAGAAGCCATGAATCCTTCGACCGTAGAAGACGCTACCCATCAAGAGATTACCCGCGTAGAACCGCTCAGCTGGTGGGTGGGCATGAAAACCGATTTACAGCTCCTGGTGCAGGGACCCGACATCAGCTCGTATGATGTGGCGGTTTCCGGCCAGGGCTTGTCCATCAAAGCCGTGCACAAGGCCGAAAGCCCCAATTTCCTGTTTGTGGATGTGGCGGTTTCTCCTTCGGCCAAACCGGATACGTATTACCTGATCTTCTCCAAGGAAGGCCGGTCGTTCAAGTATCCCTACCTGATCCGGGCCCGGGAGAAGGGGAGTGCCAACCGGGAGAGTTTCACTACGGCCGATATGATCTATCTCATCATGCCGGACCGTTTTGCCAGTGGAGACAAGACCAACGATACCGGTTACAGCCACATCCAGTCTCCTTACGATGACGGCTCTTCCGTGCCGTGGCGCGTGCCCGAAACGCCCGACGCCGTGGACCGCCAGGATGCTGTCTCCCGTCACGGAGGAGACATCCAGGGTATTGTGGACCATCTGGACTATATAGCAGACCTGGGAGCCACGGCCATTTGGTGCACCCCGCTGCTGCTGGACAACCAGCCCCGCGAGAGCTATCACGGCTATGCCTGTGCAGACTACTACCACATCGACCCCCGATTTGGAGACAATGCCCAGTATAAGGACATGGTGGAAGAAGCCCACAAGAAGGGCCTCAAGGTTATCATGGATATCGTCACCAACCACTGCGGTACCGCCCACTGGTGGATGGAAGACGCTCCCTTCAAGGACTGGTACCATGTGAACGAGCCCTACATGCAGATGAACGCCCTGTTCTCCGTATACATGGATCCCCACGCCTCCGTGCGGGACCGGGAACGGCAGGAAAGCGGCTGGTTTGTGCCTTCCATGCCGGATATGAACCTGGACAATCCCTATGTGCTCAAGTATTTCCAGCAGTGGGCCGTATGGTGGGTAGAGTATGCCGGCCTGGACGGTCTCCGGGTGGATACCTATCCCTACAATGAACCCGAACCCATGAGCCAGTGGTGCAAGGCCGTTACGGACGAGTACCCCAACATGAATATTGTGGGCGAGTGCTGGGACATGAACATCCCGCAGGTGGCCTATTGGCAGAAAGACAACCCCAACTGGAACGGTTTCAACTCCAACCTGCCCAGCATCATGGACTTCCCGCTGGAGCACGCCATCATTACGGCCCTCTGCGAGGACCATGTGAACTGGGATGAGGGCATGACCCGCATCTACACCGTCTTGGCCCAGGACTTTGTGTACAAGGACCTGAGTCATATGATGACGTTCTTCGCCAACCATGACCATGCCCGTACCGGTGACGTCCTGCGTCAGGACCCCCGCCGCATGAAACTGGCCCTGGCCCTGCTGGCCACCGTGCGCGGTATCCCGCAGCTGTATTACGGAGACGAGATGATGTTCCTGGAGCGTAAGGACGTTCCCTCTCACGACGGTGCCAAGCGCATCGACTTCCCCGGCGGATGGCCGGAGGACGGCTTCACCCTCTTTACGGCCGAAGGCCGGGCCAAGGCCCCGGCCCAGTATGCAACGGCCGCCGAACTGCACGACTACACCCGCGCCCTCTTCCGCTGGCGCAAGGGCTGCAAGGCCGTGCAGGAAGGCCAGACCCTGCACTTCCTCTCCCGCCGCAACCAGGATGCCGTCAACATCACGGATAACAGCTATTCCTTCTTCCGCTATACGGACGACGATGCCGTCTTTGTCTATATCAATAACAACGAGGAGCCCCGTACACTCTTCTGGAACCACTACCGCGAGTTCGTAACCGGTCCCGTAACGGGAACGGACGTGATTACCGGAGAGAGTATCACCCTCAAGGACGGCGTGTCCATTGCTCCCAAGAGTGCCCTGATTGTAGAATTTAAACGATAAATAAATGAAAAAACTCTCTATCCTGCTGGCCGGCCTGATCCTGGCCGCCTGTGGATCCAAAACCGTTTCTACCCTTCCGGAAGGCGCAGAGAAGCTGCAGAGCCCCGATGGACAGCTGGAACTCAAAGTGGCCGTGGTGGACGGCGTTCCCATGTATTCCCTCAAGTGCGGGGAGTCGGACGTAATCCTGCCCTCGCGCCTGGGTATGGAACTCCGCGGTCCCCGTCTCAAGGAGACCTTTGACGAGAAGGCCGTTAAGACGTACGGCGCTCCCGAAAGCCTGTACGACGGCTTTACCCTGGAGAAGGCCGAAAGATCCTCCTTTGACGAGACCTGGGAACCGGTATGGGGAGAAGAAGCCCATATCCGCAACCATTACAACGAGCTGGCCGTGACCCTCAAGCAGAAGGAAGGTCGCACGCTGGTGGTCCGCTTCCGCCTGTTTGACGACGGTCTGGGTTTCCGGTATGAGTTTCCCCAGCAGGAAGGCCTTACCTATTTTGTGGTCAAGGATGAGAAGACCGAGTTCGCCATGGCCGGAGACCATATGGCCTGGTGGATTCCCGGAGATTACGATACGGAAGAATACGCCTACAACACCACGCGCCTGAGCGGCATCCGCAGCTGGTACGACGGCCCCCTGGCCGGCAATGCCTCCCAGCAGCTGTTCTCCAAGACCGGGGTGCAGATGTCCCTCCAGATGAAGACCGACGACGGTCTGTACATCAACCTGCACGAAGCCGCCGTGGAGAACTACCCGGTGGCCAGCCTGGACCTGGATCCTTCCACCCTGACCTTCCACACCTGGCTCACCCCGGATGCCGAAGGCTGGAAGGCCCACCTGCAGACCCCTTGCCACACCCCCTGGCGCTCTATCATGGTGGTGAACAGTGCCGAGAAAGCCCTGGCCAGCCGTATCATCCTGAACCTGAACGAGCCCTGCGCCCTGGAAGACGTGAGCTGGATCCATCCGGTGAAGTACATGGGCGTCTGGTGGGAGATGATTGCCGGTGGCAAGTCCTGGGCCTACACCAATGAGTTCCCGGCCGTGCGGCTGGGCGTTACGGACTTTGCCAAGGCCAAACCCAACGGTACCCATTCGGCCAACAATGAGAATGTGCGCCGCTACATTGACTTTGCCGCCGCCAACGGTTTCGATGCCATCCTGGTGGAAGGCTGGAACGAAGGCTGGGAAGACTGGTTTGGTGAGCAGAAGGACTTTGTCTTTGATTTCATCACCCCTTATCCGGACTTTGACCTCCCGGCCCTGAACAAGTATGCCCACGAGAAGGGTATCCGCATCATCATGCACCACGAGACCTCTTCGGCCGCCTCCAACTATGAGCGTTGGATGAAGCCCGCCTACGAGCTCATGCAGAAGTACGGCTACAACGCCGTCAAGAGCGGCTATGTGGGAGACATCATCCCTTACGGCGAAACCCACTATGGCCAGACCCTGGTAAACCATTACAATTACGCCATCCGCGAGGCCGCCAAGTACCATATCATGGTCAACGCCCATGAGGCGGCCCGTCCCACCGGCCTGTGCCGTACCTATCCCAACCACATTGGCAACGAGGCGGCCATGGGTACGGAGTTCAAGGCCAGCGTCCCGCCCGAGCACGTAACCATCCTGCCGTTCACCCGTCTGCAGGGTGGTCCCATGGACTTTACCCCCGGTATCTTTGAACCGGACATCTCTACCTTCAATGAGCATAGCAACGAGCACATCCGCACCACGCTGGCCAAGCAGCTGGGCGTTTATGTGACGTTCTATTCCCCGCTGCAGATGGCCGCCGACTATCCCGAGCATTACGCCCGCTTCATGGACGCCTTCCAGTTCATCAAGGACGTGGCTGTTGACTGGGAAGAGAGCCGCTACCTGCTGGCCGAACCGGGCGACGTGATTGTGACGGCCCGTAAGCCCAAACTCTCCACCCTCAATGCATCGGCCCGCAACCTGGCCCTGCTGCCCGACGGCAAGAAGGATGTGGTGACCAATGCCGCCAAGTTTGTGTATGCCCTGCCGGAGAATGCCACCGCCAAGGATCTGGCCAAGGCCCGTCCGCACGACGTGTGGTACGTGGGTGGCGTGACCGACGAGAACGCCCGCGAGGTTACCTTCAAACTGGACTTCCTCACCCCGGGCCTGGAGTATGAGGCTACCTTGTATGCCGATGCCCCCGACGCCGACTGCATCACCAACCCCCAGGCTTATACCATTACCAAGAGCATCGTTACCTCGGCCGACAGCATGACCGTGAAAATGGCCTGCGGCGGTGGCTTTGCCCTGAGTCTCAGAGAAAAATAAATGGAAAAACTCAAGGTAACCCGCGTAAACGACGGAAAGCAGTTTGAGGTGGATCCCGGTACTCCTATCAGTACCTTCGCTCCGCCGCAAGTGACCGACCCCAAGACCGGAAAACAGTATCCGGTCCTGGTGGCCCTGGTAGACCACAAGCTGGAGTCGCTGGACTATCCGGTCTATTATCCCCATGAAGTGGAATTTATTGGCTATAACCATGCCGACGGCCGCCGCGCCGTATTCCGTTCTTTGAGCTTCCTGGCCCAGCGAGCGGCCCGCAACCTGTTCCCGGACAAGATTTTCAAGATCAACCACTCCTTGCCCAGCGGCTATTATTGCAAGCTCCGCGCAGAGAAGATTTCCGACGAGAACATCATGCGCCTGCGGGAGGAGATGCGCCGTCTGGTGGCGCTGGACCTGCCGTTTACGCATAAGAGAATGCTATCGGCTGAGGCCGAGGCCATTTTTGAAGCCCAGCACCAGCCCTTGAAAGCGGGCGTGCAGCGCTCCGTGGGCCGCTATTTCTGTACGGTGGATTACCTGGACGGGGTGGCCGACAATTTTTACGGCCCGCTGGTCCCTTCGACCGGCTATCTGAAGGTGTTTGACCTGATGCCTTTCCATTACGGTTTCTGCCTGCAGTATCCTTCCCGCGATGACATTACCAAGGTGACGCCCCGGCATAAGCAGAAGAAACTGACGGTAACCCTTAAGGAGTACGGCAAGTGGTGCAAAACCACCGGTATTGTGAGCACGGGCGCCCTGAACCGCCGCCTGATGGAAGGCGGGGCCGTAGAGCTCATCAACCTCTGCGAGGCCCGGCAGGAAAGGGGATACGCAGATTTGGCCGATAAGATTTATGCCGAAAGGGACCGCGTCAAGATTGTGTTCCTGGCCGGGCCTTCGTCCAGCGGCAAGACCTCCTCTTCCCTTAGGGTGGCGCAGCAACTCAAGGTGCTGGGGATGAACCCCAAGGTGATAGAACTGGACAATTACTTTGTAGAGCGGGACCGTACGCCCCTGGATGACGACGGCCATTTTGATTTCGAGGCCCTGGAGGCCATGGATCTGGAGCTGCTGGGACAGCACTTGAACACCCTCCTTTCCGGTGGGGAAGTGGAGCTGCCCCGTTATGACTTCAAGCAGGGAAAGCCGTTCTTCGAAGGCAAGATGATGCGTTTGGAAGAGAACGATGTCCTGGTGATGGAAGGCATCCACGCCCTGGATCCCGATATGGTTCCTTCTGTGGACCAGAGCCGCATTTTCCGCATCTATGCTTCGGCCCTGACCTCCCTCAAGCTGGACGAGAACTGCTGCATCTCCACCACCGACAACCGCCTGCTGCGCCGCATGGTCCGCGACAACCGCGTGCGGGGCATTTCCCCGGAGGAAACCATCCTGCGCTGGCCGTCGGTACGTCGCGGTGAGGGCAAGTACATCTTCCCCTTCCAGGAGAATGCCGACGCCCAGTTCAACACGGCCCTCCTCTATGAGCTGCCCATGCTGAGGTACTATGCGGAGCCCCTGCTGCGCCGCATCCTGCCTTCGTCCCCGGCCTACGCCGAGGCAGTTCGCCTCCTGGAGTTCCTGGAGTACATCGTAGCCCTCCAGCCGGCCGAGATATCGGCCATCCCGCCCACCTCCATCATGAGAGAATTTATTGGAGGACAGACGTTATAACGGGCCTTCGGGAACCGTTCGATCATACATCTAACAAATAATCTTTGTATCTTTGTACTCTATGGCAGACAAGGAGTACATACAGGTGCGGGGGGCGCGGGCCAACAACCTGCAAAACGTCAACGTAGACATCCCCAGGGGGGAATTTGTGGTAGTGACCGGCCTCAGCGGCAGCGGCAAGAGCTCGCTGGCGTTTGACACCATCTACGCCGAAGGCCAGCGCCGCTACATGGACACCCTGTCCACCTACGCCAAGCACTTCATGGGCATCCTGGAAAAGCCGGAGGTAGAAGAAATCACCGGCCTCAGCCCCATCATTGCCATTGAGCAGAAGACCACCGGCAACAACCCGCGTTCTACGGTGGGCACCATCACGGAGATCTACGACTTCCTGCGTCTGCTGTACGCCAAGGGCTCCCGTGCCTACTCTCCGGAGAGCGGCAAGGAAATGGTCCGCTACACGGACGAGCATATTGTAGACCTGGTGATGAGCCAGTATGCCGGCCGGAAATGCTACCTCCTTTCTCCGCTGATCCGGGGCCGAAAAGGCCACTACCGCGAGCTCTTTGACCAGCTGCGCAAGCGCGGCTACACGGAGGTGCGCATAGACGGGGAGATCCGCGAGCTGCAGGAGGTGGACGCCCTGGACCGCTACAAGCCCCACTTCATCGAAGTGGTGGTGGACCGCCTCAAACCCGAGGCCGGGGACGACCGCCGCATCCGGGAATCCGTGAGCCGGGCCCTCAACGTGGGCAAGGGCTCCCTGGCCGTCCTGGACAGCGAAACCGGAGCCCTCTCGCATTTCTCCAAGCATTTGGTAGACCCCGAGAGCGGCCTGTCCCTGCAGGAGCCCCAGCCGCACAGCTTCTCATTTAACTCGCCGCAGGGTTACTGCCCCCACTGCAAGGGCCTGGGCACCATTGTGGACGTGAACATAGACACCATCATCCCGGATCGCAGCAAGTCTGTGGCCGACGGTGCCATCGTCCCCCTGGGCCGCGTACGCGAGAACCGCAAGTTCGACATTATCCGCGCCATCGCGCGCAAATACAACTTCAGCCTGTACGACCCCATCGAAGCCCTCCCGGACGAGGCTGTGAGCCTGCTGGTCTACGGCTCCGAAGACCTCTTCCGCGTGGGAGAAGGTACGCTTACGGAGATGGAGAGCTGGGGCGGCGTGATAGACAATATTGAAGATACCGTCACCTGTCCGGTGTGCCAGGGAACCCGCCTCAACGCAGACGCCCTCTGCTTCAAGGTGGACGGAAAAACCATCCCGGAAGTGGCCGCCATGGAAATGAGCGAGCTGCGCCAGTGGCTGGATGCCATTCCCAAGGGCTTCAACCAGCGGGAGAAGAACGTGGCCCGGGACATCCTCAAGGAGCTCCGCGAACGCGTGCAGTTTATGCTGGACGTGGGCCTGGATTACCTGTCCCTGGACCGTCCCACCGGCTCCCTTTCCGGAGGAGAAAGCCAGCGCATCCGCCTGGCTACGCAGATTGGCTCCAAGCTGGTGAACGTGCTGTATATCCTGGATGAACCTTCCATCGGCCTTCATCAGAAAGATAACCGCAAACTCATTGCCTCCTTGAAGGCCCTCCGCGACGAGGGCAATTCCGTAATGGTGGTGGAGCATGACCTGGAGACCATGCTCAGCGCCGACTGGCTGGTAGATGTGGGGCCCGGCGCCGGAGAAAACGGTGGCCGCATCTGCGCCAACGGTCCGCTGAAGGAACTTCTGAAGAGCAAGGAGTCGTCCATTACCCTGGACTACCTGAGAGGCAAACGGAAGATTTCCGTGCCGGCATCCCGCCGCCCCGGTAACGGCCTCTTCCTTACCCTGAAGGGCGCTACGGGCAATAACCTGAAAAACGTGGACGTGAGCTTCCCGCTGGGCTGCCTCATTGGCGTGGCGGGCCTGTCCGGCAGTGGCAAGAGCTCCCTGGTGAATGAGACGCTCATGCCCATCCTCAAGCAGAAGTTCTACCGTTCCAAGGAAAAACCGCTGCCTTACGGGAGCCTGGAAGGCATCCAGAACATAGACAAACTCATAGAGATTGACCAGAGCCCCATTGGCCGTACGCCCCGCTCCAACCCCGCCACCTTTACGGCCGTGTTTGGAGACATCCGCACCCTCTTTGAGGAAACGCAGGACGCCAAGGTGCGCGGCTACAAGGCCGGCAAGTTCTCTTTCAATGTGCCCGGAGGCCGATGTGAGGAGTGCAAGGGGGCCGGTATCAAGGTGATTGAAATGAACTTCCTGCCTTCCGTCCACGTCCCCTGCGAAGTGTGCGGCGGCACCCGTTACCAGGAAGATGTGCTGGCCGTCAAGTACAAGGGGAAGAACATCAACGATGTGCTGGAGATGTCTGTCAGCGAGGCATACGAGTTCTTCAAACCCGTTCCCAAGATTGCCGCCAAACTGAAGGCCCTGGTAGATGTGGGTTTGGGATACATAAGGCTGGGCCAGAGTGCCGTTACCCTTTCCGGCGGCGAAAGTCAGCGTATGAAACTGGCGGCCGAGCTTTCCCGTCCCTCCACGGGCAAGACGCTCTACATCCTGGACGAGCCCACCACCGGCTTGCACTTTGAGGACATCCAGGTGTTGATGGGCGTGCTGCAGAAACTGGTGGACGCCGGCAATACCGTCATCATCATCGAGCACAATCTGGACGTGCTCAAGAGTGTGGATTACCTGTTTGACATGGGTCCGGAAGGCGGCCGAAGGGGCGGCTACATCGTGGCCCAGGGTACTCCGGAAGAAATCGCAAAGGATCCGGCTTCCGTTACCGGACCTTTCCTCAAAGAAGTATTGTAATAGATTTATTCCCCCGGAAAACGGACGCCCCACTCGGCGCGGAGACGGTCCATCAGGTGCATGATGTAAAGAA
>CAMVJR010000008.1 GCA_947167855.1 uncultured Bacteroidales bacterium
CCCTGGCCGCTGCTATCGGTATCGGCAAGATTGGCAAATCCACCATGGAAGCCATTGCCCGTCAGCCGGAAAGCGCCGGCAACCTCCGTTCCTCCATGCTGGTGGCTGCCGGTATGGTGGAAGGTGCCGCCCTGTTTGCCATCATCGTCTGCCTCCTCATCCTTTTCCGCTAGCCTATGTCGCTTGTTACGCCCGAATTCGGCCTTCTTTTCTGGATGGTCGTTATCTTCGGCATCGTGTTCTTCCTCCTCGCGAAGTTCGGATTCCCGATCATCACGGATATGGTGGACGAGCGCAGTGCCAAGATACAGCAGTCCCTGAAGGATGCCGATGAAATAGAGGCGCGTATGGCAGAATGGAAGGTTGAGCAGGCCCAGATGCTGGAGCAGACCCGCCGGGAACAGAGTGCCATCCTCAAGGAGGCAACGGAAACCAAGGCTAAGATTGTGGCCGATGCCAAGCAGCAGGCCAAGGAAGAGGCCGACAAACTGCTGGCCGAAGCCAAGCTCCAGATAGCGGCCGAAAAGGAGAGCGCCCTGCGCGACGTGCGCAAGGAAATTGCCCTCCTGAGCGTAGAAGTGGCCCAGAAAGTGCTCCGCCGCGAGCTCTCCGACGAAGGCAGCCAACGCGCCTTCCTGGATAAGCTGGTAGACGAAGCCGGCAAGTCAGAAATCCGCTCATGAACCGTAGCATCGTCATAACGCGCTATGCCACCGCCCTGGTGAAGTACTGCCAGGAGACCGGTCAGGGAGAGCTGGTGTGCTCCGAGGCCGAGACCCTGGAGCGGGCCCTGTTCCAGGTGCCCGACCTCCGGCGTATGGTCACGGCGGCCGACGACGTGATAAGCCCCTTTGACAAGAAGAAACTCCTCCAGTCGGCCCTGGGAAACCGGATGTCGCCGGAAATGAGCCGGTTCCTCACGCTGCTCAACCAGAACAGCCGCATGGACCTGGTAGAAGATATTCTGCGGGTTTTCATCACTATCTATCGGCGCAGTATCGGTATCCGCAAGGCCCATCTCACCACGGTAAGCGAACCTTCCGAGCGCCTGCTTCAGCGCCTGAAGGACCTGGTCCGCCAAAAGACCGGGGACGATGTGATCTTTGAAGTAGAAGTGGATCCCAACCTCATTGGCGGCTTTGTCCTGGACCTGGACGAGTTCCTCATGGACGCCAGCGTCAAGCACCAGTTGGACCAGATCCGCGAACAGTTTATTGAAAGAAATAGAAGAATTATTTAATGGCAACTAGTCTGAAACCCAGTGAAGTGAGCGATATCCTGTTAGGGCAGCTCCAAGACATGAAAAACGATCTCCAGTTTGAGGAGATTGGCAAGGCCCTGCAGGTGAGTGACGGCGTCGTGCGCATCTACGGCCTGGACCATGCCGAAGCCGGCGAACTGCTGGACTGCGGCAACGGCGTCATGGCCGTGGTGATGAACCTGGAGATCGACAACGTGGGCGCCGTGCTCATGGGTCCCACGGATCAAGTGAAGGAGGGGATGGTGGTGCGCCGTACGGGCCGCATCGCTTCTATTGGCGTATGCGATCAGCTGCTGGGCCGCGTGGTGGACCCGCTGGGAGCTCCGCTGGACGGCCTGGGCCCCGTGGACGGCGACAAGATTGACATGCCGCTGGAGCGCAAGGCTCCGGGCGTCATCTACCGCCAGCCGGTGAGCGAACCCCTGCAGACGGGTCTCAAGGCCATCGATGCCATGATTCCCATCGGCCGTGGTCAGCGTGAGCTCATCATCGGTGACCGCCAGACGGGTAAGACGGCCATTGCCATTGATACCATCATCAACCAGCGCCAGGCCTACGAGGCCGGCGATCCGGTGTACTGCATCTACGTAGCCATCGGCCAGAAGGGCTCTACCGTGGCTTCCATCGTGAAGACCCTGCGGGAGCACGGCGCCATGGACTACACCGTGGTGGTAGCCGCCACGGCTTCCGACCCGGCCGCCCTGCAGTATTACGCCCCCTTTGCCGGAGCCGCCATCGGTGAATACTTCCGCGACACGGGCCGTCATGCCCTGGTGGTGTACGACGACCTCTCCAAGCAGGCTGTGGCCTACCGTGAGGTATCCCTCATCCTCAGGCGCCCGTCGGGCCGTGAGGCATACCCCGGAGATATCTTCTACCTGCACAGCCGTCTGCTGGAGCGCGCCGCCCGCATCATCGACCAGCAGGAAGTGGCCCAGAAGATGAACGACCTTCCGGCCGCCCTCAAAGACAAGGTCAAGGGTGGCGGTTCCCTTACCGCCCTGCCCATCATCGAGACGCAGGCCGGTGACGTATCGGCCTATATCCCCACCAACGTGATCTCCATCACCGACGGTCAGATTTACCTGGAGCAGGCCCTCTTCAACCAGGGCGTGCGTCCCGCCATCAACGTGGGTATTTCCGTATCCCGTGTGGGTGGCAGCGCCCAGGTCAAGTCCATGAAGAAAGTGGCCGGTACCCTTAAGATCGACCAGGCCCAGTGGGCCGAGCTGGAGGCCTTCTCCAAGTTCTCCTCCGATGTGGACAAGGTTACCGAGCTGGCCCTGGATAAAGGCCGAAAGAACAACCAGCTGCTCATCCAGCCCCAGTACAGCCCCATGCCCGTGGGAGAACAGGTGGCCATCCTCTTCTGCGGTACGAGAGGCCTGATGAGGGACATCGCCATCGACGCTGTGCGCCCCTTCCAGGAAGCCTTCCTGGGCCGTCTCCGCGCTACGCACCAGGCCGATGTGATAGACCAGCTGGGAGCCGGAAAGCTCACCCCTGAGATTGAAAAGATCCTTACCGAAACTGCTGCCTCCGTTATCCTTACCCTCAAGTAATGCCCACACTGAAGGAAATAAAGGGCCGGATTGGGTCGGTCAAGAGTACGCTGAAGATTACTTCGGCCATGAAGCTGGTGTCCAGTGCCAAACTGCGCAAGGCGCAGGTGGCCATTGAAGCCATGCGGCCCTACGAGGAAGCGATGCAGGGAATCCTGGCGTCGCTGCAGATTCCCGGTCAAGACGGGAATGACGAAGTAGTCCTCGATACCGAAAATACCGTCATGCCCGGCTCCGACCGGACATCCAAGCCCACGGCCATTGTGGCCATGGCCTCCAATTCTTCCCTTTGCGGCGGATTCAACTCCAACATCATTGCCAAGGTGCGCAGTGAACGTCACTCCGGAGACGTGGTCTATTCGGTGGGCCGAAAGATGGCCGACGCCATGCGCCGCGACGGTTTCCCCAGCCCCGACGACCTGAACGACCTGGTGGAACATCCCGCCTATGGTCCCGCCGCCGCCCTGGTGGAAAAACTGGCCCATGAGGTAGAGGAAGGCCGCTATTCCCGCGTGCTGCTGGTGTACACCCACTTTGCCTCCACCGCCCGTCAGGTTCCGGTAGCCGAGCAGCTGCTGCCCGCAGCTCCCGTCAACGCTGTCATGCCCGACGCCGATCGGGCATCCGAGGATATCCTTATCGAACCCGGTAAGAAAGAGCTGCTGGAGTCTCTCCTTCCCAAGGCGCTCAAACTTAAGCTGTACGCCGCCCTTCTGGACAGCGTGGCCGCAGAGCACGCCGCCCGCACCGTGGCCATGCAGACGGCCACCGACAACGCCGAGAACCTGCTCTCCGAGCTCACCCTCCAGTACAACAAGGGCCGTCAGCAGAAGATTACCGCAGAAATTCTGGATCTGGCAGGCGGACAGACTGAATAGTTTTTGTTATCTTTGTGGTAATACGCCACAAAGATTATGAAAACTTATATCCAAGAAAATAAGCAGCGATTTTTTGAAGAGCTGTTTTCCCTCCTTCGCATTCCCTCCATCAGCGCCAAGCCGGAACACAAACCGGACATGTACATGTGCGCCCAGCGGCTGGTAGATCTTCTGAAAGAAGCCGGGGCCGATGACGCCGATGTATACGAGACCGCCGGTCACCCCGTGGTGTACGGCTACAAGGACCTGGGCGCCCCCAAGACCGTCCTGGTGTACGGCCACTACGACGTGCAACCCCCGGAGCCCCTGGAAAAGTGGCGCACAGACCCCTTTGAGCCCGTCCTGGCCCAGGATCCCAACACCGGCGAGGAAGCCATCTACGCCCGCGGCGCCAACGACGACAAGGGCCAGCTCTTCATGCACCTGAAGGCCTTTGAGTTCCTGCTTCGCACCGGTCAGCTCAAGCACAACGTCAAGTTCATCTTCGAGGGAGAGGAAGAGATTGGCAGCGGCTCCCTGCCCGCCTGGGTAGAGGCCCACAAGGATCTGCTAAAGGCCGATGTCATCCTGGTCTCCGATACCACCATGATCAGCGAGAAGGTTCCGTCCATCAACTGCGGCATGCGCGGCCTGGCGTACCTGGAAGTGAAGGTGACCGGCCCCAACAAAGACCTCCACTCCGGCCATTACGGCGGTGCCGTGGCCAATCCCATCAACGAGCTCTGCGCCCTCATAGCCTCCCTGCACGACCAAGACGGCCGCGTTACCATCCCCGGCTTCTACGACGACGTGGTGGACCTGAGCGCAGAAGACCGCGCCCTCCTGAACAAGGCTCCCTTCGATCTGGAAGAATACAAGCACTTCCTGGATATCAAGGAAGTGAAGGGAGAAAAAGGATACACCACCCTGGAGCGTACCGCCATCCGGCCCTGCCTGGATGTCTGCGGCATCTGGGGCGGCTATACGGGGGTAGGTGCCAAGACGGTGCTGCCTTCCGTGGCCTACGCCAAGGTGTCCATGCGCCTCGTGCCCTGGCAGACATCGGCCAAAATTTCCCAACTCTTCCAGGAGCATCTGCAGCGCATCGCTCCTCCCTACATCAAGGTGGAGGTGACGCCTTTTGAAGGCGGAGACGGCTTCCTCATCCCCATCAGCTCGCACGCCTACCAGGCGGCCTCCAAGGCCATGGCCGATGTCTACGGCATCGAGCCCGTCCCTGCCCGCGGCGGCGGTTCCATCGCCATCCTGGCCGATATGCAGCGCATCCTGGGCATCGACCCGCTGCTCATGGGCTTTGGCCTGGAACGGGACACCATCCATTCGCCCAACGAGAGTTACCTGCTGCGTCAGTTCTTTGCCGGAATGGAGTCCATTGTTGGATTTTATAAGTACTATTAGCAGTTTTCCAGAAAAGTGTTACCTTTATAAGCTAAAACTGATAAAAATGAAAGAAATCCTTCAGACGCTGGGAACCTGGAAGTTCTGGAAAGAGCTCATTATAATGACGGTGGCCATGCTCATTGCCGCAGCCGCCGTGTATTATTTCCTCATGCCCAGCAACCTGGTCATCGGTTCCATCACCGGTCTGTCCATGGTGATTTCCGGCCTCTTCGGCCTGGCGGGTTTGACGGTGAAGGTGTCGTTGGTGGTTACCATCATCAACGCCCTCCTTCTGATCATGGCCTGGTTCCTGATTGGCCACGAATTTGGCGCTAAAACAGTTTATACCGCCCTGATTCTGGGTCCCTTCATCGAGTTCTGGGAGAAAGTGTTTCCGGTAGAGCGCATTATGGAGCCCGGCTCCACTTCCCTGATGGGAGACCCCTGGTTTGACCTGCTGTGCTTTGTACTCATCCTCAGCGCCTCGCAGACCATCCTGTTCAATATCAACGCCTCCACCGGTGGCCTGGATATCCTGGCCAAGATTGTCAACAAGTACCTGCACTTCGACATCGGCACCTCCGTTTCGGTGGCCGGCGCCCTCATCTGCTGCACGGCATTCTTTGTGAATCCGTTCCGCCTGGTCATCATCGGCCTCATCGGTACCTGGATCAACGGCCTGGCCCTGGACTATTTCACCGCCAGCCTCAATCGCCGCAAACGCGTTTGCATCATTTCTTCCCGGTACGAGGAAATCCGAAAGTACATCATCGAAGAGTTGCAGCGCGGCTGCTCTTTGTACAGTGTGACGGGCGGCTACAACGGACACCAGAACACGGAAATCCAGGCCCTTCTCACCCAGCAGGAGTTCGCAAACCTGATGAACTTCATGAAGCAGAACGACATCCACGGATTCATCACCGCCGGCAACGTGAGCGAGATTTACGGAGACTGGAATCAGAAGAAAAGGAAGAAAAAAAATAAATAATTTTTACCGTTTGCCATTTTTGGCACGGTATTGGAATAATGGGGTATCAGACATAAATATTGATACCTTACTATAAATCCCGCAGCCAATTGTGAAATTCGCTAGCGGGAATTTCTTTTTTTGTATCTTTGTCTTCGCTATGATAAAAGCCATCGTATTTGACATAGGAGGAGTACTCATCGGCCTGGATCTGGGCCGATGCGTAGCCGCTTTCCGCGACAAGTTGGGTTTTGCCCGCATCACGGACCTGCTGGACCCCTGGCACCAGAGGGGCATCTACGGAGATATGGAGGGAGGCAAGGTAAGTGCCGATGCTTTTCGTGCCTATGTACTGGCCGGTTCCCGTCCCGGCACCAAGCCGGAAGACGTGGACTGGTGCATGGGACAGCTGCTGGCCGGGGTGGATCTGCGTACCGCAGAGGTGGTGAAGGAACTGCGGAAGCGCTATCCGCTTTATCTGCTTTCCAACAACAACCCCATCTCCATGCCTTTCTGCCTCAAGGCACTTAAAGAGGCCGGGCTGGATCCGGACACCACCTTCAAGGAGCAGTTCATCTCCTGCGAGATGAAATGCCTCAAGCCCTCGGCCGTATTCTATCAGGAGGCCGTGCGCCGCATCGGCCTTCCCGCCGGGGAGATCCTGTTCATAGACGACAACGAAGCCAACGTGGAGGGCGCCCGGGCCGTGGGCATGCAGGCCCGTCTCTACGTTCCTGGCACCGATATGGGAGACCTTTTGGCAGATCTGTAATGTCTCTCTTTTCCTACTTCCGCATCAGCAAGCCTTCGGCCGTCAAAGTGCCGGAAGGGGAGGTGGATGCCTCCTACAAGCGCTTTCGTGAGCGTACCTTCTGGGGCGTGACCGTGGCCTATACCCTGTACTACGTGTGCCGGGGAACGCTGGGCGTGGTCAAGCAGCCGCTCATCGACGGCGGCGTGCTCACGGCGGGGGAACTGGGCCTTATCGGATCGGCCTTCTACTTTGTATATGCGGTAGGAAAATTTACCAACGGATTCATTGCCGACTATTGCAACATCCGGCGCTTCATGGCGGCGGGTATTGGCATATCGGCCCTGATCAATCTCATCCTGGGGGTCCTGGGGCTGCTGGGAACTCCTCTGGGAATGGGTTCCCTCTTTATTTTTGTGGCTTTCCTGCTCCTGTGGGGCGTGAACGGCTGGATGCAGTCCATGGGATCGCCTCCCGGCACCATCAGCCTGTCCCGCTGGTTCCCGCTCAATCAGCGCGGCACGCGGTACAGCATCTTCAGCTCTACCCCGCAGCTGGGCAAGTCCGTCTCCATGGTTATGACGGGCTTCATCGTAGCAGCCGTGGGCTGGCAGTGGGGTTTCGTGGCGGCGGCTGTAGCGGGGGGTATCGGCCTGGTGGTTTCCCTGGTCTTCATCTCTGATACCCCGGAAAGCGAAGGCCTTCCCTCCGTGCAGGAACTCTCCGGAGAGCCGGTGCGGGAGATGGACAAAAAGCCCACGCAGGAGCTCCAGAAATGGGTTTTTCGCCATCCGGGCATCTGGGTCATTGCCATTTCTACCGCTTTCCTGTATATTACCCAGCACGCGGTGAGCGACTGGGGCGTCCTGTTCCTCCAGAAGCAGAAGGCATTCTCGCTCAGCAGCGCGGCGCAGATTATCGGTTATGCCGAGGCCTTCGGCATCACGGGCAATCTTCTGGCCGGCTGGCTGTCGGACCGCGTGTTTGGCGGCAATCGGGTGCGGCCCGTTGTGCTGGCGGGCATCCTGGCGGTGGCGTCGCTGTCTGGCTTCCTGTTCCTGGAAGGCGGCTTTGCACTGAATATGGTGTTTGTGGCCCTGTTCAGCTTCTCCTTCAGCATTGTGTTCTGCATTGTGGCGGGCCTGATGGCGCTGGACTTTGTGCCCCGCAAGGCCACCGGCGCGGCCCTGGGCATCGTGGGCATCTCCAGCTATGCCGCCGCGGGTCTGCAGAGCTCGGTGAGCGGCTTCCTCATTGGCGGCTTCATGGAGCAGGGCGTATACAATTTCACCCCCGTATCCATCTTCTGGATCGTGGCCTGCCTGCTGGCGTTTGTGTTGCCGGTTATTGGCTGGAAATACCTGAGAAAATAGCTTTCTTGTAGCGGGTTGTCAAGTACGTGGCCCGGATGGCCAGGTGCATGAAGTATGCGGCCATCAGGAGGTGGATGGCGGTTTCGGGCGTGGTGGTAAAGCGCTTGCCCGCAAACCAGACCACAAAGAATCCGATGGCGCAAAGCAGCGTGCTGTTGCGAAGGTCTTTGGAGGCCGTGGCGCCAATGAAGATGCCGTCCCACACAAAGGCCGGACAGCCGATGAGCGGCATCAGCAGCAGCCAGGGCAGGAACTGCTGCCCGGCTTCCACCACCGTCGTGTCTTCCGTCATGAGCCGCAGGATGGGCGTGCCGCCGGCGCCGTAGGCCAGCATGAACAGGCCCGCCATGGCCATGCCCCAGAGGAAGGTCTGCCGCACCGTGGAGCGCACCCCTTCCACCGATCCCTCGCCCACATATTTGCCGGTAAGGGCCTCGCCGGCGTAGGCAAAGCCGTCCGTAAAGTAGCTGAAGAACATCAGGAGCTTCATGAGGATGGCGCTCACCGCCAGCATCAGATCTCCATACCGGGCCGATATCACCGTAAACCCAATATACACCGCAATGAGCCCGATGGACCTTAGCAGCAGGTCCCGGTTCAAAGCAAAGAAGCGGGGTTCGTTGATTTGCGCCTGGCGGTTAACTTCTTCTGTCTCAGAGACTTCCTTCTCTGGACCCCTTCTGAAACTGAGGGGTATTATCTTGTAAAGTGAAGATAATGAGATATTTACGTGCCAGCCGTAGCGGCGCCGGGCGGCCAGCAGGCTGTAGAAGAAGCCGCTCCACTGGGCTAGGAAAGTGCCCAGGGCGATGCCAGGGAAACCGATCAGCATGCCCAGCACAATGGAGGCACCTATGTTGATGCCGTTCACCAGGAGGTCGGCCGTCATGGGACGGACCGTATCCTGCATGCCAATGAACCACCCCTTGAAGGCAAAGAGCGACAGGGTGGCCGGCGCAGCCCAAATGCGGATATAGAAGTATTGGGTGGCCAGTTTCTGGACCTCCGGACTGCAGTCAATGAACAGGAAAGCCAGCTGGATCACCACCCACTGAAGGGCAATGAGGCAGATGCCGGATATAAAGGCAATCCGCAGCGCCCGGCTCAAAATGTTGCCCGTTTCGTCGTCATGGCCGGCTTGACCGGCCATCTTTCGCCCGTAGGCCTGGGCCGCCAGGCCGCCCGTTCCCACCCGCAGGAACCCGAAGTTCCAGTACAGCAGGTCAAAGAGCATGGCCCCAATGGTGATGCCGCCAATGAGCGCAGCGGCCGATGTCCCCTCCAGGTGTCCCGCCACGGCCATATCCACCATTCCCACCAGCGGGACGGTGATATTGGCCAGGATACTGGGAACTGCCAAACGCAGTATTTCCTTATGGAGATTCATCGGAACTTCTTGTCTTCCTCCAGCATGCCCAGGTAGGAGTTGTAGCGCTCCGGTGAGATGAGGCCGGCATCTACAGCGGCCTTGACGGCGCAGCCGGGCTCGTGGGTATGCGTGCAGGGGGAGAAGCGGCAGTCGGCCGAAGCCTTGAGCATTTCCGGGAAGTACTTGGCAATCTCCTCCTTTTCCACATCCACCAGGCCGAAGCCGCGGATGCCGGGGGAGTCAATGAGGTAACCGCCTCCGCTCAGGGGATACATCTCGTACAGGGAGGTGGTGTGCTTGCCCTGCAGATGGGCGGCCGAAATGACGCCAATCTTGGGATCCAGGCTGGGGTCCAGGGCCTTGATGAGGGAACTCTTGCCCACGCCGGACTCTCCGGAGAACAGGTTTACGCGGTCTCGGCAGGCTTCCCGGATTTGGTCTATGCCTTCTCCGGTTTTGACGGAGGTTTCAATCACGGGGTAGCCGGCGCCCTCGTAGATGGATTTGAAATGGGCTATCTCTTCGGGGGCGGGTTCCCGGTACAGGTCTGTTTTGGACAGCACAATGGTGGCGGGAATGCCGTACAGCTCACAGGTAACCAGGATGCGGTCCAGGAAGGGGAGTTTGATCTCCGGGAAGTACAGCGAGACCACCACGTAGGCCCGGTCCACGTTGGCGGCAATGATGTGCGCCTGGCGGGAGAGGTTGGTGCTGCGGCGGATCACATAGTTCCGGCGGGGGAGAATCTCCGTGATCACGGCGCTGTCTCCGTCATCGGCCCACTCGTACTTGACCTGGTCTCCCACGGCTATGGGATTGGTGATTTCGCTGGCCTTGAGGCGGACCTTGCCGCGCAGAACGGCCGGGAACACTTCCCACGCCGGCAACTGTGACAGCAGATAATGGCTGCCCGCATTCTTTACTACCGTAGCTTCTCCTTTTTTCATTACAGCACTTTCTGGAGAAAGGTGGAGAGATGGTCTGCGTAGTGGACCATGCCCATATCCGTGAGGTGGATGCAGTCCACAAAGTCTTCGGCCTGGGTCATACCCTCGGCGGGGACGTAGTAGATGTTCTTTTCTCCGGCGGCTACCAGCTGCTCAAAGAGGGCCTTCTGGGCGGCGTTCTTCTTGCTGATTTCCTCTGCAATGGCCTTGTCCACCTTGCTGTGCGGGAAGTAAGGGTCTTCCACAAAGAGGATGGGAACGGTGGGGTGCTTGTCCCGCAGGATGCGGTAGAACTTTTCTCCGCGGGCCTCGATCTTGTCCGGCATGGCGTTGGGAACGTAGTCCAGCACAAAAACGGCGGGGTTGGGAACGCCGGCCATGAGCTCTGCAATCTCCAGGTCCAGGAAGGCGTTGCCGCTGAAGCCCAGGTTGATGACCGTGCGGTCAAAGCGGCGGGCGATGATATTGGTGTGGGCCATGCCGGGACGGGAGGCACAGCCGCCCTGCAGGATGCTGGTGCCATACATCACAATGGGGCAGTCAGACTTGGGGCTGTTGAGGACCGGCTGTTCCAGGGTGTATCCTTCCGGAACGCCCAGTTCCAGGGTCTTGACTTCGTCGTACAGGGCCAGGTAGAGCATGTACTCCCGCTCCACGGGATCCATGTTGGCCACCAGTTTGCGCTGGCGCTCCTTTTTGCCGGCCGTACCCCACTGGAAGCCGGAACCCACCGTCTTCCATTCCCCGTCCAGATAGGCGTAGAGGTCCAGGCCGCCGGTGCCGCAGTCCGTCATGTGCGGCATGTTGTTGCCGGTGTTGGTCCACTTGGCGTGGATCTCCGGGGCGCTGGTGCGGAACCGGATGTACAGGCCGGAAGAATTGGTGCCCAGGTTCCAGACGGCTTCGCGGGAGACGCCGTGCAGACTTTCCGGAAGGCGGCGGTAGCGGGGGCCATCGGCCTGGGAAAAGGCTTTACCATACACCGGAAAGGCCGATGCATCCACATAAACGATGTCCTGACTCTTGGCCAGCAGGCAGGCGGTCAGAAGGAAGAAGGAGAGGATTATCTTTTTCATAAAACAAAAATACAAAATTTGTTTCATTCGTCGCAATATATCCGCGGTTCGGAAGGAAAGTTGCGGATACCCGTTGTGAAATCCGTACCGAATGTGTAAATTTGTTAAGCCTCGCAATAGCGAGGTTTAACCACAGATAAAACACACTTTTTATGACCGTAAATATTCAGCTTCATTATCGCACTGCCCTTGGGGAGAGCATTCAGCTCCGCCTGGGTAAACGGCGCATCCCCATGGAGCCCTCCCTTGGCGGGTTATGGCAAATCATGCTTACCGGCCGGGACATCCACAGCGGAGAGGCCTTTACCTTTGAGGTTGTTCAGGATGGAAAAGTAATCAAGCGCGAATGGCGCCACCACGTGTTTATCGCGCCGGTTTCGCAAAAAAATATCATTGTCCGCTCTTACTGGAAAGAGCGCCCGGCCAATTCGGCCTTCTATGCATCGGCCTTCAGCGATGTCATATTCCGCCGTCCGGACGGTTCCTCTTTCCGTCATCCCCGCAAAGAGGGCCCCAGCCTGGGCAATGTGTGCTTCCGCGTATCGGCCCCCGAGGTCAGAAGCAACGAGTCGGTGGGCATCGTGGGTTCCGGCAAGGTCCTGGGCAACTGGAGACAGGTGCACCTGATGAGTGACGGCCAGTTCCCCTGGTGGTTCATCACCATGGACATAGACGAGCCCATGGAATACAAGTTTGTCATCGCAGACACCAAGACCAAACAGATCCGCCTGTGGGAAGAGGGCCCCAACCACTTCTTCGCAGAGGTCCCGCCCAAGGATACCCAGCTCATTGTGGCAGACGTTCAGCCCAAGTTTGCCACCCGTCCCTGGAGAGGGGCCGGTGTGGCCATTCCGGTGTTCTCCCTCCGCACGGAAGACAGCTTTGGCGTGGGAGAATTCCACGACATCAAAAAGCTGGTAGACTGGGCCGTCAAAGCCGGCCAGAACATCATCCAGCTGCTGCCCATCAACGATACCAACAAGACCCATACCTGGCAGGATTCCTATCCTTACAACGCTGTGAGCACCTTTGCCCTGCACCCGCAGTATCTCCATCTGCCGGATGCCGGCGTGCGCAAGGATGCCGCCTACAAGGCCAAGCAGCAGGAGCTGGAGGCCCTTCCGCAGGAAGACTATGAGCTGGTAAACCAAACCAAGCTGGCCCTGATGCGAAAAGTATACAAGGGCGCCAAAGGCAAGGCCGTCCTGGCCTCCGATGCCTATAAGAAGTTTGTGGAAGAAAACCGAGAATGGCTCATCCCCTATGCCGTTTTCTGCGTGCTCAGGGATACCTACGGCACCATCGAGTACGGCCAGTGGAAAGAGCTGAGCACCTATAACGCCAAGAAGGTACAGGCCTATGCCGTGGCGCACCCGGAGGAGGTAGGCTTCCACTGCTACTTGCAATTCCTGCTGGATGTCCAGCTCCGGGATGCTGTGGAATATGCCCATCTGCACGGTGTGGCCCTCAAGGGAGACCTTCCCATCGGCGTCAGCCGCCGGAGCGTAGAGGCCTGGCAGCACCCGACGCTGTTCCACCTGGACGGCCAGGCGGGCGCCCCGCCGGATGCCTTTGCCGAGGACGGCCAAAACTGGGGCTTCCCCACCTACAACTGGGAAGAGATGGCCAAGGACGGCTATGCCTGGTGGAAGGCCCGCATGAAAAACATGTCCCAGTACTTCGACGCCTTCCGCATAGACCATATCCTGGGCTTCTTCCGCATCTGGGAAATCCCTACCCAGTACACGAGCGGTCTCATGGGCCACTTTAACCCGGCCCTCCCGTACTCGGAGGAAGAACTGCGGATGCGGGGCTTCAACCCCCGGGATGGGGAAGGCACCAATGTCCTCTTTGTGGAAGACCCCAGAAAGAAGGGTTACTGGCATCCCCGTATCTCCGGAGAAAAGACGCAGCTCTTCGCCGCCCTTCCGGAGGATATGAAGCACCACTACAAAGAGCTCTACACAGACTTCTTCTGGTTCCGTCACAACGACTTCTGGAGAGAATGCGCCATGAAAAAGCTCCCCGCCCTGCTCCGCTCTACCGGCATGCTTTGCTGCGGGGAAGACCTGGGCATGATCCCGGGCTGCGTCCCTTCCGTGATGGAAGACCTGAACATCCTGAGCCTGGAAATCCAGCGCATGCCCAAAGATCCGGCCGATCTGTTTGCCCATCCGGAGTCTTATCCCTACTGGTGCGTCTGCGCCACCGGAACGCACGACACCTCGCCGCTGCGTGCCTGGTGGGAGGAAGACCGCGCCCTTACCCAGCGCTTCTACAACGAGATGCTGGGCTGCGAGGGAGACGCCCCGTACTTCTGCGAACCGTGGGTGGCAGACCTGATCCTGGCCCAGCACATGAAATCGCCGGCCATGCTGGCCATCCTTCCTTTGCAGGACTACCTGGCCACCGACGGAGAAATCCGTTACCAGGGCAACCCGGCCGAAGAACGCATCAACATCCCCGCTATCCCGCGTCACTACTGGCGCTACCGCATGCACTGCACGCTGGAGAGCCTCATCGCCAATGACGGGTTCAACATGCACGTCCGCACCCTGGTGGAGGCGGCCGGCCGCAACAGGTAAAAATGGAAAACGACTGGAAATCCCGTCTGGGCGTGGTTTACTCCACCAACCCGGACTTCCAATACCAAACGGAAACCCAGGAGGAAGCAGATACGCTTCCGCCTCAGAAACAGCGCCTCATCGTAGGAATCGACCGCCGCAACCGGGGTGGCAAGCAAGTCACCCTGGTAAGCGGTTTTGTAGGAAAGGCCGATGACCTCAAGGAACTGGGCCGCGCGCTCAAAACCAAATTGGGCGTGGGCGGCACGGCCAAAGATGGAGAAATCACCATCCAGGGAGATTTCCGGGACAAGGTGGTATCCATTTTGCAGGCAATGGGCTACGCTGCCAAAAGAGGCAATTAATCCATGCTAGATTCGTTATTCAAATCCGGGGAACTCCTGCTGGAGACCACCGCCCCCGAGGCCGTAGCCCCGGAGGTTCCGCCGTCTCCCTGGCTCCTGAACCTGATGCTGGTGGTGTTTGTGGTGCTGGCCATGGCCACCCTCAAGCGCTTCCTGCAGGTGCTCCCGTATATGACAGACAGCTACACGCGTGTACGCGGCAGCGCTGCCCTGGAGGGCAGCATCCGCGTAAGCCAGGACCGTAACCTGGTAGCCCTGGTGTTCACCATTCCGGCCGTGATGCTGGTGTACCGGTACAAGCTGTACTTCCCGTCCCTGCTCCAGGAACTGGATCCCAACCTCCAGCTGGCCGGCATTTTCCTGGCGTTGCTGGCGTATTGCCTATTGAGGCACTTTGTGTATTTATGGCTCCGCCCGCGCCGGCGGTATGAAACCTTCCGCCAGGCCCATCGCGTGGGATATACGTACTTTATTCTCTTGATGTTGGTGCTGCTGGTCACCGTGGGGCTTTTGAGCCTCATCGGCCTGGAAGACGGGGTTGTAAGGCTGGTTTTGTACGGAGAAACGGCCCTTGTTTACCTTCTATTTCTGTTCCGCAGCGCGCAAATTTTATCATTATCTTGCAATCATTTGCGAACTTTTTTGTACCTTTGCGCGCTCGAAATTTTCCCGGCAGCCCTGCTGGTAGTTTCGGCAGTAGTATTGTAGAGAAGAAAGGTTTACAACATGAGCATCAAGAAAATCTTGGTTTCCCAGAACGCCCCCCGCGTTCTTACTCAATATGAGTCTGTTACGGAGAAATTCGGCGCAACCTTCGATTTCCGACCCTTTTTCAAAATCGAACCTCTGACCTCCCGGGAGTTCCGCGCCCAGCGAATCAACGTGCTGGATTATACGGCTATCATTTTCTCTTCCCGCCACGTCATTGATGCTTTCTTCTCCCTGGCCGAAGAACTTCGCGCCAAGATTCCCGAGACCATGAAGTACTTCTGCACCACCGAGGCGGTGGCCATGTATCTGCAGAAGCACATCGTATACCGCAAGCGCAAAATCTTCTACGGCACCGGCACCCCCGAGAGCGTGGTGGCCCTCATTGGCCCCAAGCACAAGGGAGAAAAGTTCCTGGTAGCCATGAGCGACACCTCCAGCGGTGACGCCCTCACCTCCCAGCTGCAGGCCCACGGCCTGGAGTACAACACCGGTGTGTTTGTAAAATCCGTGAGCCAGGACCTCAAGGACCTCAAGCTCCAGGACTACGACATGATTGTCTTCTACAACCCGGCCGATGTCAAGTCCCTCCAGGAAAACTTCCCGGACTTCCAACAGGGAGACATCAAGATGGTCTCTTACGGCAAATCCATTGTCAAAGCCATGGAAGAAGCCGGTCTCCGCATAGACGTCAAGGCCCCGTCTCCCGAGGCCCCGTCTGTAGCCAGCGCCATTGAGCAGTACCTGGGTACCCTCTAGTATGGATGAAAGCCTTCCCAAATCCGAGCGCCTCTGCGGCAAGACTGCCGTGGTGGGGCTCTTCGAGCATGGGAAGTCGTCCAGCGCCGGCTGCCTCCGTTGCAAATATGCCATCCGGGCCGATCAGGATCCTTCCCGCATTGTAGTGTCCGTGCCCAAGCGCCACTTCAAGCGGGCGGTCAAGCGCAACCTCCTCAAGCGCCGCCTCCGCGAAGCCTACCGCCACCAGAAAGACCTCCTGGGGCCGTCCGTAGACATCCTGTTCATCTACACCTCCACCGAGGTGCTCCCTTACGAAACCATTTACGCCGATATGGCCAACCTCCTCCAGGCTGTTTCGGCCCGTGAAATGCAAGTCACTGAAAATCAGAAAGATGTATAATTTCTCCTCCGCTTTTTTCGGAGGAGGATTTTCGCAAGTTGTTGATTATGAGTAAGTTCCATTCCACGCTCAAATCGATTCTGATTTTCCCTTTTGTGCTGCTGATCAAGTTCTATCAGCTGTGCATCAGTCCGCTTACGCCGCCCAGCTGCCGGTTCACGCCCACGTGCTCCCAGTACGGGCTGGAGGCCTTCAAAAAGCACGGACCCATCAAGGGCCTGTATCTGACCACCCGCCGCATCCTCCGCTGCCACCCGTGGGGAGGAAGCGGTTACGACCCCGTTCCGGAAGAATTCCATTTCTTTAAGAAAAATGCCTAAGAAAGAGAAGATCCAGCAGATGTTCGATGAGATTGCCCCTTCCTACGACAAGCTCAACCACATCATGTCCCTGAATGTAGACAAGATCTGGCGGCGCCACGCCCTCAAGGAGATTGTGGACGGCACCCCGCAGCAGATCCTGGATGTGGCCTGCGGCACGGGGGACAGCACCATCGTTACCGCCAGGGCGGCTGCAGAAGGCAGCCACGTCATAGGGGCCGATATCTCCGAAGGCATGATGGCCCTGGTCATGGACAAGGCCCGCAAGGCCGGCGTTGACGGCCGCGTAAGCCTGCAGGTGGCCGATGGGGAAAAACTCCCCTTTGAAGAAGGATCCTTCCACCGCGTAACCTGCGCCTTTGGTATCCGCAACTTCGAGCACAAGGAGCTGGGCCTCAAGGAGTTCCACCGCGTTCTCAAGCCCGGCGGCAAGGCCGTTATCCTGGAACTGTCCCTGCCCCGGAACCGCGTCATCCGCTGGTTCTACGACCTCTATTTCCTGCACATCCTGCCCTGGGTGGGCGGGCTCATTTCCGGAGACAAGGCGGCCTACAAGTACCTCCCGGCTTCTGTCCATGCCTTCCCGGCCCCTTCGGCCTTTCTGGCCATGATGCAGGAAGCCGGTTTCCAAAACGTCCGCCAGCGTCCCTTCTCCTTCGGCCTTTGCCGCATGTACGTAGGAGAAAAGTAGTCGCCCCCTCCGAAGCATTACCCTCTGAAACCCTCCGGGGCTTCGCCCCTTCGTCCCTCCCACCGCTTCGCGGCGGGCCCCTCCCCCTTATCGCCGGGGGTGGCGAAGGTTTCCGAGGGCAATACTTCTCCAAGGGCGAAACATACAAATCTTTTTCTTATCTTTGTAAATTGACTAGTTGATTAGATCAGAATGGATAACAAAACCTTTAAGAAGTGGAATTGGGTGGTTGGACTGGCCGTGCTGGCCATTTCCTGCATCACGTATCTTTCCACCATAGAGCCCACGGCGTCGTTCTGGGACTGCGGTGAGTTCATTGCATCATCCTATAAACTGGAAGTGGGTCACCCCCCGGGAAACCCGGTGTTCCAGCTGTTCGCCCGTTTCTTCTCCATTCCGGTAGACGCTTCCCACGCCGCCGTGGCCATCAATGCCATGAACGCCGTGCTCAGCGCCCTTACCATCTTCTTCCTCTACTTTACCATCGTCTTCTTTGCCAAGAGGGTAATTGGCAAGAAAGAGGAGTTCTCCATCGGCCAGGCCATTGCCATTTTCGGTTCTGGTGCTGTTGGTGCTCTGGCTTATTGCTTTAGCGATACGTTCTGGTTCAGTGCTGTGGAGGGAGAGGTTTATGCCATGTCTTCCCTGTTCACCGCCCTGGTGTTCTGGGCCATGTGCGAATGGTACGAGAAGGCCGATGAACCCCACGCCAACCGCTGGATCGTGCTCATTGCGTTCCTGATGGGCCTCTCCATAGGCGTACACCTGCTGAACCTCCTTACCATTCCGGCCTTTGTGTTCATGTACTACTACCGGAAGAACGAGGACAAGCCGTTCTCCTTCAAGAAGCTGGCCGGCATCTTTGCCATTGGCATCGTGATCGAGTTTGTGCTGGTGTACCTGTTTATCCCGTACTTCCCCAAGACGGCTGCGTGGTTTGACCGCATCTTTGTGAACGGCTTCGGCCTGCCTTATAATTCCGGTGCGCTGTTCTTCCTGGTGGGCGTGCTGGCCCTCTGCTTCTGGGGCCTGTTCACTACCCTCAAGAAGGAAAAGGTGTTCCTCAATACCGTCCTCCTGTGCGTGACCACGCTGGCCATTGGCTTCTCGCTGTTCTCCATCGTGATTATCCGCTCCAGCGTAAAGACCCCTACCAACGAGTACCAGCCCGATAACCCTTACACCCTGGTGCGTTACCTCAGCCGTGAGCAGTACGGCTCCACGCCGCTGCTGTACGGCCAGTACTTCGGCGCCCCCTACGACATCAAAAGCGGCAGCTACTGGGCCCCGCTCAACGGCAAATACATCAAGGCCACCGCTCCGGCCGACGCCGTTTACACCCCGGAAGGCAAGATGCTCTTCCCCCGTATGTGGTCCAACGCGGACTCCCGCTACATAGACTTCTATCAGCTCTATACCCAGGGCAAGGGCACCCGCATCCGCGGCGCCCAGCACCGCAAGCCCACCATGGGCGCCAACCTGGCGTATTTCTTTGACTATCAGCTTAACTGGATGTACTGGCGCTACTTCATGTGGAACTTTGTGGGCCGCCAGAACGACATCCATAGCCCCGTTCCCGGCAACGTGTTCAACGGCAACTGGGAAAGCGGCATAGGCTTCCTGGACCGCATCCGTCTGGGAGACCAGTCCAACGCCCCCGCCCCGCTGCGCGACAACAAGGGCAAGAACCACTACTTCTTCCTGCCGCTGCTGCTGGGCCTGCTGGGCCTGGTGTTCCAGTTTGACCGTGACAAGCGCGGCAGCTGGCTGGTGTTCCTGATGTTCTTCATGACGGGCATAGCCATTGTGCTGTACCTGAACCAGCCGCCTTACCAGGTGCGTGAGCGCGACTACGCGTACGCGGGTTCGTTCTACATGTTTGCCATCTGGATAGGCCTGGGCGTGGCCGCCCTGTACCAGTGGATCACGGAAAGCGCTAAGAAGGCCGATCCCAAGGTGGTGGCCGCTACCGCATCGGCCCTTTGCCTCTGCGTGCCCGCCCTCATGGCCGCCCAAAACTGGGACGACCATGACCGCTCCCATCGGTATACCGCTCCCGAGATGGCTTTCAACTACCTCAATACGGTAGGGGAGAACGGCCTGCTGATTACCCACGGAGACAACGATACCTTCCCGCTGTGGTATGCCCAGGAGATTGAGAGTATCCGCACGGATGTCCGCGTGGTGAACACCTCCCTGCTGGGAACCGACTGGTATATCGACCAGATGAAGTGGGCCTGCAACGAGAGCAAGCCGCTCCCGCTCACCGTGCCCGCCCAGCAGTACCTGTACGGCACCAACGAGTTTGTGTACATTGCCTACGACGACGGCTCTCCCATGATGATCAAGGACGTGATGGACGTGTTCAAGGATCCCAAGATGAAGGTGGCCCTGGACGACGGCACCAAGCTGGATTTCATCTGCGCCCGCAACATTGTGGTTCCGGTGAACAAGGAGAACTGCCTCAAGTACGGCATTGTGCCGGATAAGTTCGCCGACGAGATTCCGGACCAGATCATGCTCACCATGTCCAAGGACAAGAGCTATATCTCCAAGCCGGAGCTCTTTATGCTGGATCTGCTGTCCAACTACAACTGGGACCGTCCCATCAGCGTACTCAGCCAGGGTGGAGACATCAATATCGGCATTAAGGACTACCTCCTGTACGACGGTTACTCCTACCGCTTCACGCCCATCAAGAACAAGCCCGGCACCACCGATGCCGGCAAGGTGGATGCCCTGGAGCTGTACAACCGCATCAAGAACGACTACAGGTGGGACGCCCTGAGCCACACGGACTGGTTTGTGGATTACCAGAACATGTACACCTTCCTGGGTGTGCTGAGCCAGCGCCAGCTGTTCCTTACCGTGGCCAACGCCCTCATCGACGCCGGTGAGCAGGAGAAGGCCCTGGAGATCCAGGATCTGTGCCAGACCGTGTTCCCGGAAGAGAACTTCCCGCTGGAAACCATTCCGCTGGGCTTCTCCGGAAACGACTACATGGTGGCCCAGATGATCGAGAACTACTACCATCTGGGAGCGGTGGACAAAGCCCGCGACCTGGCCCTGCGGTTTGCCGAGCAGCTGCTGGATACATCGGCCTTCTATCTGGGCTGGGGCAGCCTGGGGGCCGACGAATTTGAAACCGCCAGCCGCATCCTCCTGTACGTGGCCGATGTGTGCAACGACTACGGAGACAAGGAGCTGGGCGGCGCCATGATGGAAGAACTGGAGCAGCTGCTGCACGCCGCCTCCGGCACTTCCTACGACATAGAACACGCAGAGGATACTCTGAAAGTACAACAACCTTAATTGTATATAAAATGAAGAGAAAGCTTTTACTGGTGGCGTCTCTGGTACTTTGCCTGAGCGCTTTCGCCCAGCCCGGCCCCGGTGGCCGTCCGTCCCGTCCCTCTTCCGACAAGGACGCTCCCAAGGAGGAGTCCAAGAAGGAAACTCCTGTAAACCTGGATTTCAAACAGGGTCTGTTCTCCGTAGCCCAGAACGAAAAAGACTGGTACCTGGAGATTCCCGACAACCTGCTGGGACGCCGTTTCCTGGCCATCACCCGTTACGTGAGCAACACCCCCGGTGCCAGTGAGTACGGCGGTGAGGAAGTGAACGAGGCCATGCTCTACTGGGAGAAAGCCGTCAACGGCAATCTCCTTCTGAGGGCCGATGTCCTGAGCATCTACGCCGACAAGGACCAGGCCATTGACAAAGCCGTAAAGGTGAGCTCCGAGAACCCTATCGTGGCCTCCTTCAAGCCCGAGAAGAACAGCACCGACGGCACCACCCGCATCAAGGCCAACAGCCTGTTCGAGGGTGACAACCAGGTAATTTCCTTCAGCAGCGCCAGCAAGCGCCAGTACAATCTGGGCGGCATCAAGGGAGACGCCAGCTTTATCCAGAGCATGCGTACTTACCCCATCAATACGGAGGTAACCGTAACCAAGACCTACAGCTACAACCAGCCCCAGGGCGGTCCCAGCGCCGGTCCGGTCCGTTCCACCATCCTGCCCGCCGGCCGTGAAGCCGGTGTGGTGACCGTGGTCCTGAACACCTCCATGATCCTGCTGCCGGAGACCCCCATGCAGCAGCGTTACTTTGACCCCCGCGTAGGTTACTTTGCCAACGGTTACAGCATGTTCTCCGACGAGCAGCAGGGCGTAGAACGCGTCCGCTTCATCACCCGCTGGCGCCTGGAAGCCCGTCCCGAGGACGTGGAGAAGCAGAAGAGGGGAGAACTGGTGGAACCCGTCAAGCCCATCGTCTACTATATCGATCCCGCTACTCCCAAGCAGTGGCGTCCCTATCTGATTGCCGGTGTCAACGACTGGCAGAAGGCCTTTGAGCAGGCCGGCTGGAAAAACGCCATCCGGGCCGAAGAATGGCCGGAGAACGCCGAAGAACTGGGCATGAGCCTGGAGGACGCCCGTTTCTCCGTGATCCGTTACCTGGCCTCCCCCGTGGCCAACGCCTACGGTCCCAACGTGCACGACCCTCGCAGCGGTGAGATTATAGAGAGCCACATTGGCTGGTATCACAACGTGATGACCCTGGTCCACGACTGGTACCAGATCCAGGCCGGCGCTATTGATCCCCGCGCCCGTGCCTTCAAATACAGCGACGAACTTATGGGAGACCTCATCCGCTTTGTCTCCTCCCACGAAGTGGGCCACACCCTGGGTCTCCGCCACAACAAAGGTTCATCCAGCTTCACGCCCGTTGAGAAGCTCCGTGACAAGGCCTGGGTAGAAGAGCACGGCCACACCGTGTCCATCATGGACTACGCCCGCTTCAACTACGTAGCCCAGCCCGAGGACAACATCACCAAGGATGGCATCTATCCCCGTATCAACACCTACGACAAGTGGGCCATCGAGTACGGTTACAAGCCCACCGAGTTCAAGACCCCCAAGGAGGACCACCTCTACTGGAACAAGGTCATCATCGAGCGCCTGAAAGCCCAGCCCGAACTCTGGTTTGGTGGCGAGGGTTACGACCAGGATCCCCGAGCCCAGAGCGAAGACCTGGGTGACGACGCCGTGGCCGCCAGCGAATACGGTATCAAGAATCTCCAGCGCATCATTGGCGAGCTGCCCGAGTGGAACAAGGAAGAGGCCAACATGTATACCAACCTGGACCGCATGTTCGACGCCCTCACTTCCCAGTACAACCGCTACGTAGGCCATGTGGCCATGTCCATCGGCGGCCGCTTTGTGACCAACCTGAGCATTGAGATGCCCGGCGCCACCTACGCTCCCGTGCCCAAGGCCCAGCAGAAGCGCGCCCTGAACTTCATCAACCAGCGCGTGTTCACCCGTCCCGCCTGGATTGTGGAGCAGCCCTACATCTTCAACCTCACGGACAAGCCCGACTCCTATCTGTATCCGTTCATCAACAATGTGATCAGCGCCAGCTCCCTGCTGAGCCTGGACCGGATGGACCGCATGGATCAGTTTGCCCAGGCCGATGCCGCCAACTACAAGCCGGAAGACTATCTCTCCGACCTGCACGACATGGTGTTCACCGAACTGGAGAAGGGTGGCAAGGTAGACAGCTACCGCCGCTACCTGCAGAACCGCTTTGTGACCACCGCCCTTGAGGTAGTGGCCAGCAGCCGTGCCAAGACTTCCCCCAGCGCCGCTTTGGTCATGGGTGAACTCCTGAACATCCAGAAGAAGGCTGCCAAGGTAAAGGGAACCGATGCAACGGCCGCTCACTGGCAGGCCATTGCCCAGCAGATTGAAAAGGCTCTGAAATAAAATGAAAAAACTTCTTGTGATTTTTGTCCTGCTGACAGCCGGAATGGCCTTTGCCCAGGAAGTGAAAGCCCAGTTTGCCGGTCCCATTGTCCGCAAGGGTGCTAATCTGGTAGACCAAAAGGGCCAGATCCTCTCCGAAGAATCCATCATCGGCCTGGTAGGGGAAGATATTTATAAGGAAACCGTGGTGGGTGCCCGCCGCCAGATGAAAAGCGGTACGGGCCTTATCATCGGTGGTTCCGTTGTCATGGGCGCCAGTGCAGTGTTTGCTGTGTGTGGTGCTATGGTTGGCAGCAACAAGGATATTTTTTCCAGCGATTCAACAAAGGCCAAAGCCGCACAAGGGGATGCACTCACAGCTGGAGCTTTGTATCTGTGCGCTGCGGCGCTTTCCTCCGTGGGCACCCTGGCCCTCGGCGGCGGCATTGCTTTGCGCGCCATCGGCAAGGGCCGCATCGGCTGGGTAGCCGAGCAGTGCAATGTCCGCCACAGCGCCACGCTGGAGTGGAGTGCTTCTCCCGCCGGTGCCGGCATCGTGATGCGTTTCTAGACCCGATAGCTTATCCTGCAGATTAGCAGGCAGTTATAAATCGAGGGGTGCACCTGGAAGTGCACCCCTCAAATCGTAAGTCGCTGTTAGCTAGCGACATATGTGCCGATGGCTTATTCCTGGATGGCTGCGATGCCGGGGAGGATCTTGCCCTCGATGGCTTCCAGCATGGCGCCGCCGCCGGTGGAGACGTAGCTCACCTTGTCGGCGTAACCCATCTGGGTCACGGCTGCTACGGAGTCACCGCCGCCTACCAGGGTGTAGGCACCGTTCTTGGTGGCTTCGGCCAGGTCTTCTGCGATCTGCAGGGTACCCTTGGCAAAGTTGGGAAGCTCGAACACACCCACGGGACCGTTCCAGAGGATGGTCTTGGAGTTCATGATGATCTTCTTCCAGTTCTCCAGCGTGGCGGGAGCGGCATCCATGCCCTCCCATTCGTCACCGATGTTGTTGGTGTCGAAGATCTTGCGGGGCGTGTCGTTGTCAAAGGCCTGACCGGCGACGGTCTGGACAGACAGGGACACGTTGACGCCCTTCTCCTTGGCGGTGGCCAGGATCTCGAGAGCATCGGGGATGAGCTCGTCCTCGTGCAGGGACAGGCCGATCTTGCCGCCCTGGGCCTTGATGAAGGTATAACCCATACCGCCACCGATGATGAGGTTGTCCACCTTGCCTACCAGGTTCTTGAGAACGGCGAGCTTGGAGCTGACCTTGGAACCGCCGATGATAGCGGTGAGGGGACGCTTGGCGTTCTTGAGCACGTTGTCGATGGCCTTGATCTCACCTTCCATGAGGTAGCCGAACATCTTGTCATTGGGGAAGTACTCGGCAATGAGGGCGGTGGAGCCGTGAGCGCGGTGAGCCGTGCCGAAAGCATCGTTGATGTAGCAGTCTGCGTAGGAGGCGAGGGTCTTCACGAATTCCTTCTGGGAAGCCTTCACGGCAGCCTTGGCAGCCTTCTTTTCCTCTTCGGAGGCATCCTCGGCCAGGCCGCGGGGTTTGCCTTCTTCCTCTGCGTAGAAGCGGAGGTTCTCCAGGAGGAGGGCCTCACCGGGCTTGAGGGCATCGGCCTGGGCCTTTGCCTTCTGGCAGTCCTCTGCAAACTGGACGGGAACGCCCAGGCATTCGCTTACGCGACCCACGATGTGCTTGAGGGAGAACTTGGGATCTACCTTCTTGGGGCGGCCCAGGTGGGACATAATGATGACGGAACCGCCTTCGGCCAGCACCTTCTTGAGGGTGGGCATGGCCCTGCGGATACGGGTGTCGTCGGTGATTTCGAAGTTCTCGTTCAGGGGAACATTGAAGTCTACACGAACGATGGCTTTCTTGCCCTTGAAATCGTACTTGTCAATAAACTGTTGCATAGTTATAATGTTTGTAATTTGTTTCCAGTCTGCAAATTTAGCTATCTTTGCAGAAAATATCAAACGATATGCCCATCGAATTCCCTGCCTCCTACTGGAAAGACTATCAGCTCCTGGACTCCGGAAACGGAGAAAAGCTGGAGCGGTTTGGCAAATATGTGCTCAGAAGACCGGAACCCAAGGCTCTCTGGACACCGTCTATGAGCGAGGCCGATTGGAAACGCCTCCTCCATGTAACCTTCAAGCCCGGCGCCGGTTTTGGCAAGGCGGGCAAGGAAGACAGCGGCACCTGGGAGCGCTCCAAAAAGATGGAAGACCAGTGGAGCATTATATATAATGGTGAAGCGGATCCCGAGACCCACGCCGCCAGTGACCTCCACCTGAACCTGCGCCTGGGCCTCACCAGCTTCAAGCACGTGGGCGTGTTCCCGGAGCAGGCCCCCAACTGGGAATTCATTTATAAGGAAACGGGCCGATTGAGCCGCATCCACCAGGCCAACGGACTGCCCGCCCCCAAGGTGCTGAACCTGTTTGCCTACACGGGCGCCGCTTCGCTGGCGGCCAAGTGCGCCGGGGCCGACGTGACCCACCTGGACTCCGTGCGCCAGGTAGTCACCTGGGCCCGCGAGAACATGGAGCGCAGCGGACTGGACGGCATCCGCTGGGTGGTGGAAGACGCCCTCAAGTTTGCCAAGCGCGAAGCCAAGCGAGGCAACAAATACGACGGCATCATCCTGGACCCCCCGGCCTATGGCCATGGACCGGACGGCGAGAAGTGGAAGCTGGACGAGCTCCTCTTCGGCCTGCTGCAGAATGTGGCCGAAATTCTCTCTCCCCGCGATGCCTTCATGGTGCTCAACCTCTACTCCAACGGCTACAGCGCCGCCCTGGGAGAGACCGTGGTCAAAGAGGCCTTCAAGGGTAATTTCAAGGACATGACTTCCGGAGAACTGGCGTTCAACGACTCCTATGGAAAGGTCCTTCCCCTCAGCATTTACGTAAGACTGAAACGATAACGATGAAAAAGCTTCTGCTGGTGGCCACCCTGCTGGTTTGCGGGGCATCGGCCTTTTGTCAGGGTCTGCAATGGGGGCCGTGGGTTACGGAAACCCGGGAGAATTCCCTCAGCATCCTGTGGGTGAGCGAAAAGCCCGGAATGGCCTGGGTGGAACTGGAAGACGGTACCCGCATCTGGGAGACGTTTGCCGGACGCCGCATCTTCGGACGGCTGCACAAGATCCATCTGGAAGGCCTGCAGCCCGGCGCCGCCGTGAAGTACCGCGTGGGCGGAGAAAACCTCAAGGACGACTCCAACGCCCGCAATCCCAAGTTCGATACCAGTTATGCGCACAACTGGGAAAGCGTGAAGACCTTCAACGCAGAGGCCCCGGACTGCCGCTTCTCCGTGTTCAACGACATTCATCTGCAGACCGGCAAGTACAGCGCCCTGGCTTCCAAGGTGGATGCATCGACCACGGATTTCCTGTTCCTCAACGGAGACATTGCCACCGCCGGCAACTACGGCCTGGACACCCTGGTGCGCTACGAACTGGCCCCGCTGGGAGAGCTTGCCGCCACGCTGCCCGTGCTGTTTGGACGCGGCAACCACGAGGGCCGCGGCAACAATGTCCAGCTGGTGGCCGATATCTTCCCCAACGCCGATCCCGCTCCTTTCTATTATACGTTCCGCCAGGGCCCCGTGGCCTTTGTGGTGTTTGACGGTGGAGAAACCGGCCACGACCGTTCCATCCTCTACAGCGGCTCCGCCGTGTATGAGGAATACCTCAAAGAGCAGCTGGAATGGGCCAAGAAGGCCCTCCTGGAGCCCACTTTCTTCTATGCGCCCGTCAAGATCTGCCTGCTGCACGTTCCCATGATCGATCACGAGGACAAGACGGACTACCTGCTGCAGCGCTGGCTCAATGTAAACTTCATGGACCTGCTCAACCAGGTGGGCCTGGACCTCATGATTGGGGCCGACCTCCACGAGTTCATGTACTGTGAGCCCGGCACCATGGGCAATGCGTTTCCCATCATGGTCAACGACGACGCCCGCCGCCTGGACGTCTACTCCGACGGTAAAAAAATTACCCTCCACATGTTCAATGCAGAGGGTAAGTTGGAATTCGAAAAGGAATTTTTCCTCTAGGATTTATTTCAGCGGTCTTGCAAAATGGGTCTCGGGCTTGGCCTTGGGACCGGATTCAGGATGCACGGCGCGGGCCGGAAGCTTTTTGGTGTAGGCGTACACCAGGAAGCCAATGCCCAGCAGGACAAAGGGGATGCTCAGGATCTGGCCCATGTTCAGGAGCATGCCGGCCTCAAAGTCCACCTGGTCGTTTTTGATGAATTCAATAAGGAAGCGGGAGCCGAAGCACACGATCATGAAGATGCCCACAAAAGTGCCGCGGTACACGCTGTCCAGCTTTTTCCAGTAGAGCCACATGAGGAAGCAGCCCAGCAGGAGATAGGTGCCGGCCTCGTACAGCTGGGTGGGATGGCAGGCCGATGTTTCTCCGTTGCGCTCAAAGACAAAGCCCCAGGGAAGGTCCGTGGGACCACCGTAAATCTCAGAATTGAACAGGTTGCCCAGGCGGATGAAGCAGGCGGCGAAGGAGACGGGAATGACCAGATGGTCAATGACCCAGACAAAGTCGAAGTCGTTCTTGGGGCCGTACTTGCGGGCATACCACCAGATGCCCAGGATGAGGGCTATGGTGCCGCCGTGGCTGGCCAGACCGCCCTTCCAGGGCATGAAGATTTCCCAGAAACCGGCCCAACTGCCAAAGTAGTAGTCCGGCTGGTAGAAGATGCAGTGACCCAGGCGGGCACCCACGATGGTGCACAGCAGCAGCATGTACAGCATGGGGTCCAGCAGGTCCGTGGAGATCTTTTCCCGGACAAAGAAGCTTTTCATGATATACCAGCCCAGGATGAAGCCGCTCACAAACAGCAGCGAATACCATCTGAGCTCGAAGGACCCCAGGTGCAGGATCACGGGGTCAACGTTCCAGTGTACGACCAAATAATTCATAGCAAGTACAAAGATATAAAAATAGAACAAAAACAAAAAGTGCCGGAGGCCGAAGGCCGACCCAGGGGGCCTGGGGGATTAGGCCCCCAGTAAGATTAATCTTTTTAATGCTACAAAATTGCACTGGTGCAATTTTTGTAGTATTTTTGCAACTTATTTAGTTAGTTATATGAGTGTTAGAAGAATCGTAATTGTGCTGGCGATGCTGATTCCCTGCGCCGCCTGGGCACAATTTCAAGGAAATGAGCGTCCGGAGAATGACAGTACCCTGGTGTTGAGCCTGGAGGACGCTATCAAGATTGCCCTTTCGGAGAATACCTCCGTCAAAGTGGCAGACATGGAAATCCAACGCCTGCAGTATGCCCGCAAGGGCACCTATGCCTCCCTGTTCCCGCAGGTGAACGGCACGGGTTCGTATCAGCGTACTATCAAAAAGCAGGTGATGTACATGGGCGGCGGAGATGACAGCGGCTCCGGCGGCAGCATGTTCGACGGCATCCTGGCCCCCATCGAGTGGTATCTGAACCAGCTCATTGCCCAGGCTCCCGGCCCCATCGAGCCCTATGTACCCGAACCCACCCCCGAAAGCGACAACTCCGGCGGTATTGCCGTGGGCCGTCTCAATACCTGGAGCGCCGGTATCAACGCCTCCATGCCCCTGGTGAACGCCCAGTTGTGGGAGAACATCTCCCTGTCGGGTGACCAGGTAGAGCTGGCCGTGGAAAAGGCCCGCGAGAGCCGCCTGGGTACCGTGACCTCCGTCAAGCAGGCCTACTACGCCGTGCTGCTGGCCAAAGAGGCCTTTGAGGTGTACAAGGTGGTTTATGAGAACGCCGTAGAGAACTTCCGCCAGACGGAAAGGAAATACAACGTCCAGAAAGCCTCCGAGCTGGACCTCACCCGGGCCAAGAGCAACGTGGCCGCCGCTGTTCCCAACGTGTACAACGCAGAGAGCAGCATCCTGCTGGCCCTGTGGCAGCTCAAGGCCGTGATGGGCCTGGACCTGGAGCGCGAGATTGACGTAAAGGGCACCCTGGAAGATTACGCCCAGACCATGTTCCGCGACGTGAACGAAGGCGAGAACGCCAGCCTGGACCGCAACACCACCCTCCGTCAGCTGGATATGCAGGCCGAACAGCTGGCCAAGACCGTGCGGATGCAGCAGTACGCTTACATCCCCAGCCTCAACCTCAGCTTCGCCTACAGCTTCAACGCCATGACGGACAACTTCAAGTTCAGCGAGTACCGCTGGACGCCCTACTCCTACGTGGGCCTGAGCCTGAGCATTCCCATCTTCTCCGGCGGTCAGCGCTACTACGCCATCAAGCAGACCCGCGTGCAGGCCTCCGAGCTGGAACTCCAGCGCCAGAACACCGAGCGCCAGCTGCGCATTGGCATCAAGCAGAGCCTCCAGACCATGGATACGGCCATGAAAACCTACGATGCCGCCAAGGACGCCGTAGGAACGGCCGAGAAAGCCTACAACATTGCCTCCAAGAGCTACGAGGTGGGCCGGAGCACGCTCACAGACCTGAGCAATACGGAGCTCACCCTCACCCAGACCAAACTGCAGGCAGCCCAGGCCGTGTATAACTTCATTGTGGCCAAGGCCAGCCTGGAACAGACCCTGGGCTACGATTTCACCCAAGAATAAAATAGAGAAACAGATATGAAAAAGAGTATCCTTTTACTGGCCGCCCTTGCCGCAGTAGCCTGCGCCAACCAGGGTGCCAACCAGGCCGCCGCACCGGCCGAAACCACCCCCAACGTAGAGGTGGCCAAAGCTGTGAGCCGGGACGTAGCCCAGGACAACACCTACGCCTCCACCATCCAGGCTTATGCCGTGAACAACATTGCCCCGCAGACCGCCGGCCGCATCCGCAAGATCAACGTGGAAGTAGGTGACTACGTGGTCAAGGGCCAGATCCTGGCCGAGATGGACCGCCTCCAGCTTGAACAGACGGAACTGCAGGTCCAGAACGACGACATTGAATACGAGCGCCTCAAGGGCCTCTACAAGGAAGGCGGCGTGTCCCAGAGCGATTTTGAGACGGCCGAACTGGGCTACAAGCTTCGCAAGTCCAATCTTGAAAACCTCCGCGAGAATACCATCCTCCGCAGCCCTATCAACGGATTTGTATCGGCCCGCAATTTTGACGCCGGAGACCTCTTCTCCATGAGCGCCCCCCTCTTTACCGTCCAGCAGGTGACCCCCGTGAAACTGCTGGTGGGCATCTCCGAAAGCGAGTACACCAAGGTCAGGAAGGGCCAGGCCGTGACCCTCACCGTGGACGCCATCCCCGAGAGAACCTTCAACGGCAAGATTGAGCGCATCTATCCCACCATTGACCCCGCTACGCATACTTTCAAAGTGGAAGTGAGCGTTCCCAATACGGACAAGGAGCTCCGCCCCGGCATGTACGCCCGTGTCACCGTGAACTTTGGCGTCCGCCACAGCGTGATTGTCCCGGACCAGGCCCTGGTCAAGCAGGAAGGCACCGGCACCCGCTTCATCTATGTTTTACAGGCCGATAATACCGTAAGCTACCTGCCTGTGACCATTGGTCGCCACATGGGCCAGGAATATGAAATCCTTTCCGGCCTGGAAGAAGGCGCCACGGTGGTTGTGAAGGGTCAGAGCACCCTCAGGGACGGCGTTAAGGTGAATGTGCTATGAGTATTTACAGAACATCCGTAGAACATCCGGTCACCACTGCGCTGGTCTTCCTGGCCTTTGCCATCTTGGGTATCTTCTCCCTGGTGCAACTGCCGGTAGACAACTTCCCGGACATTGAGTCCAACACCATCATGGTGATGAGCTCCTATCCCGGCGCTTCGGCCGAGGACGTGGAGACCAACCTCACCAAGGTGCTGGAGAACTCCCTCAACGGTGTCCCCAACCTCAAGGACATCACCTCCAACTCCCGCGAAAACATCTCCGTGCTTACGCTGGAGTTCGAATATGGCATTGACATTGACGACGCTACCAACGACGTGCGCGACAAACTGGACATGGTGAGCCAGAGCCTCCCCGACGGAGCCTCCTCGCCCTTCCTGTTCAAGTTCAGCGCCGACGATATGCCCATCATGATCCTGAGTGCTACCGCCAATCAGAGCGTGAGCGCCCTGGATAAGATCCTGGACGAGCGCGTGGCTACGCCGCTGGCCCGTGTGACGGGCGTGGGTACGGTATCCGTGACCGGTGCACCCAAGCGTGAGATTCAGGTCTACTGCGACCCTTCCAAGCTGGAAGCCTACAACCGGAACATCAGCGCCATCTCCTCCATCATTGCCGCCGAGAACCGCAACATCCCTTCCGGTAGCATCGATATCGGCTCCGAGACCTATACCCTCCGTATCAAGAAGGAGTTCCAGGATCCCTCCGAGCTCCTGGACATTGTGCTGGGTTCCGTGAACGGCGGTACCATTTACCTCCGCGACGTGGCCCGCATCACCGATACCGTGGAAGAGAAGTCCCAGGAGTCCTACACCAACGGTGTACGCGGCGCCCAGATCATTATCCAGAAGCAGTCCGGCTACAATACCGTTGACGTTATCAACAAGGTAAAGGCCACCCTGGCCGGCCTGGAGCGTAACCTCCCGGCCGATATCAAGATCAGCACGGTGGTGGACAGCTCCCGTAACATCCTGCGTACCATCGGCTCCCTTAAGGAGACCATCCTCATCACCTTCCTGGTGGTGATGCTGGTGGTGTTCCTGTTCCTGGGCCGCCTCAAGGGTACCCTCATTGTGGTTCTGTCCATTCCTATCGCCCTGCTGGCTTCCCTGATGTACCTGTATGCCACGGGCAACACGCTCAACATCATTTCCATGAGCGCCCTGTCCATAGCTATTGGTATGGTGGTGGACGATGCCATTGTGGTGCTGGAGAACGTGACATCCCACCTGGAGAGGGGAGAGAAACCCAAGGAGGCCGCCGTGCATGGCACCGCCGAGGTGGGTATCTCCGTTATCGCCTCCACGCTCACCATGCTGTGCGTGTTCCTGCCGCTGACCATGATGACCGGTATGGCCGGTATCATGTTCCGCCAGCTGGGCTTCATCGTTTCCATCATCATGATTGTGTCCACCACGGCCGCCCTTACGCTGGTGCCCATGCTGTGCGCTCTCCTGATGAACAACAAGCCCACCACCAACAAGGTATACAAGGCCATCTTCGTTCCCGTGAACAAGGTGCTGGACGGCATTTCGGCCGGTTATTCCCGCCTCATTTCCTGGTGCATGAACCACAAGAAGCTCATTCTGGCCGGTGCCGTTGTGATCTTTGCCGTGGTCATGATCATCTACGTGCCCCGCATGAAGACGGAGTTCTTCCCCAATGCCGACCAGGGCCGTATCCGCGCCACCATTGAGTTGCCCATCGGTACCGCTCAGGACGTGACCCGCGACGTGGCCGCCCGCATTTATGAGAAGATCAAGGCCGATGTTCCCGAAATCGAGATCCTGAGCTACAGCTTTGGCCAGGCCGACTCCGAGAACGCCTTCGCCTCCATGCAGCAGAACGGTACGTACCTCATCTCCATGAATATCAACGTGGGTTCCATGGAAGACCGTAAGCGGTCTGTCTCCGAGATAGCCGACGTGATCCGCGCCGATCTGAAACTCTTCCCCGAGCTCAACCGCTTCAACGTAACCGAAGGCGGCATGGGCATGGGCGGCCGCGCCTCCGTGCAGCTGGAGATCTACGGCTACGACTTTACGGAAACCGAGCAGGCTGCCCGCGAGGTCCGCGCCCGCATGATGGAAAGCGGCCTGTTTACCCAGGCCATCCTGTCCCGTGACCAGTACACCCCGGAATACGAGGTGGACTTTGACCGTGAAAAGCTGGCCCTGAACGGCCTCAATTCCGTCACGGCCGCTACGGCCGTTTCGGCCGCCATGAGCGGTTCCGTGGCCTCCTACTACCGCGAGGACGGTGAGGAATACAACATCCGCGTGCGCTATGCCCCGGAATTCCGCACCAGCATCGAGGACCTGGAGAACGTGATTATCACCAATACGGCCGGCCGTACCCTCAAGGTCAAGGACCTGGGCCGCATTGTGGAATCCAAGGTTCCGCCCACCATCCAGCGCAAGAACCGTGACCGTTACATCTCCGTGAACGGCATCATGGCCAAGGGTCATACCCTCAGTGACGGTGTAGAGTTTGTCCAGGCCGACCTGGCCTCCCACGCGCTGCCGCAGGGCCTTACCTGGCAGATTGGCGGTGACTACGAGGAACAGCAGGAGATGTTTGGCAGCATGATTCTGCTGGCCCTGCTCATCGTGATCATGGTGTACATGGTCATGGCCTCCCAGTTTGAATCCTTCATGGGACCGTTCGTGATCATGTTCTCCATTCCGTTCGCCTTTGTGGGCGTAGCCCTGGGCAACATGGCCGCCAACCTGGCCATCGGCATGATGTCGGCCATCGGTATCATCATCCTGTTGGGTATCGTGGTAAAGAACGGTATCGTGCTCATTGACTACACCATCCTCCTCCAGGAGCGGGGTGTGAGCGTGCGGGATGCCTCCGTCATGGCCGCCAAGGCCCGTCTGCGTCCTATCCTCATGACCACCCTCACCACCGTGCTGGGTATGCTGCCCATGGCCCTGGGACGTGGAGAAGGCTCCGAAATGTGGAACGGTCTGGGTACCACCGTGGCCTGGGGTCTGAGTATCTCCACCCTCATCACCCTGGTCCTCATCCCCGTCCTTTATTGCGGTTTCACTGAGCACCGCGCTCGTAGAAAGAACAAGTAGTTATGAAAGCGATATTTATAGCATATAATCAGGCTTACAATCAGGAGATTGTAGAGCTGCTGGAAGGTTTGGGACAGCGGGGTTATACCGTTTGGAGTGAGATTGGCGGCAGAGGAAGCGTAGACGGCGAACCCCACTTGGGAAGCCATGCCTGGCCCACCCAGAACCACGCCCTGCTCACGGTGGTGGAAGACGCCCTGGTAGAGCCCGTCATGGCCCACCTCCGGGACACCGATGCCGCCAACCGCGCCCTCGGCCTCCGAGCCTACGTATTGCCTGTGGAACAGGCGATCTAACACGTTAGATCGCCTAAGAGTCTTCGACTCATTGGGGGGCTATCCCCCCAAACCCCCTGGGTCGCTTCGCTCCAAAGGATCTTCGAGGCACCCTATAAAAGAAATTTTGTATATTTGTGAAATTAAACAAGATTAACTATGCCTAAAGTAGCGACCAATACCAATTTTGAAGAGCTGCTGCAAGACAGCAAGCTGGTTATTGTGGATTTCTGGGCCACCTGGTGCGGCCCCTGCCGCATGCTCTCTCCCATCCTGGACGAACTGGAGGAAGAAATGGCAGACCAGATCACTGTGGTAAAGGTGAATGTAGACGATGCAGACACCATTGCCGCCCAGTACCGCATTATGAGTATCCCCACCCTTCTGTTCTTCAAGAACGGACAGATTGTAGACAAGACCGTGGGCGCCATGCCCAAGGCCACCCTGGCAGAAAAGATCAAAGCTAACCTATAATTAACAAAACAATGAAAAAAATTCTGACCCTCCTGGTGGCCGTTTTGGCTACCGCCTCTGTGGCTCACGCCCAGTTTGGTATCATTGGTGGTTGGACCACGTCCAAGACCTCTATCGACACCAAGAACTTCAGCGAGAATTTCAAAGGCCTCGATAACTTCCACGCCGGTATCGCCTATCACGCTAAGCTTCCCCTGGGCTTCGCCGTGCAGCCGGAACTCACCTATGAAATGAAGGGCGCCAAGATTGATCACCCCGATGGTATTTATGCCGGCCTGTCTTCCACGAAAGCCCATTGCGCCGAGTTCGGTTTGGGTGTTCAGTGGGGTATCGATCTCCTGATTGCCCGTCCCTTCCTGGTGGCAGAGCCTTTTATCGGTTACCAGTTCGCCAGCGATGAGAGGGTTTCCATCGGTAGTTATCAAGTTGATATCGATTCGGTGAACAAAGCACTGAATAATGCTAAGAACAAGCTGGACTATGGTATCTCGCTGGGCGCGGGTGTAGACATTGTCAGACACATCCAGCTCTCGGTCAAGTGGTACAAGAATTTGGGCCCCCTCTTCAACGATAGTAAGTTGAACAATGTGGGAGATGCCGTTGTGGCTGCCGTAAAGGACACCAAGAACTATCAAGGTATCAAGGTTACCCTGGGCATCTTCTTCTAGCAGATGAAACAGGTAACCGTCTACTGCTCTTCCAGCAGCAAGATAGACCCCAAGTACAATGCGGCAGCGCGTGAATTAGTTCGCGCGCTGCACGCTTTGGGTTATGGGATAGTGTCCGGCGGCGGCGCCCGCGGCACCATGGGTGCCATTACGGACGAGTCCGTGCGCGTGGGTGGCCAGCACATTGCCGTGTTGCCCCGCTTCATGGACGGCCTGGAGAACACGGAAATCACCCGTGTCATCTGGACGGACACCATGAGCACCCGCAAGGAATTCATGCGGGCCGATACCTGTGCCGCCATCGCCCTTCCGGGCGGAATCGGCACCATGGACGAGCTTATCGAAACCCTGGTGCTGGTAAAGCTGAAACGCTACAACGGCCAGGTAATAGCCCTGAACATAGACGGGTATTACGAACCGCTGAAAGCCCTGCTGGACCACTACGTGAAACACAACATGATGGAACCGGAAGACCGAGACCTCATGAAATTTCCCACCACGGTGGATGAACTGATAGCCTTACTCAAGTAATGAACGAAATCCTCGCCTACGTCAAGCCCGGACTGGAGCAAGTGAATTCTTTCATAAATGCTGCGCTTCGCAGCGACATCGAACTCCTGGATAGCACCAACCGCAGCCTGCGGGAGCATCCGGGCAAGATGATGCGCCCCATCCTGGCCCTGCTGGTGGCTGACGCAGCCGGAGCGGCTACGCCGCCGCCCGAGGATACATACCGTTATGCGGCCGCTACGGAGCTTCTGCACAACGCTACTCTCTTGCATGACGATGTGGTGGACGGTGCTACGGAGCGACGGGGAATGCCCACGGTGGCTTCCCTGCTGGGAGGCTCGGCGGCTGTGCTAATTGGAGATTATTGGCTGCAGAAATGCCTGCGGCTCATTCTGGGAGCCCGGCGGGAGACCGACCGCGTGCTCCGGCTCTTTGCCCAGACCCTGGGGCATCTCACGGAAGGCGAACTCCTGCAGATGCAGAAAGCCCAGTCGGCCGACACCACCCAGGCGGACTATCTCCGCATCATTTACGGAAAAACGGCCTCTCTCTTTGAGTCCACGTCCCTTTCGGCCGCCATTTCCGTGGGCGCTGCAGAGGAAGTGATCCGGGCCATGGGAGACTATGCCGTCCAGCTGGGCATTGCGTTCCAGATCAAGGACGACATCTTCGATTACTCCGATGCGTCCGAAGCCCTGGGCAAGCCGGTGGGAATAGACCTTCTGGAGCAAAAAATTACCCAGCCGCTGCTGTGTGCGCTGGAGCAGGTTCCGGCCGCCGAGCAGCAGCGCATCCGCGGCCTGGTGGCCCGGATTGTGGACGATCCGTCCCTGGTGGCAGAGGTGACGGCCTTTGTGAAAGAGCACGACGGCGTGTCGCTGGCGGTGGCCGAGATGGAAAAGCACGTGGATATGGCCATCTCCTACCTGCATGTGCTGCCGGAGAGCAAGGAGAATGGTTATCTGGAAAGACTGGCCCGTTTTGTGGGTCAACGCGAGAAATAAATGGAGATTTACGGCAATACGGAGGTGAAGCAGGCCCTGTCCCAGATGGTGGAGAGCGGCCACATTCCGCATGCCATGCTCCTGCACCAGGACGACGGCGGCTGCGCCTTCCCGCTGGTGCTGGATTTCCTGGAAGAGCTGTATGGCGGCAACCCCCGCGTGAAGAAGCTCATTCACCCGGACATCCACTTTGTATTCCCGGTGGCGGGTCCGGACAAGCCCGTCTCGCTGCAGTTCCTGGCCCCCTTCCGGGAGCTTCTGCTGCAGAATCCCTATTTCTACGAAAACGAGCTCTACAGCGCTATAGGCATCGAAGGCAAGCAGGCCGGCATCTCCGTGAACGAGGCCCGCAGCGTGCTGGATCGCCTGTCGCTGAGCGCCGTTGAGGGAGGCTGGCGCACGGTGGTGCTCTACCTCCCGGAGAAGATGAACGTGCAGGCGGCCAACGCCCTCCTCAAGATGGTGGAGGAACCGCCGCAGAAAACGCTCTTCGTTCTCATTACCCAGGCCCCCGAGAAGGTGCTGCAGACCATTTCCTCGCGCTGCCTGCACATGCGGGTGCAACCGCTTACTCCCGAGGCCGATGCCCAGGTGCATCAGGCCGAAGTAGCCGGCAACGTGGTGCTCCAGGACCTCTTCCACGATCTTCTGGAAGCCCTGGTCCGGAGGGACCTCCTCAAGGCCCTGGAAACCGGGGACGCCGTGGCCGACCTCAAAGTCCGCGAGCAGCAGAAGACCTTCTGCCGCCTGGCCGCCGATGACCTTCGCCGCCTCTTTCTCCTGCAGAAGAGCCCCTCGCTGGCCCATATCCCGGAAGGGGAGCAGGAGTGGTACGGACGCCTGGCATCGGCCCTGAAACCCACATTCCCGCGCAAGGCGCTGGAATGCCTGGACCGCTCCCTGCTCCTCCTGGAGCGCAATGTAAATCAGAAAATCCTTTTCACCCATTTGGTGAATCAACTATATAGGCTATGAACGATTATAGCAACGAATCTATTCAATACGACTGTTTCCGCGGCTGCACCATTGTAACCGACGAGGAAACCGGCGAAAACGATATCCGCTACCGGCAGGGCTGTTGCAAGCTGGAGGTGTACAACGTGCTCAAGGGCATTTCCCAGGAGCAGTGGGGCAACTACTATGAGGTGCGCTTCAAGAACACCCGCAAGGGCATCTATGTAAACGCCTCGGGCCAGAGCATCAAGACCGGAGACCTGGTGGTGGTAGAAGCCGCCAGCGGCCACGACCTGGGCATCGTAACCCTGGAAGGCCCCATCGTGGGCCGCCAGATGCGCTGCAAGGGCATCGACCTCGAGCGGCAGGAGCTCAAGAAAATCTACCGCAAGGCCCGTCCCTTTGACATCCAGCGCTGGCAGGAAGCCATTGCCCGCGAGCAGGAAACCATGATCCGCTCCCGCGTGCTGGCCAATAATCTGGGCCTGGAGATGAAGATTGGAGACGTGGAGTTCCAGGGAGACGGCACCAAGGCCATCTTCTACTACATAGCCGACGGCCGTGTAGACTTCCGCCAGCTCATCAAGGACTTTGCAGAGGAGTTCCATATCCGCGTAGAAATGAAGCAGATTGGCGCCCGCCAGGAAGCCGGCCTCATCGGAGGTCTGGGTGTGTGCGGCCGCGAGCTCTGCTGCGCCAACTATATCACGGAGTTCAAGTCCATTACCACATCGGCCGCCCGTACGCAGGACCTGTCTCTCAATCCGCAGAAACTGGCCGGCCAGTGCGGCAAACTCAAGTGCTGCCTCAATTACGAGGTGGCCGCCTACATGGACGCCCATTCCCGCATCCCCCGCGTGGTGGAACCGCTGGAATTTGAAGACGGCCAGGCCTGGCTGGTAAAGACGGACATTCTGGCCGAAACCCTCTATTTCTCCTACGAGAAAGGCTCCCTGGCCCAGACCTTTGCCCTGTCGGCCGACGAAGTCCGCGAGATTCAGGCCATGAACCGCCGCGGCGAGAAGCCCGAAACCCTCCGTCAGGAAGAAGTATCGGCCCCGGAATTTGTGACCGGTCAGGGAGAGGATGCCATCAACCGCTTCGACCCCGAAAAGAAGAAGAAGCGTCGCAATCGCAACCGCAATCGCAACCGAGAAAAGAAAGCTCAGTGAGAAAAGTAGCATTCGCCCTTCTGCTGGTGCTTCTGACCTCGTGCCGGGAGCCCCTCTCCACCGAGCAGTTTGTGCGCGGCGCAGGTCCGTACGTGTTCTCCGTGGACATGAGCGACACCACTGCCGCCTACGATTTTGACCTCTATACCCGCCTGGAAGGCACCCACACGGAAATGATTACCCTGCAGCCGAATGCCCTTTTAAGGGCCGAATGGCGCTCGCCCTCCGATTCCGTCCTGGTGGAAAAAGTATATCTTCCCCTGCAGGGAGAACACGAGACGTATTACACCCGGGATATCTATGAGCCCTACCGGGCCAACGTACGCCCGGTGGAGCCCGGGGTATGGACCCTGACCATCCGGCCCGAAGACCGGGCCCAGGTGCTGCCGCTCCGGGGAATGGGCCTGGTTGTTAAAAAGCACAGAGACTGATGGGACACGGAAAACTGAAGAAATTTGCCGAGAACGAGACGTTCCGCTGCCTGCTGCAGCCGGATGCATCGGCCGTGCTGGCCAAGGAGCCCGGCTCCCGCGAGCTCAAGCTCAACGACCATCCCATCAAGGGGAACTGGGGAGCGCAGATGTTTGGAAACAACAACCCCATTGTCTTGGAACTGGGATGCGGAAAAGGGGACTACACCATAGCCCTGGCCCTCCGGAATCCCGGGATCAACTATATCGGTGTGGATATCAAAGGCGCACGCCTCTGGAAGGGGGCCAAGTATGCCACCGAAAACGCCCTGCCCAATGTGGCGTTTCTCCGAACCCGTATCGAGTTCATCGATGCGTTCTTTGGACCGGAAGAAGTTTCCGAGATTTGGCTCACTTTCTCCGACCCGCAGCTCCGCGGATCCGAAAATGCCCGCCTTTCCTCTCCGCTCTTCCTGGAGCGCTACCGGAAGTTCCTCAAACCTGGTGGAATCATCCACCTCAAAACCGACTCCCGTTACCTCTACGAGTACACCCAGGCCGTTTGTAAAGTAAACAATTTACCCGTCTATTTCGAGAGTACCGACGTGTATAAGGAGGGCATATATGTCCCCAAATCGTCGCTTCGCGACCCCTCCCACCGCTTCGCGGCGGGCCCCTCCCTCTTACGTGCCGAGGGTGGCAACGGATTTGGGGACATATATGCCCTCCAAAAAGATGTTACGGAAGTGCAGACGTTCTACGAGAAGATGTTTCTGGAGATGGGGCTACCCATTACGTACATGGCTTTTGGTATCGGCCATGAAGGGCCCTACCAGTTCCCGGGGGACCAGTTCGATCACGAGAAGTGGCTGGAGGCCGAAGGTCCACGTCGCAGTTTTTCGCATCAACCTAGCAAACGGGGATAAATCCCCGTTTTTTTGTTATCTTTGTAGGACTATGGCTAAAATGATTTATACGATGGGCGAAGTAGCGGAGATGCTGGGGGAAAATGCCTCGGCCGTACGCTACTGGAGCAACTATTTTGAGAAGTTCATCAAGCCCCAGCGCAATGCCAAAGGCAACCGCCTGTATCACCCGGAAGATATCGAGACCCTCAAGCAGATCCAGTATCTTCTGAAAAACCAGGGCCTTACCCTGGAGGGTACCAAGCAGCGTCTTACGGAAGACCGCCGCACGGTGGACAAGCGTGTGAAGGCCATCGGCATCCTGCAGGGCATCCGAGAAGAACTGGTTCAAGTACGCAAGGCCTTATGAAAGTAGGGGACATTACCGCGGCGCTGGAGGTATTTGCTCCGCTCCGCATCCAGGAAAGCTGGGACAACAGCGGGCTCATTATAGGCTCGCCGGAAGACGAAGTGCACGGTGTCATGGTGGGCTTCGACTGCACCCCCGAGCTGGTGAAGGAGGCGGTAGAGAAGGGCTGCGATATGGTGGTTACCCACCACCCGCTCATCTTCAAGGGCATCAAACGCATAGACAGCAAAGACCCCGTGGGCGCCGCCATCATGCAGGCCGTGCGCTCCGGTGTGGCCGTTTATGCCGCCCACACCACGGCAGACAAAGTGATAGCCGGCGTGAGCGGAGCCATGGCCCGTCGCCTCTCCCTCAAGAACGTGGGCATCATGGTCCCGGAAGAAGACGGTACCGTGGGCCTGGGCTGTATTGGCGAGTTCGAAAAACCCATGACCGGCCTGGAGGCCCTGGCCTATGTGAAAGAGCGCTTTCACCTGGGCGTAATCCGCAGCTCCAAGCCCCTGGAAACCCCCATCACCAAGGTGGCCCTGCTGGGCGGCAGCGGCGGCTCAGAAATTCAGCTGGCCATGGCCAAAGGGGCCCAGCTGTACATCACGGCAGACATTTCCTACCACAATTTCTTCACGCCGGAGGGCTTTATGGTCATGGATATCGGCCATTTTGAGAGCGAAGTGGAGATTGTAGACATTTTCTTGGCAGAGTTACGGAAAAAATTTCCTACCTTTGCAAGCTACAAAAGTGCCAATATGGGCAGGAG
>CAMVJR010000009.1 GCA_947167855.1 uncultured Bacteroidales bacterium
CGCGCAGTTTGGCAGCCTTTATATAAATGCCCAGATTGGACACAATTTCCTTCTGGCCGGTAAAGTCATCCAGCCCTTGCGGGCGGATAATTCCGTCAAATTCATTATCTTTGCGCTCGATTGTGTCGTGAGGATCGAATTCGTTCATAGGGCGGGTTAGATTCAATTCAGATACAAATATAGTTCTTTTATTTTTAAGAAGTTTGTTTTTAATAGGTTTGTTGAAAAGTTGATAACTTTCTTCAAGTCATTGAAAATTAATTTTTTAAAGGTAAAAATGATTGTTGAAAAAAGTGAGATAACCTGTTGAGGAAATGTGAATGGCTTGCACACCCCTTTTCTTCAACCTTGAAAAATGAGTTATTAACAGGGTTATCAACAGCTTTTCAACAGGGAAAATGAAGGGAATGTTGATAAGTGAAAAATCTTCCTCCCTGCTGCAAAACAAACTTCAAAATGCGTCCGAAGTGTTTTGCAGTGGGCTCTTTTTGTCTGCCCGCTGGGCGGTAGTCTCCCAGACAGCCCCTCAAAAGACCAACCTGATAGTCCTTCCCACCCGCGAATCGGCCGAGTATTGCAGCGCAGACCTTTATAATCTTATAGAGGGAGACTGCGTTTTCTTCCTCCCCGAGTCGGGCAAAACGGTAGAAAGAAGCAATTACAAATCTTCGTTAGGAGTCCAGCGCACTGCCGCCATAGGAAAGATCCTTCAAAAGGCCCAAGAAAAACTCTTCATAGTAACCTACCCGGAAGCCCTGGAAGAAAAAGTCCCCTCCCAGAAGAAGCTGGAAGGAGCTCTATTCACCATTTCGGCCGGAGAAAACCTGGCCTATGAGGCCCTCCGCACCCGCCTGCAGGAAGAAGGATTCGAAAAAGTAGATTTTGTTTCGGCCCCCGGACAATATGCCATCAGAGGCGCCGTCATAGACATCTTCTCCTATTCCCTGGAAAAACCCTACCGCATTACCTTCTTTGGAAACGAGGTAGACAAGATCAATACCTTCGACTGTAACACCCAGCTTTCCATCGACAAGCTGGAAAAGGCCGAAATCTATCCGGACATAGCCGCCAAAGAGGCCGAAGAAGAAGGAGTATCCCTGATTACCCTCCTCAAGGCCGATACCACCGTCTGGCTGGATTCGTCGGATATGTATAAGGAAAGGGAGTTCTTCAAGGATCTGTCGGCCTTCCAAAGGGTTTATCTGGATATTCCGCTGAGCCGGCAGGATGTAGAGAGCATCTCCTTCCAGATAGCCCCCCAGCCGGTTTTCAACAAGAACTTCGAACTCCTGATATCCGATATCCGCTCCAAGATTGAAAGTAATTATAAGGTATACATCTTTGGAGAAAAGGAAAGCCAGCTGGAGCGCCTCCGGTCCATCATGCTGCAGGACGAGCACGCCGTACTGCCTGAGTTTGTCAAGGACAAGAACATCCACGCCGGTTTCATAGACAACGAGGATAAAGTCTGCTGGTATACGGACCATGAAATCTTTGACCGTTTCCACCGGGTGCGCCTGCGCCGTACGGTGGATAAGTCCGAGCAGCTCACCCTGAACGACCTCAACTCCTTTAACCTGGGAGACTATGTGGTACATATAGACCACGGTGTGGGCGTGTTTGGCGGTCTGGTCAAAATGAAAGACGACCACGGCCGCATGCGGGAAGTGGTAAAACTCGTTTACAGCGGGGGAGATGTGGTGTTTGTATCCGTTCATTCCCTGCATAAGATTTCCCGTTTCCGCTCCAAGGAAGGGGAGGCTCCGCGCATCAACAAGCTGGGTTCCAAGACCTGGAGCAACCTCAAGAGTGCCGCCAAGTCCCGTGTCAAGGATATAGCCAAGGAACTCATCCAGCTGTATGCCCGCCGCCGGGCTTCGCAGGGCTTTGCCTTTTCGGCCGATACCTACCTTCAGGAAGAGCTGGAATCTTCCTTCATGTATGAGGATACTCCGGATCAGGAGCGGGCCACCAAGGCCGTCAAGGAGGATATGGAGGATACGTGCCCCATGGACCGCCTGGTCTGCGGAGACGTGGGTTTCGGTAAAACGGAAATTGCCATCCGCGCCGCTTTCAAGGCCGTATGTGACTCCAAGCAGGTAGCGGTGCTGGTTCCCACCACCATCCTGTCCCTGCAGCATTACGAGACCTTCAAGTCCCGCCTGGCCAACCTGCCCTGTAATGTAGAATATGTAAGCCGCCTGCGTACGGCCAAGCAGATTTCGGACATCAAGAAGCGCCTCAAAGAGGGAAGCATTGATGTATTGATTGGTACCCACAAAATTCTGGGAGAAGGCTTTGAATTCAAGGACCTGGGCCTTCTGATCATAGACGAAGAGCAGAAATTCGGCGTATCCGCCAAGGAAAAACTGCGCAAGTTCAAAAACTCCGTAGACACCCTTACCCTTACGGCTACCCCCATTCCCCGTACCCTGCAGTTCTCCCTGCTGGGCGCCCGGGACCTTTCCATTATCCAGACTCCCCCGCCCAACCGCATTCCCATCCAGACGGAGATTATCCTTTTCAACGAGTCGGAAATCAAGAGCATCATCAACTACGAACTCAACCGCGGCGGCCAGGTCTTCTTCCTCCATAATAAGGTAGAGGAACTGCCGGCCATCGAGGATATCCTGCACCGGCTCATCCCGGATATGAAAATCTGCGTGGCGCACGGCCAGATGGAGGCCAAGGAGCTGGAAGACCGCATGCTGGCCTTCATGAGGGGAGACTATGACCTCCTGCTCTGCACCACCATCATAGAAAACGGCCTGGATATCCCCAACGCCAATACCATCCTGGTCAACCAGGCCCAGAACGTAGGTTTGAGCGACCTGCATCAGCTCCGGGGCCGTGTGGGCCGATCCAACAAGAAAGCCTTCTGCTACCTCATTGTACCGCCGCTGGTGAGTATAACCGACGACGCCAGAAGGCGCCTGAGGGCCATCGAAGAGTTCTCCGACCTGGGCAGTGGTTTCAACATCGCCATGCAGGACTTGGATATCCGTGGCGCTGGCAACCTCCTGGGGGCCGAGCAAAGCGGCTTCATCTCCGACATGGGTTATGAAACCTATCAGAAGATTCTGTCCGAAGCCATGGAAGAGTTGGGTATGGAAAACCAGGTGGCGCAGCGCGTGGGCCACGAAAAGTTTGTGGACGACTGCACCATCGAAACCGACCAGCCCGCCCTCATCCCGGACGATTATATCGATATCACGGCCGAAAAGATCCGCCTGTACAAGCAGCTGGACGCCCTTACCGACGAGCGGGAGATTGACCGCCTGGCCAAGCAGGTGGAAGACCGTTTCGGCACGCTTCCCCTGGAGGTGCAAAACCTTCTTTTTGTAGTGAAAATCAGAAATTTGGGCGGAGAGATGGGCTTCGAGAAGATTATCATCAAGAACGGGATGCAGATCATGTTCTTTGTGAACAATCCCATGTCGGCCTACTACAAGTCCAAGCGTTTCGAGACCATCCTTTCCCGCGTGAACGAGAACCCCACCCTTTTCAAGTTCAACCAGGACGGCGGCAAGCTGCGCACGGTTTCCCGCGGGGTGAATACCCTCTCATCGGCCCTTCATATTTTGAAAAAACTCCAATAATTGGTAAATTTGCGGGCTATGTCCAACCTGCTCATAGAAATAGGAAACACCGCTCTCAAGGCCGCCTGGGCCCAGGGAACCACCCTTGGAAAGACTTTCCGCTACCAGGGAGAGAAGTATTTGGAATTCATTCTCTCTCTCACCCAGAGGGAAAAGCCTTCCGTGATGGTGGTCTCTTCCGTGTTCCCTCTCCCGGACCAGGAGCGTGGACTGTTGGAAAAGGAGTGTGAAAAGCTGCTCCTGCTGGACCCGGATCACCGGGAAAAACTCCTTTTCTACGGGCTTCCCGCCCACCTTTCCTACGACCGTGCCGCCGCCATCGTGGCCGCCCGGTATCTGTTCAAGGGAAAAGGCTGCACCATCGTGGACTTTGGTACCACGCTTTCCATTGATTTTACGTCAGAAGAGGGGCTTTACACCGGGGGTAACATCTCCCTGGGTTTCCGCACCCGCTTCAAGGCTTTGAGCCGCTATTCCCGCTCCCTTCCCCTGGTGGACAGCCCGGAAAATCCGGAGCTGGTGGGCCTTTCCGAGAGGGGTTCCATAGAAAGCGGAGTGGTTTCAGGCATTATATTTGAAATGGAGGGCTACCTGAACCTTCATCCGCAAAACGTGGTGGTATTCACCGGCGGCGACGCGAATTATTTTGCAAAACGGATGAAAAGTTCCATATTTGTAATTTGTAACCTCGTTTTGATGGGGTTGGCGTTAATGGCAGAAGAGTATGTTCGTAAGAATGAGAAATAGTTTCATTGCACTGGCTGTGCTGGTGTTGACGGCCGGGTCCTTGCGGGCTCAGACGGACGGAACCGTAAATGGTTTCTCTCCTTATTCCGTTTTTGGTCTGGGTCAGCAGCACCAGATTGGTACCACCTGGAACCGTGGAATGGGAGGAGTAGGAATTGCAGCCCGCAACAATCGCTATATCAACATTCTCAATCCGGCGTCCATGACCGCCCGCGATTCCCTCTCCTTTATGGCCGATATGGGCCTGAACGGCCGCATGTCGCTGTTCAAGGAGGGAGACAAGAAGGGCTTCAATACCGTTTTCAACATAGACGATATAGCCATTTCCTTCCCCATGTGGCGCCACACGGCCTTTATGGTGGGCCTGACCCCTCTGAGCGACGTGGGCTACAACATCTCCTACCGGGAAATGGATGTCTACACGCAGGAACGCGTGTTCACCACCGTCGGTAAGGGTGGTACGTATCAGATCTTTGCCGCTGCCGCCGCTACGTTCTGGAACCGCCTCTCGGTGGGTGCCCAGTTCAATTACATGTTTGGAAACGTGGCCAAGACTTCGGGTATCTCGTTCGGAGACGATTCCTACCGTTCCGTGGTTTCCGGAGACTCCCTGCAGGTAAACAGCATCTCCGCCAAATTCGGCCTTCAATATGAGCAGCCCATCGCCGTGGGTTCCTATATCACGGTAGGTGCCACCTATAAGCTTTCTTCCGCCATGCGGGGCCACAGCGTCCATTACCGCGAGCTGGGAAGCTACTACCGGGAAACCACCACCACAGACCTTAACCAGGCCGGCCTCCGCATGGGAGACGAACTGGGAGTAGGTATCAGCTACCGCAAGGGAGACAGCTTCCTGGCAGAGTTTGACTACACCCGCAGCAACTGGAGCAACAGCAAGATGGATCAGGTCAAAGGCTTCTCCAACGTAGGAGACGTGGTGTTTGGTACGTCGGTGGGGCAGTCCTTCAAGGCTGGCGTGGAGTTTACTCCCAACAGAAACGATATCCGTTATTTCCTCCGTCGCTGCACGTACCGTGTAGGTGCGTACTATGACCAGTCCTATTATACGGTAGACGGAGCCCACGTCAATTCCCTGGGCGTTACCATGGGTATGACGCTGCCCGTTTTCCGCTGGTACAATGGCCTCAGCGTGGGTTTGGAGTTTGGCAGACGCGGTCTGGCCACCTCCCAGGTTAAAGAGAATTATTTTGGTTTTAGCGTCGGATTCAATATCTTTGACATCTGGTTCCAAAAACGTGCCTATCAATAGGTCTGGCACGGGGATTGAGAATAGACAAAATTTAAAAAACAGTTGATATGAAAAAATTAGCTCTGATTTTCTTCGCCGCCATGGCCGTTTTTTCCGGTCAGAACGCCTTTGCACAGGGTGGCTCCCGTTTTGGTCACGGCAAAGACAGCGCGGACTGCGTGCTCTACCTGAACTACTATCAGGAGTATTACAAGCAGAAGAACTACGACTCTGCCCTGCCCAACTGGCGTAAGGCTTATGCCGTGTGCCCTGCTACGGCCTCCCAGAATATGTTCATCCACGGTACCACCCTCATGACCCGTCTGTACAACCAGACCAAGGATGCTGCCGCCCGGAGCGCCATTGTAGACACCATCCTCACCCTCCAGGATCAACGTATGGCTGCCTACCCCAAAAAGCGCGTGGATATCTTGAATAACAAGGGACAGCATATCATCAACTATCGTAGCAACGACCCCGAGTTTGCCTACAAGAACCTCGGAGAGATTGTTGACGAGCTGGGCCCTCAGGCCAACGGCCCCCTGCAGGTGAACCTGCTCCAGGCTGCCATCGGCCTGTATCGTGAGAACAAGCTCAGCGCCGACGACGTGATCGCCACCTACGACAAGGTAACCGCCAACATCGAGGCTGCTACCCCCAAGAACGACGCCGAGAAGGAAGACCTGGCCAAGGTAAAGGCCGCCATCGAGTCCATCTTTGCAGAGAGCAAGGTCGCTTCCTGCGAGAACCTCCTCGCCATCTTCGGCCCTCGCTTTGAGGCCGATCCCGACAACCTGGCCCTGGTTTCCAACATTGTGAAGCTCATGAATTCGGCCGACGACTGCGCCTCTAACGACCTCTATCTCAAGGCTGTGACCGCCATGTACAAGCTGGATCCTTCCTATCGTAGCGCCTACGGTCTGTACCGTCTGAACGCCGCCCGTGACAACGTGGCAGATGCCTGCCGCTACCTGGAAGAGGCCATCGCCTCCGACGAGTCCGACGAAGCCACCGACGCTCAGTACTACTATGAGCTCGCCGCCTTCGCTTACAAGAACAACATGCGCAGCAAGGCCAATGAGTGCGCCAAAAAGGCTGTCGATATGGACTACGGCTATGCCGGTAAGGCTTACATGATCCTGGGCAACCTGTGGGCTTCCGCCCCTTGCTCCGGTGATGTGGACAAGTACGCCCGCTACTGGGCCGCTACGGACTACTATCAGAAGGCCCGTACCGCCGACGCTTCCCTCGCCGAAGACGCTGCCTCCAGCATCTCTTCCGTGAGCCGCTACTATCCGGAAGCCTCCGAGATCTTCATGTACGACCTCAGCGCAGGTCAGTCCTACACCGTATCCTGCGGCGGTCTGTCCGCCTTCACCACGGTGCGTGTCAGCGGCCGCTAGTGAACTCTCGCAACATACTGAAGATGATAGCAAGCGCTCTGGCGCTTGCTTTCGTCGTTTATTCCTGCAAGGGAAACCTGACCGAAGCCGAGAAACTGGACCTGGACCAGACGCCCCTCCAGACGGTGGACGACATGTTCTTTGTACGAACGGAGAACGGAAGGCTCACGATGCGCGTAGAATCGCCCAGGATGGAGGTTTACGAGCACGATACCGTGGCTTTTGACCTCTTCCCCAAGGGTATCCGGATTTACGGTTATTCGGAGGAAGGGTTGCTGGAAACCACCATTGTGGCCCGGCAGGCCCGCCACGACAAGAACCACCGCGGAAAAGGGGAGCTCTGGAGCGCCTTTGGAAACGTGGTGGTCAAGAACATCGTGAAGATGGAGACCATGGAAACCGACACCCTTTACTGGGACGGCGCCGCCAAGGAAATCTGGACCGACTGCTACGTAAAGATGTATTCTCCCTCCGGTCATATGCAGGGATACGGGATGCGCTCGGACGAAATGGCCCGCAACGCCATTCTGCTCAAACCTTTCGACAATGAGTTCATCATCGAAAACGACAGCACCCGCGTAGTCATAGACTCCGTGAATTTTATCGGCCCGTTGTTAAAAAAATAGTGGTATTTAGAAGAAAATTAGTAACTTTGCAGCCCTTATGCTTACCTGTTTGGGTAGGGCAGAGGAAAAATAAGGAAATAATACAAAAATAATAACAAAATGGCAGCTCTTGAGACCATCAGAACTAAGTTTGGCATTGGTGCATCCCTCATCATTGCCTTCGGTCTTTTACTCTTCCTTGTGAACCCGTCCGACATCATCCAGACCGTCCAGTCTACTTCTTCCAAGAACGATGTCGGCAAAATCAATGGGAAATCTATCTCTTACCTGCAGTTTGACAGCGAGGTCCGTGAAATGGACGAGGTGCGCAAAATGATTTCCGGCACCACCTCTTCTTCCGACGAAGACCAGAAGCAGCTGCGTGAAATGACCTGGCAGACCCTGGTGGACCGCTATCTGGTGGTTCCTACCATCGAGAAGGCCGGCATCCACGTGGGTCAGCAGGAGCAGATTGACATGTTTGTGGGCGAGAACATCTCCCCGGTTGTGTCCAGCTTCTACGGCTTCTACGACGAGGACGGCAACTTCTCCACCGACCGCGTCCGCGAGCTCATGGAAGGCGCTGAGAGCAGCGATGTCTATCGCCAGATCCGCGACTACCTCCAGAACGCCGTCCGCTCCAACCGTTTCAACGAGAAATACATCGGCCTGTTCAACGCCGGTACTTATGTGAACGCCCTGGAGCGCAAGCGCGCCATCGAGGAAAACAACACCACCGCCAACGTGGACTTCGTGCTGGCTCTCGGCACCTATTTCCCGGAGGATTCCACCGTTGTGGTGTCCAAGTCCGAGGTTGAGAAATACTATAACGACCACAAGGAAAGCTTCCGTCAGGTAGCCAACCGCGACATCCGCTACGCCGTCTATGAACTCAAGCCTTCCCAGGAAGACATTGCCAACAGCAACGCCAAGTTCGTAGGCCTGTACGACGAATTCGCCACCACCGAGAACGTCCGTACCTTCCTCCAGAAGAACTCTGACCGCAAGTACGATGACGCCTGGTACAAGGCCGGCGAACTCCGCACCGTCAACGCAGATGTGGATGCTTTCGTAAGCGCCAACAAAGAGGGTGTTTCCCCGGTCTACCAGTCCGGCGAAACCTTCTATGCCGCCCGCATCCTGGAAAGCGCTTCCCTCCCGGATTCCGTGTATGTCCGCCACATCATGCTGGTGGGTGAAAACGCCAAGCAGCAGGCCGACAGCCTCCTGGGCGTAGTGAAGAAGAACAACTTCTCCACCCTGGCCACCCTCTATTCCGCCGACAAGGGCAACGCCCAGGACGGTGAGATGGGTAACCTCGGTTGGATGACCAAGAATATCATGATCAAGGGCTTCGAGCCCGTTCTGGAAGCCAAGGTGGGCGTTCCCTTCATCCTGAACACCCAGTATGGCACCCACGTGGTGGAAGTGGTGAAAGCCACCGCTCCCGTGGCCAAGAAGAAGGTTGCCATCTTTGAGAAGGAAGCCTCCATCTCCAAGGAGACCGAGCGCGCCATCTCCGAGCAGGCCCGTCTGCTGGCTGTCCGTTCCCAGGGCAAGCTGGAGAACTTCAAGACCGTCTGTGACACCACCGGCACCTACGCCCGCAGCCTCAACATCACCGAAGCTACGGACACCTACGGCTCCATCTCCCACGCCAAGGAAGTCACCCGCTGGGCCTTCGATAACAAGCCCGGAAAGGTTTCCGACGTGATCCCCGTGGACAACAAGTACTACTTTGTGGTGGCCGTTGAAAAGGCTCACAAAGAGGGTATCGCTCCTCTGAACGATGTTTACGAAAGCATCCGCTCCGAGGTATACCGTAACAAGTACGCCCAGAAGCACGCCCAGGATGTGGCCGCCCAGATCGAGGGTCTCTCCACCCTGGAGGCCGTGTCCGAGAAAGTGGGCACCCCTGTTTCCAGCCTGACCGACGTCACCTTCTCCACCTCTTCGGCCCCCACCACCGAGCCCGCTTTCATCGGCGCCGTGGCTGCTGCCAAGGAAGGCAAGCTGAGCGGTCCCGTAGCCGGCCTGATGGGCGCTTATGTGTTCCAGGTAAATGGTCGTGACATGGGTTCCTACTACACCGAGGACGACGCCAAGGCCGCCCAGGCCCGTTTCGCCTCCTACTACGACCAGATGATCCTTCCCATCATGATGGACAAGACGGTTAAGGATAATCGCGCCCGCTTCTATTAATAGAAACTGATGACTTTATGTCTTTAAAGTGTGGAATCGTAGGCTTGCCCAACGTGGGCAAGTCTACTTTGTTTAATTGCGTGAGCTCCGGTAAAGCCCAGAGCGCCAACTTCCCTTTTTGCACCATCGATCCCAACGTGGGTTCCACCAATGTGCCCGACAAGCGCCTGGAAGTACTCACGGAGATTTGTCAGCCCAAACGCACCATTCCCGCCACGGTGGAAATCGTGGACATCGCAGGTCTGGTGAAGGGCGCCTCCAAAGGCGAGGGCCTGGGCAACCAGTTCCTGGCCAACATCCGCGAATGCGACGCCATCCTGCATGTGCTGCGCTGCTTTGACGATGGCAATATCGTGCACGTAGACGGCTCTGTAGACCCCGTCCGCGACAAAGAGGTGGTAGATACCGAACTCCAGATCAAAGACCTGGAAACCGTCGAAAACCGCATCAAGAAGGTGGAAAAGCAAGCCACCACCGGCGGAGACAAGGAGGCCAAGAAACTGCTGGCCCTGCTGCTCCGTTACCGCGAGGCCCTGCTGAAGGGAGAATGCTGCCGCACCGTGGTTCCGGAGAACGCCGAGGAAGAGCAGATGGCCAAAGACCTCTATCTCCTTACCAACAAGCCCGTGATGTACGTGTGCAACGTGGACGAGGGCTCTGCCGCCACCGGCAACGCTTACGTGGAGGCCGTCCGCGCCGCCGTAGCCGCCGAGAACGCCGAGATCCTGGTCATCGCCGCCAAGACCGAGGCCGAAATAGCCGAGATCGAAGACTACGACGATCGCCAGATGTTCCTGGAAGAGATGGGCCTGTCCGAGTCCGGCGTCGTGCGCCTGATCCAGGGCGCCTACAGCCTTCTGGGCCTCCGCACCTTCTTCACCGCCGGAGCCGACGAATGCCGCGCCTGGACCATCGTGGCCGGGGACAAAGCCCCCCGCGCCGCCGGTGTCATCCACACGGACTTTGAACGCGGCTTCATCCGGGCCGAAGTGATCAAGTACGAAGACTTTGTCCAGTACAAGACCGAAGCCGCCGTCCGCGCCGCTGGCAAAATGGGCATCGAAGGCAAAGACTACGTCGTCCAGGACGGCGATATAATGCATTTCCTATTTAACGTTTAACCAGATAGGACAGTGGTCCGAGACACCGCCCAGATATCGGGGTCCGGAATAGGTTCTTAAGGGTTTGGTGCCGGCGTGGCTGCCGTCTTTGGTCATCAGGAAGGGGATTCGGAGAATCTTCATGGCCGATGTTTCAAGCTCGTCCGACACAAAAAACAAATCGATCAGTTCCCAGGCACCATCGTACTTGATGGTGCCTTCGCTTTTTTGGTGCAAAGGGGTTGCCAGGTTATGGAGCGTGGGCTCCAGGAGTTCATAGACGGGATTGGCCGGCGTATCGTTGAAGTCCCCCATAGCCACAAGGTCCTGACCCCCAAGAGCCTTCAGGGAATCGGCCAGGAAACGAAGCCTTTCTACCGCCACTCGCCGCCGCGGCTCCGATTCCAGCAAGCCTCCGTATTTGGAGGGATGATGGTTGACCAGCAGGGCGATTTCCTGCCCCTCGGCCCTTTGAAAACGCGCCAGGAGGATGTCCCGCGTGGCCATGATGGCCGAATCCGGGCCGAAGAGATGGCAAGGCCTGGCGTCCAGCAGTTTCAGCCTGCTGCGGCGATACAGAAGCGCAACGTCTATCCCGCGGGGGTCTGGCGATTCAAAGTGCACGATCTGATAGTCCAGCTTGCGGAGGGCCGTCTGCTGGAGCAGGCATCTGAGGGCGAAGGCATTCTCCACTTCGGCCAGGCCGATGGCGTCCGGAAGTCCGCCTTCCTGCGACCCGGCCCAGAGGATGCCCTTTGCAATGGTATTGCACTTGGTCTGGAACCGTTTTTTGGTCCAGCGACGGTCTCCCCGGGCCGAGAATTCCTGGTCCGAGGTGCTGAGGGAGTCGTTCTTGTAATCGAAGAAGTTTTCGAGGTTCCAGAACATGACCCGAAGAGAGTCTGAAGGGGGCGAAAGGGCCAGCAAAAGCGAAGCCCCGATGATAGCTAAAACGTTCATGCCCAAAGATAAACGATGTTTTTGGAACCTATCATCAGAAACAGAAATACTTTTTGCATCGTTTTTCCTCAAATAAATATATTTATTTATGTTGTGCTGGAGAACGACCGGTTTTAACGGGTATTTGAAAAATTCCGTATATTTGTACGATTGACATCGTAAATAACACTAGATATGAAACAGAAAATCCAGGAAAAGTTCAAGTCTCTTTTTGCAACGGAGGGTACGTTGTATATGTCCTCGGGCCGTATCAACCTCATTGGTGAGCATACGGACTACAATGGCGGTTACGTGTTCCCCGGCGCCATTAATTTTGGCATTATGGCGGCCATCGAGCCCAACGGAACCGACAAGGTGAAAGTGTTCTCCATCGACTTTGACGAGTACGTGGAGTTCGGCCTCCGGGAAGAGGACAAGCCCGCACAGCAGTGGGCCCGCTACATCTTTGGTGTATGCCGGGAAACGATCAAGCGCGGCGGCAAGGTGAAGGGCTTCAACGCCGTGTTCGCCGGAGACGTCCCGCTGGGAGCCGGCCTCAGCTCATCGGCTGCCCTGGAAAGCGTGTTTGCCTTTGCCATCAACGAGATCAACGGCAACGGAATCGAGAAATTCGAACTGGCCAAGATCGGCCAGAGCACGGAGCATAACTACTGCGGCGTCAAGTGCGGCATCATGGACCAGTTTGCCTCCATCTTTGGCAAGGAAGGCTCCCTGATGCGTCTCAACTGCAAAACCGGCGAGTACAAGTACTTCCCCTTCCACCCCAAGGGTTACAAGCTGGTGCTCCTGGATACTTGCGTAAAGCACGAACTGGCCAGCAGCGCGTACAACAAGCGCCGCGAATCTTGCGAGAAGGCCGCCGCCGCCATCAAGAAGAACCATCCGGAGGTGGACTTCCTCTCGGATGCCAAGCGCGTCTGGCTGGACGAGGTCCGCGACCAGATCTCCCAGGAGGACTTCCTGAGGGCCGAATATGTCATCGGTGAGGTTCAGCGCGTGCTGGACGTCTGCGACGCCCTGGAAAGGGACGACTACGAGACCGTGGGCGAGATGATGTACCAGACCCACTTCGGCCTGAGCCGCCTGTACGAGGTGTCCTGCGAAGAACTGGACTTCCTCAACAAGCTGGCCCGCAAGTGCGACGTCACCGGCTCCCGCGTCATGGGCGGCGGCTTTGGCGGCTGCACCATCAACCTGGTCAAGGATGAGCTGTACGACGCCTTCATCAAAACGGCCACCGAGAAGTTCACGGAGAAATTCGGCCACGCCCCCAAGATTTACAACGTAGTCATCAGCGATGGCGCTCGCAAACTGTAGCCACTGTCACAAACCCACGGAGGTTGAACTCCTCCAGAGCATCAACGTGGGCCAGGACCCGGACTTGAAAGCCCGGGTCAAGGACGGCTCGCTCTTTGTATGGGAGTGTCCCTACTGCGGCCATCGCAATCTGGCCCGTTATCAGACCCTCTATCACGACCCGGACACCAAACTGATGGTCTGGCTTCTCCCTGGGGAAGAAATGCCGCCAAAAGCCGTGGAAGAGGCCGTTAAAGAGCTGGACGGGTACACGCTGCGCCGCGTAAGGGAAGTGGGAGACCTCATCGAGAAGGTCAACATCCGGGACGCCAACCTGGAAGACACCGTGCTGGAAATGTGCAAATGGGTCACCCGCCAGGAAATGGCGGCCAAAAACCCCGAGGCCGCCCAGGCTCCCCTGCGCTTCTTGCGCCTGGAAGGGGCCGATAACGACCTGGTGCTGGCGCTGCCGCTAAACGGCCAGATGCAGCTGGTCAACGTGGGATTCAATGTCTACGAAGACGCCCGCGGTATCCTGGCGCGCAACCCCGCAGTGAAGCCCGCCGAAGGCTTCGCCGAAGTCAACCAGGACTGGATAGAACAATTCTTCCGCTAAAAATCGAACGATAGGATTAGCGACACCGAGTAGGGCTTTTTCTGCTCGGTGTTTTCGTATACGGACCCTCCCAGCCAGGAGAAAGAGACGCCCAGGGTGGTGTTGGTGGAGAGGAAGAAGATTTCTCCCATATTGGCCACCAGATCGGCTCCGGCGCTCCACAGGAAGTCCTTTTTGCCCAGCCCCGTGAAGTCTCCGTGGGGTGAAAGCTGGAAGTAGCGGATATAACCCAGAGCCGGAACGGCCAGGTCTCCCACATAGATGGGGATGGCATAATCGGCCGTAATGCGCCACTGCGTGCGGTAATTGTTGGAGATATAGCTGTTGGCCGAAGCGTTGAATCCGCGCGGAAGCACCGCCACGCTGATATCGCCAAACAGGGCATCCCCCAGCTGGTGCTGAAGGGTACCGGTTAGCTTGAGGCCCTGCGTACGCCACAGGCCGGGGAGATAAGCATAAGTATAGCCATACACCACCGGGCGGAAATGCGTCAGGGTAAACGGGCGCAGGCTCACACCCCCTTCCAGGCCGATACCCCACCGGGGATAGGTGCTGGACTTGGCCGTGGGCAGCATTACATAACCGCGGGCCGACACCCCGATCTGCTGCATAAACACATTCTGGGGCACTCCGCTGCCTTTGAACTGCAACACGGGCATCAAACCTTCCACCGCTGTATTGGATTCATACTTGACCGGCGTGAGGCAGTAAACGTTATTGGAGAAGGTATACTTGAACTGCGGGATAAAGCCATACAGGATGCCGCCCTTGCGGGAAGCGAGCGGAACATAGGCCCGGAAAGTGCCGTTGAAAAGCGGTCTGTCGCGGAGGCTGCTGGTATAGAGGCGACCCATCTTGTCTCCCCGGTACATCTCCGTATAATTGTACTGGCGGGCCCGGCGGTCACCCACATCCACCTTCACCTCAAAGACCGGATAACGGCCGTTATAGGTGGCCATGGCGTGGAACGCGCCGCGCCAGCTCTCGTCATTGTCGGGATCCGGGTGGATGGCCGCGCCCAGCTGGCCGGAAAACGTCCCCAGGGTATTCTGGAAAAAGCCCGTGACGCCCGGAGAAACGTTCTGGTAGCTAAACTCGAAAGAGCCGTTCATGATGGCGTCGGCATCGGCGTACAGGGGCGCCCAGGTGTGCAACCTCAGCGGATGACGCAGCTTGTAATAGCGCTTGGGGGCCGATAGGGGGACCTCCTGGGAGAAATCCGGTCCGGGACCCAGCGCCTGTTCCTGCGCCGTAATGGCATCTTCAATGGTATAGGTATGGAGATCTTCGTACCGGACCTCCCGGGGCTTCTGGGACGCCGAAGGAACGGAGAAGATCAACTTTCCGTCCAGGGTCTGGGAAACGCAGTACAGCGTATCCCCCACTTCGCGGAAATCCGTGGCGCCGTAGCGGGTGCTGGTCAGCTGGAGCAGCTTTCCGTCGGCCGGGTTAAAGCGGTAGCGTTCGTTCACGCCGGTGCGGTCCGAGACCCACTCCAGGCAGCCGTCTGCGCTCTCCAGGTTCACCACCTTCTGGTGCGTAGGGGCCAGCAGCTTTACCCATCCTTCAAAGGCCTTATAAAGGCCGAAACCCTCCTGACTCAGCCCCAGGAAGTAAAGTTCTTCCCCAACCCAGGCGCTTTCCGTGAGCTGGATCCCTTCCGGGGCCATCTGCCGCTGCAGGACCGAGCCGTCATCGGCCGATAAGACCACCGCGTACGTCTCTCCGGTAACGGCCGATTCCACCACGGCCACCCGGCTTCCGTCCGGCGATGGCGACGGGTTGAAATAGCGCTGCCCAGGAGCCAGGTCCCGCGTGCGCCGCGTCTTCAAATCCAGATAGCGGACAGCCGAAGTACCATCCAGGCTCCAGCGGATATGGGGGATGATTTCCGTCCAGTAGATGCGTCCCCGGACGGGGTCGTAAGTCAGACGTGAGGTCTGCGAAGAGAAGGTCCTTTCCTTGCGGATGCGGCCGTTCCGGATGCTCACCAGCTCGGAGGTCCGCAGATAGCCCTCCCTCAGGGCGTAAAGGGTTCCATCGGCCCACACGGGCGAGGAGTAGTTGAGGGGGAAACTCTCGGTCGGCGTGACGGGCTCTCCCAAATCGATGAAGGGGGCGCGGGCGGCGGCATCGGCCTGCCAGACGTCGTTGAAGGTGTGCATGATGTCCTTGAAAGCGTCGGCGGGGAATTTGCCGGAGAGCTTCCGGATAACCTTGCTATAGTCATAAGGCGCAATCAGCAGGGGATTATTGAGGGCCTTCTCCATGCCTTCTGCGGTAAACAGGGGGGCCGAATAGAGGTACCGCATACCCCCCATGAGCATGTAGCCGGCCTTGTAATAGTCCGGCGTGTAGTGCTTATAGGAACCCTTGCTCCAGCGGGTAAGGCTTCTCCAGTCTCCCTGGTCAAAGGCCACCTGCATGTAGTTGAGGAAGTCGGCCGTGCGGGCACGGGTGCCGGGGACCAGGCCCGTTTCCACGGCCACGGCATCGCCTTCTCCACGGATAGCGGCCAGATAAAGGATCCAGCCCAGCGGGGCGGAACCCTGGCCGATCACATAGGTTAGCCCCTTGAAGAGTCCGGCGCTCTCAATTTTCTCCAGCTGGGCCTGGTGACGGGGCTCGTGGGAGGCCAGTTCGATGGCCCAGGAGGTGGGATTGGGAGCACGGAATTCCGGCGTGGTATAGAAATCCATCCGGGTGGGCGCAAAGGCCACCGATCCGTTGGAGGTCAGATGGTGCGTATGCAGTACAATGGGAAACTGTTTTCCCCAGCGGGCGTTTTGCGGCGTATAGTTGATACTTCGGCCAACGGGCTCTCGGAACTGCTCCATCAGACGCAGGTAGCTGCGGGCCAGGGAATCGGCCCCCTCCGGGTAGATAACGCGGTAATAGGGGCTTTCCATGGTGTACCAGCGCAAGCGCCCGGGATCCGTCCCCGGCGAGTAAAACTGAGCCCGCAGGCCGAAGGCACCGGCCAGAAGCAGCAGCAAACTGAGAGCAAACTTACGCATAAACTGTGCAAAAATAACGAAAAAACCGTAATTTTGCGTAGTTATGAACAGACGATTAGGCATCTTGCTCCTGGTTTGCGTGGCGCTGTCTTGCGGCACCAGGAAGAAGGCGGCACCGGCGGCGCCCGCCACCCGAGAGTTTCCCATGGCCGAAGTGCCCGTAATGATTACCGAGCCGCACGAGCGGGCCACCTGGATTGCGCAGCATTTCTGGGACCGGTTTACGCAGCCGGACAAGCTCTATCTCTGTGACTCCGTGACGGTGAACGGTGTGCCGGACGAAAAGCTGGAGCAGCAGGTGGGTCTTTTTGCCTCCATTCTCCAGCAGCTGCAGCTCCCGGACGGCCAGGCGGCCATGGAGACGGTGTATAACCGCCTGGAGGCCTTCCAGAAGGCCCAGCCGGAGGGTAATGTGTTTGCCCGGACATCGGCCCTCCTTTCCCGCTATTTCTATGACCCCAACTCCCCGGTCCGGAGCGAGGACCTTTATCTGCCTTTCGTATCCCGCATGGCCAGCTCAGAGCTGGTGCCGGACGAGGAAAAGAGCCAGTACGCCTGGGAAAAGCAGGTGTGCTCCCTCAACCGAACGGGCACGCCCGCAGCCGATTTCCGCTTTGTGGACACCGCCGGCCGCACCAGAACCCTCTACGGCATCCAGGCCGAATGGCTGCTTCTCATCTTTGGCAACCCGGACTGCAAGGCCTGCCGGGAAATTATGGAAGACATGGGCGCATCGGTGCAGATTTCCAACCTCATCAACTCCGGCCGCCTCAAAGTGGTGGACGTGTACATTGACGAGGACATAGACCTGTGGAAAGAACGCCGGGACAGCTATCCTTCGGCCTGGATCAATGGCTACGATCCCACCTTTACCATCCGCACGGACCGCATCTATGCCGTGCGCGCCGTTCCGTCCCTGTACCTGCTGGACAAGGACAAGACAGTGGTTCTCAAGGACGCCCCGGCCCAATGGGCCCTGGAAATCCTGGAGACGCTCTAAAGGAACAGGTTGGTGAGGAAAATCACCACAATGCCCACCGGGGCCAGATAACGCATCAGAAAATACACTACACCAAAGAGGCGCACGTTCTTGGTGCCGCCGTTGGTGAACTCGTCCCGGACATCGGCCTTGGACATTTGCCACCCCACAAAAACGGTGAACAGGAAGCCGCCCAGCGGCATGAGCCAGTCGGAGCACAGGTGGTCCAGGAAATCAAAGAAGGTGAGCCCCAGGATGGTAGTGCCTTTGAGCGAGCCAAAGGAAAGGCTGCAAAGGATGCCCACGCCCCAGCAGAGGAAAGCCAGCAGCAGGGTGGCGCTGCGGCGCTTCATCCCCCTTTCGTCCGTCAGGAAGGCCACGCCCACCTCCAGCATGGAGATGGCCGATGTGAGGGCGGCCGCCAGGATGGCCACAAAGAAGATGGACGAGGTAAGGGTACTCAGCAGCGGCAGCCCTTCTCCCATCTTGTTGAAAATGTACGGCAGGGTCTCAAAGACCAGTCCCGGACCGGCGCCCGGTTGCAGACCGGCGGCAAAGACGGCCGGCATCACGGCAAAGCCCGCGATGAGGGCAAAGGCCAGGTCGCTGGCCGCGGTTCCTACTCCGGAAATAAAGAGGTTCTCCTCTTTCTTGACGTAAGAGGAATAAGTCAGGATGGTTCCTACGCCCAGCGACAGGGAGAAGAAGGCCTGTCCCAGGGCGGCGGCGCAGGCACCGGCCGTGAGGCGCGAGAAATCGGGTTTAATCAGGTACTCTACGCCCTTGAACGAACCGGGCAGCGTAAGGGAATAGGCCAGAATCACCAGAATGAGTATAAACAGAGCGGGCATGGCCACCTTGGAGAACTTCTCGATGCCGTCTTTGACACCGCCCAGCACAATGCCGGCCACCAGGGCCATGAAGGCGGTATGCACAAAGATGGGCTGCCAGGAAGAGGAGATGAAGCGCTGGAAGAAATTCGGTATCTCTTCGGCCGGCACTTCGGTAAAGCTGAAGGAGAGCGATTTGAACAGGTACTCCACGCTCCAGCCACCCACCACCGAATAGTAGCAAAGGACGAGCAGTGGCGTCAGGATGGTGAGGAGGCCCGCCCAGCGCCAGGCCGTTCCCGGAGCCAGCTTGTTCATGGCGCCAAAGGTGTCCGTACGGGCACGCCGGCCGATGATGGACTCGGCGTAAAAGATGGGAAGAGCCAGGATCACGCTGGCGGCAAAGTATACCAGGATGAAGGCGGCGCCTCCGTACTCGCCCATGATATAGGGGAAACGCCAGATATTGCCCAGGCCCACGGCGCTGCCCGCCATGGCCATGATTACGGCAAACCGGCTGCCAAAGTGCTCACGTTTTTTCATCAGAGGACAGAGGAAAGGACGAGCATCAGGATGCCGATGGGAGCGACATAGCGAAGCAGGAACAGGATCAGCGGGAACAGGCGGGCGTTCTTGCGCAGGACGCCGCCGTTGGTGAGTTCATGGAAGAGAGCCTTGCGAGGCATCACCCAGCCGGCCAGGACCACGGAAATAAGGCTGCCCAGTACCATCAGGACATTGGAGGCGGTGCTGTCGGCAAAGTCAAAGAGGTTGAGGCCAAACAGTTTTACCTGCGAAAGCGGGCCGAAGGAAAGGCTGCAGAGGGTGCCGAAGGCGCCGCAGAGCACAAACAGCAGGACGCAGGCCCAGCCCCGCTTGAATCCCCGCTCTTCCGTCAGGTAAGCCACGCCCACTTCCAGGAGGGAAATGGAGGAGGTGAGGGCCGCAATGAAGATGGCCAGGAAGAACAGGATGGAGGCGACGGTGCTCAGGATGGGGGCGTGCTGTGCCAGGCTGGAGAAGATATAGGGCAGGGTGTCAAAGATGAGGGTAGGACCCGCACCGGGCTCAATCCCGGCCGAAAACACCGCCGGAAGGATGGCAAAGCCCGCCAGCAAGGCAAACAGAAGGTCGCTCACGGCCGTTCCCACGCCGGCCACCACCAGGTTCTCGTTCTTTTTCACATAGGAAGAGTAGGTGATGACGATGCCGGTTCCCAGGGACAGGGAGAAGAACGACTGCCCCAGCGCATCGATGAAAGTATGGGCCGTCACTTTGGAAAAGTCCGGCTTGAGCAGGTATTCCACGCCCTTGAATGAGCCGGGCAGCGTAAGCGAATACACCACCAGGAACACGATGAGTACAAACAGCGTGGGAATGCTCCATTTGCAGAACTTCTCGATGCCGTCCTTGACCCCAAAGGCCACCACCGCTACGGTAATGCCCATAAAGACCAGGTGAAAGAGGATGGGAAGCCAGGGCCGGGCAATGAAGCGCTCAAAGCCTCCGGCCAGCTGATCCGGCGTCGCGTGCACAAAATCCAGGCAGCAGGCCTGTACCAGATAGTCTATGCTCCAGCCGCCCACCACGGAATAGTAGGACACAACCCAAAGCGGGGTAAACACCATCAGCAGGCCGAACATCTGTCCCACCCGGCCGGGCACCAGAAAGCCCACGGCAGCCCGGCAGTTGGCCTGGCTGCTGCGCCCGATGACACTTTCGGCCAGAAAGATGGGCAGCGACAGGATGAGGGTAAAGGCAATGTAGATGAGGATGAAGGCGGCGCCCCCGTTTTCTCCCACCAGGTAGGGGAATCTCCAGATGTTTCCCAGCCCGATGGCGCTACCGGCAAAAGCGGCGATGACGGCCATGCGGCCGCCGAAGTTTTCTCTTTTGGTTTTCACAGCTTGCAAAGATAATGTTTTTTGCGTAAGTTTGCATACATGCAACAGTATCTGGACCTCCTAAGACATATCCGCACCAACGGTGCCATGAAGGAAGACCGCACCGGAACCGGTACGCAAAGCGTTTTCGGTTATCAGATGCGCTTTAACCTGGCCGACGGATTCCCCCTCCTCACCACCAAGAAGGTGCACCTCAAATCCATTATCTACGAGCTTCTGTGGTTCATTTCCGGCAACACGAACGTGCGTTACCTGCAGGAGCACGGCGTCACCATCTGGGACGAATGGGCCGATGAAAACGGAGAACTGGGTCCGGTGTACGGACACCAGTGGCGCTCCTGGCCCGCCCCCGACGGCCGCTCCATAGACCAGCTGTCGCAGGTGATCGACCTCATCAAAAACAACCCGGATTCCCGCCGGATGCTGGTGTGCGCCTGGAACCCCGGAGAGGTGGACAAGATGGCCCTGCCGCCCTGCCACTGCCTGTTCCAGTTCTATGTGGCTAACGGAAAACTCTCCTGTCAGCTGTACCAGCGCAGCGCAGATGTGTTCCTGGGCGTTCCCTTCAACATTGCCTCCTATGCCCTCCTGACCCTCATGCTGGCCCAGGTCTGCGGGCTGGAGCCCGGAGAGTTCATCCATACCACCGGAGACACCCACATCTATCGCAACCATTTTGAGCAGGTGGCCCTGCAGCTCTCCCGCGAGCCCCGTCCCCTTCCCAGGATGCACCTGAACCCGGATGTCAAGTCCCTGTTTGATTTCAAATACGAAGATTTTACCCTGGAAGGCTATGATCCTTGGCCTGCCATTAAAGCACCTGTAGCTGTATAATATGGAAAAATGCCTAATCGTCGCCGTTGCCGATAACTGGGGCATCGGCATCAAGAACCAGTTGCCCTGGCATATTGCGGAAGACCTCAAATATTTCAAGGAAACCACCAAGGGTTTTCCGGTCATCATGGGCCGTACCACGTATTTCTCCCTGCCTTTCCGTCCGCTGAAGGGCAGAAAGAACATCGTGCTCAACCTGGGTGGAGACCCCATCCCGGAAGTCTCCTGCGTGTACTCCTTTGAAGAGGCCTACAAAGAGGCCGAAGCTACCGGCGCAGAGAAATGCTTTGTGATGGGCGGCGCCTCCGTCTACCGGGCCGCCATGCCGGACATGGACAAACTCTATATCACCCATGTCCATACCGTGCTTCCAGACGCAGACGTCTTCTTCCCGGAGATCGACCCCGCCGTCTGGGAGCGTGTGAGCACCTCCGAGACCCATACGGATCCGGAAACCGGCTACTCCTTTGAATTTGTGATTTACAAAAAGAAATAACCCATGACCATCGCCAAAAAATCCTGGGGACAGGCTCCCGACGGAAAGGAAATCCTCCTTTACACGCTCAAAAACGCCTCTGGTGCCTATGTGCAGCTCACCAATATCGGAGCCGGCATTGTCTCCGTGGTGGTACCGGACAAAAACGGCAAGCTGGAAGACGTAGCCCTGGGCTACAAGAACCCCCTGGATTATTTGGGAGACGGCCCCTGCTCCGGCAAGGTGCCCGGCCGCTATGCCAACCGCATTGCCAAGGGTAAGTTTACCCTGGACGGAGTAGAATACACCCTTCCCGTGAACAACGGTCCCAACCACCTGCACGGCGGCCCCCAGGGTTTCCACAACCAGGTCTGGGACAGCCGTATAGACGGAGAGGCCGTAGAGTTCCTCTATTTCTCGGAGGACGGAGAGTCCGGCTATCCCGGCAACCTCAAGGCCGTGGCCCACTACACCTGGGGAGAGGACAACTCCCTCAAGCTGGTGCTCACCGCAGAGGCCGACAAACCCACGGTAGTGAACCTCACCAACCACGTCTACCTGAACCTGGACGGAGAGGCCTCCGGCAGCGTCCTGAACCACAAGCTGGAGCTCAACGCCTCCCAGTTCCTTCCCACCGACGACACCCTCATCCCGCTGGGAGAGCCCGAGGATGTGGCCGGAACGCCCATGGACTTTGTAGAGGCCAAGCCCATCGGCCAAGATATAAAGGCCGATTTCCCCGCCCTCAAGTACGGCAAGGGCTACGACAACTGCTTCCTCATTGACGGCTATATGCCCGGCCAGCTCTCCGAGGCGGCCCAGCTGTGGGGGGCCAGGAGCGGCCGTCACCTGACCGTTCTCACCACCCAGCCGGCCGTGCAGGTATACACCGGCAACTGGCTCAAGGGCTGCCCCCAGGGAAAAACCCGTGCGTACGAAGACTACGACGGCGTGGCCATCGAGTGCCAGCATAGCCCCGACTCCCCCAACCGGCCGCAGTATCCCAGCACCGTTCTCCGTCCCGGAGAGGTGATGGAAGAGGCCATTATCTGGGTGTTTGAAGCGTAATTAGATTCCCAACTCCTCTTTCATGGCTCGCAGCAGGTCAAAAGCCTGCAGCGGGGTCATGTTGTTGAGGTCGGCGGTCTTGAGGCGGTCCCTGAGCGACTCCAGCAGAGGGTCGTCCAGCTGGAACATGGACAGTTGCAGGGAGCCGTCCTTTTCTACTTTGCCCGCCTTGGTCTGGTGGGGCTTGACGGGCGTGAGGGCGCCGATGGCTTCCAGCTTTTCGCTGTTTTCCAGGGCGCGGAGGGTCCTCTCGGCGCTTTCCAGGACGGGCTGCGGCATGCCGGCCATGCGGGCCACGTGGATACCGAAGCTGTGGGCCGTGCCGCCTTCCTTGATCTTGCGCAGGAACAGCACTTCCTTGCCCACTTCCTTCACGGTTACGTGATAGTTCTTTACGCGCGAGAACAGGCCTTCCAGGTCGTTGAGCTCGTGATAGTGGGTGGCAAAGAGCGTCTTGGCACCCTTGCCGTACTCATGGATGTACTCCACAATGCCGCGGGCGATGGACATGCCGTCGTAGGTAGACGTTCCGCGGCCAATCTCGTCCAGCAATACCAGGGAGCGGGCCGATAAATTGTTGAGGATCATGGCCGTCTCCAGCATCTCCACCATGAAGGTGGACTCTCCGCGGGAGATGTTGTCCGTGGCGCCCACGCGGGTAAAGAGCTTGTCAAACCAGCCGATGTGGGCCTCCCGGGCGGGCACGAAGGAGCCGGCCTGGGCCATGAGCACAATGAGGGCGGTCTGGCGCAGGAGGGCACTTTTACCGGCCATGTTGGGACCGGTGAGGATGATGATCTGCTGCTTTTCGGTGTCCAGATAAACGTCGTTGGGAACGTATTCCTCTCCTACCGGCATCAGCGTTTCTATCACGGGATGGCGGCCGTCCTTGATATCCAGGGCCTTGCCCTCGTTCATGTCCGGGCGGCAGTAGCCCCGCTCCGCGGCCTGCTCGGCAAAGCCGGCCAGGACGTCCAGCTTGGCCAGAATGCGGCTGTTGCACTGGATGTCCGGAATCTGCTGCTGGATGCGGGCTATGAGTTCCCCATACAGGCGGGTCTCTATGGCGTAGATGCGGTCTTCGGCCGTAAGAATCTTTTCTTCGTATTCCTTGAGTTCCTCGGTGATATACCGCTCTGCGTTGACCAGGGTCTGTTTGCGGATCCACTCCGGCGGCACCTGGTCCTTGTAGGCGTTGCGGACCTCAATATAGTAGCCAAAGACGTTGTTATAGGCTATTTTGAGCGAGGAGATGCCGGTTCTTTCGGCCTCCCGCTGCTGCATTTGCAGAAGGTAATCCTTGCCGCCGGAAGAGAGGGCGCGGAGTTCGTCCAGCTGGGCGTCCACACCCACGCCGATCACGGGGCCCTTGCCAATCTGGATGGCGGGTTCCGGATCCATGACGCGCTGGATTTCCTGGAGCAGCTTTTCGCAGTTGCGGAGGCCCTTCATCAGTTTCTCCAGGGCTTCGCAGCCGGTGAGGCGGGCTTTGATGGGCCCTGTAAGGGCGAGCCCGCGGCCCAGTTGCATCACCTCGCGGGGATTGGCCTTGCCGGTGGCAATGCGGCCCAGGATGCGCTCCATATCGCCCAGCTTGCCCAGGTCTATCTGCGTTTCCTGCAGGATGTCCGGGTTCTGGATAAAGTAATCTACAATATCGTAGCGGGCATTCAGCTCCTTGAGGTCCATGATGGGCATGGCCAGCCACTGGCGCAGCATACGGGCGCCCATGGGGCTGGAGCACTTGTCCAGGGTCTGCACCAGCGAGACGCCGTCGGCCCCCGACGCACTTTGGAAAACTTCCAAATTGCGAAGGGTGAACTTGTCCATCCACACAAACTTGGCCTCATCGATTCGGCCAATGGTGCAGATGTTCTTGAGGCCCGCGTGCTGGGTCTGTTCCAGATACACCAGCAGGGCGCCGGCGCTGCAGATGCCCAGCGGGTACGGTTCCACGGCAAAGCCCTTGAGGCTGTCTACCCCCAGCTGGCGCTTGAGGCGCTCTACGGCGGCATCGTATACAAAGGCCCACTCGTCTATGGAAGTGGTGAAAATGTCTCCCAGGCGCTCCCGGAGGCCCTTCTCGTAGCCTCTTTGCACCACCAGCTCCTTGGGTTTCAGGGAACCGATGAGGGTGGCAATATAATCCAGGGAACCCTGAGCCACCTGGAACTGACCGGTGGAGACATCCAGGAAGGCGGCGCCGCACTGGTCCTTTTCCACGGTGAGGCCGCAGAGATAGTTGTTCTCCTTGGTTTCCAGCATGTTTTCCCCGAAGGAAATGCCGGGGGTGACGATTTCCGTTACGCCGCGCTTGACCAGTTTCTTGGCAAATTTGGGGTCTTCCAGCTGGTCGCAGACGGCCACCTTGAAGCCGGCGCGTACCAGCTTGGTGAGGTAATTCTCCAGGGCGTGGTGCGGGAACCCGGCCATGGCCACGGGGCCCTTGTCTCCGTTGGATTTTTTGGTCTGAACCAGGCCCAGGACCCGTACGGCCGTAATGGCGTCGTCCGAATAGCACTCGTAGAAGTCTCCCACTCTGTACAATAGCAGAGCCTCGGGGTGTTGTGCTTTCACCTCGAAGTAATGCTTGAGCATAGGGGTATCTTCTGCTACTTTTGCCATGGGGATACAAAAATACGAAAAATGAGTAAATAATACTACGCTCTCAGGAAAGACACCAGCCGCGAGTGATAATGGTCGTAATAGGTTTGCTTAAGATTCTCCGACAACAAAGAAGCCGTTACCATTTCCTCGATTTCGGGATAATCGGCCGTGAACCGTTCCAATTCGTGGCGAACCGTTTTTTCCGGAATGCCCAAAGCCAGGCCAAAATCACGGAAGTTTTTGTTGCTCACACCCAGCGGGAAGCTTCGGCCGTCGGCAAACAATCCTTTCTGCAGGGCAAAAATGCTGTCGCCCGGCAAATGAAGGTGCGTGTCAATTAAATCATATGCAGGCGCCAGCCGATAATCGCCGGCCGGGTTTTTCAAAACAGAGAAGTTCTTCAGGTGGGCATCTCCGTTGGAAAAGAGGAAGTTAAAGAGGATAAGGTCGAAAAACTTCACCATTTCTATCCGCCAGGCGGGAATGAAACGCATGATCAGCAGGCCGATATCCTCATAGCTAAGTGCGGTATACTTATAGTCTCCGCCGTACCGGTCGGCCGAAATGCCGCCCAGGGAAGCAAAGTCCTCCTGCTGGATTTTGGTTCCGTCGGGTGCCACGTCGTAACGGCGGGTAATATAAGCGGCCTCTCCGTTTTGGAAATAGCACAGGGCGTTGGCGGCGGTTTCAATATGGAACACGCGTTCCGCTATTTGCATGGTAAGATACTCGTTGGCCGGGCTGTCTGCACAATTCTCAAAATCGGTAATGGCCGGTTTCAGGATATGGGTACCATGCTCTCCTTCTTCAGTAAGATGGAATTGGCCCTCCTTAACAACTACGGAGTACTTGCTTTGTGCGCCGGACAGCGAAATGTGGCCCCGGTTGTTGTTCAAACGGGTTATCTCTTTCGCCGGGCTTTCGAACGGGAGAACAGGAGAAACCGAAACGCCGCCCGTAAGGCGCCTTAATTCGGCCGGGCTGTAAGATCGCTTGTCTGTCATAGCGGTTTCACGGTTATGGATCCGGGGGTGTCGGTTTGGGCAGTTGCCAGCAGAATTCCGAAATCGTCGTTTCTATCTAAATGATGAATGCGGGCCTGGACGGTTCTGTTATGGCCTTCAGAAAGCATGTTGGCAAAAAAAGGGAAGAGATATCCAAGCCGATACTCTTGTTGTTTTTTGGACAAGGTAAGGCTGATGGCCGGTGCCTCCTTATCTGCATAATATGCGTTGTCGTAACGGAAAACATATTCCGAGGGGGACTGCTCTGTGAGAAGACCCGCCAATCGGCCATTATTAAACACCAATGCCTGCCTCATGCCTATTCAATGGATTTAACAACGGTTGTGAGTTCCAGGCCCAGGGTGTCCAGCACCTGTTCCAGAATGTTCAGACGAGGGTTGCCCTCTCCCCGTTCTATTTTGGTGAGGGTATTAATGCCGATGCCCGAAAGTTCGGCCAGCTGCCGCTGGGTCACTTTCAGGCTTTTTCTACGTTCTTTTATTTGTTGTCCTATGTTAGACATATCCCAACATATTGTGATTTTTGCAAAAATAACAGATTAATTTGACATTTGCAACAAAAAAATCCCAACATGTTGGGATTGGGACTACGCTTATTTCCACCAATCCGGCTTGGCGTAGGAGAAGTCCTTGCGCTCGGCGGCCCAGGCTTCGTTTACGTAGACCGTATCGGCCCGGTCCGTGTAGAGGATGCCGTCCAGGTGGTCACATTCGTGCTGGAAAATCACGGCCGAATAACCGTCCACCTGCTCCGAGATAAAGGTGCCGTCCGGTGTCAGGTAGCTGATCTGAACGCTGGGATAGCGGCGGACGATGCCCTGGTAGGGAGGCAGGGAAAGGCAGCCTTCCGGACCCGGCTCCGGGGTGCCGTACAGACTGTCAATCTGGATATTAAGATAGGGCTCGATGGGCTGGCCGGGCTTGTCGTAGCGCATCACCAGCACAATGCGGCGGTTGATGCCCACCTGCGGCGCGGCAATGCCCACTCCGTCCTGGGAAGGATCCGTGAGGGTATGCATCATCTTGGCCAGGAGGGTCTTGAGCTCAGAAGACTCCAGTTCCTTATCGGACAGATTGGTGCTCACGGCCCGTAGGATGGCGCTGTCCTGCGGCATCACGCAGACGTACATCAAGGAGTCAGACTTTTCTATGACGGTATGTTCCCAATGGGTAAAGGGATGGGCGTGTTTCCATAAGATGAAACCCAACAGCACCACCAGGCACAGAAGGATGGGAAGCGAAGCTTTTTTGTGGAAGAGTTTCTTTGCGTTCATAGTCACAAAGATAGTAAATATCTTATAGACTAGCTTTCCATTCGCTGGGAGTAATCCCAGTTTGGACCTTGAAATTACGCAGGAAGGTGGTTTCGTTGGGGAAGCCGGACTCTTCGGCCACGGCATGGAGCGGAAGATCGGGATTTTGTTGCATCAGCTCCTGCGCGTGGCGGACGCGGTAGTGGTCCGGAGCATACCAGTTGCCGGTTATCAAAACCTGGCCGCCGTCCAGTTCAAGGGCCGATACAGGGGTGCGCTTCTGGTCCAGGAAGGGAAGATGGGTGAAGGTATGCACAAATTCTTAAGCACGGAACAAAAAATGTTATATTTCTTGTAAAGAAAGGGCTGTTTGTGGGCTTCGGGACTTACAATTCTTTGAAACCGCACACACAAATCCTTTAATTCGGCCTTTTTGCTTGATTATTAAAAGCCGGCTCAATAACTTTGTTTTAAGAAAAACCGCCAAACCCCAGATAGAAATGAAACAAGCCATCCTTCTTCTCGCCACCCTCTTTTTCGTGTGCCTGGAAGGATACGCGCAGAAGTTCTTTGTGCAGGCGTCGGCCTCGCAAACCCTTGGCGCCCGTGCGCAGATAGACTCCCTTCTCGCGGAGTTTGGGGAAAATTTTGATTCGCAAAAATATACACTGCCCATCTCTTTTGCCGTCTCTGTCGGGAAGACCGTGCAAATGACGGCCATTACTTATCGGACGCAGGATCCTCTTGGGAATGAGATTCTTGCCTCAGGACTTGTCGCATATCCGGTCAAGGGCGCCTTACGGGGAACGGTGGAGGTAGCACCCTATAGCAAAGAAAAAGGCCTGTGCGGATCCAAGCGCCTTTATACCTTGGAAACGCTGCCTTCTATACTGGGATATGTGGTCCTTGTTCCCGATACCATCGGCTACGGTATCAGTGAAGACGAGGTGATACCCCTGCTTCTGAGCCGCAACACGGCGCAGGTATCGGCCGATATGCGCCAGGCCGTCAGGGAATACTTTCGCTCGGTGGGTGAAAAGCGGGCCCTTCCTTCCGAGACAAGCCTCTTTGGCTATTCGCTGGGGGCGTCGGGTACCCTGGCCCTGGCATGCCACTATACCGCTCATCCGGAGCTGGGAGTCAAACTTGAGCAAATCTACATGGGCGGAGGCGCCTATGACCCTGGCCTTTCCCTTCGCGGCACGCTCCAGAGGGGAGAAAACGGCTTTCTCCTATTCCCGGCCATCGCCCAGAGTCTCAATCGCTGGAGGGGGCTGGGGCTGAATCCGGCGCAGCTATTCACCGGGGAGGTGCTCCGGGATTTTGACTACATTGCTTCCTGCCGGGAGAATCCGGCCGATATGGCGCAAAGATACGGGACCGACGTGCATACCTATCTTCATCCGGACTGCTTCCGGGAAGGACATAACGAAGACCTGCTCCGGCTGATGAAAGAGCTGGATAACCTAGTCGTTCCCGGCCCCGGGGAGGATTTTCCCCACACCGTGCCCGTCTATATCCGGCACTCCGCCCAGGATACGTTTGTTCCTGTGGAATGCTCTGACCGCCTGGTTCGGAAGCTCAAAGAGGTCGGCCACCACAGTGTTCTTTACCGCCGCGACCGGAGTGGCACCCATTACGAAACCGCCGCCCGATCCTTCCTGGACCTTTTCCTGTTGTTGCTGTAGACGCGGCGTTTGGGGGTCCCGCAAAGATTTTCTATCTTTGTAGGTTATGAAGCGCGTACTGGTCATAGCCTATTACTGGCCGCCGTCCGGAGGGTCGGGGGTGCAGCGCTGGGTTAAGTTCTGCAAGTACCTTCCGCAGGAAGGCTGGCAGCCGGTGGTGTTTGCCCCGCTTAACGCAGATTACCCCTCGCGGGACCCGTCCTTTGAGGCCGAAGTGCCGGCCTCCGTGGAAGTGCTTCGAGGACCCATCTGGGAGCCCTATTCGGCCTATCGGAAACTTACGGGCGCCAAGAGTACGCAGGTGACGGAAATCTCTTCCGGCCCCAAGACCTGGAAACAGAAGCTTTCCCTCTGGATCCGCGCCAATCTCTTTGTGCCGGACCCCCGCGTGGGCTGGGTCAAGCCCTCCGTGAAAACCCTCAAGGCCTATCTGAAGGAGCATCCGGTAGACGTGATTGTCACCACCGGCCCGCCGCATTCGGTGCACCTGATCGGACAGCGTCTCCATAAGGAGCTGGGGACGCCCTGGATCCCCGATTTCCGGGATCCCTGGAGCCGGATGTACTACCTCAAGCACCTGCCCATGACCGCCGGCACCTGGAAAAAGCTCTGCACCCTGGAGCAGAACGTGCTGGACGAGGCCTCTACGGTGCTGGCCTGCACTCCGCTGGTGCAGGAGGAGTTCCAGGCCCAGACCCAGACCCCCGTGGCCAACATCACCAACGGCTACGACCAAGAAGATTTCGCCGGCCCCGCACCCGAAGGGGACGGACGTTTCAATATCACCCACACCGGTCTGTTTGCGGCCGATGGCAACCCCCTCGCCCTCTGGAAAGTGCTGGGAGAGATGGTGGCCCAAGACCCGGCATTCCGGGATGCCCTCCGTCTCCGCCTGGTGGGAAAAGTGGACCGGGAGATCCTGGAGGCCGTCAAGGCGGTCGGCCTGGAGGCCAACCTGGTGAACCTGGGCCCGCAGAACCACGCCGCCGCCGTCCGCGAACAAAGGGCGGCCACGGTGCTCATCCTGCCCCTCCGCAACGACCCTGAATACCGGCCCATCCTGCCGGGTAAACTCTTTGAGTACCTGGCGGCCCGCCGCCCCGTGCTGGGAATTGGACAGGCCGACGGTGCCATGGCCCGCGTCCTCCGGGAAACCGGCGCCGGAACCACGGCCGAATGGACCGACGAAGCCGCCATGCGTGCCTTCCTGACCCAGGCCTGGTCGCAGTTCCGGGAAGGCGGAGTTCCGGCTACCAGCGGCGATATCGGCCCGTATTCCCGCCGCGCCACGGCTCACGCCCTGGCCACCCTGCTAGATAAAGTAACAAAACATGAATAAAAGTCTCCTCAAGAAAATAGGCCTGGCCCTGGGCATTGTGGCGCTGTTCCTGGCGCTGAGTTACGGTTTTGTGCCGCAGGTGCTGGAAGGCAAGATTGTGAACCAGAGCGACATCTCCGGTTACGTGGGCATGTCCCACGAGATGTCGGAGTGGAACAAGGCCCACCCGGACAACCCTACGTACTGGACCGATTCCATGTTTGGCGGCATGCCCACCACGGCCATTTCTACCCAGAACGGGGGAGACTATACCCAGCCGCTGTATAACCTGCTCTTTACCGGCCGTCGTCCGGCTACCTGGCTCTTCGTGACCCTGCTGGGCGCCTTCCTGCTGTTCCTGGCGCTGGGCGTAAGCTGGCCCGTGGCCGTTGGCGGCGCTATTGCCGTGGCCTTCTGCAGCTACAATTTCCAGATTATCCAGGTGGGCCACAACACCAAGATGCAGGCCATCGCCCTCATGCCCTGGGTGCTCGCAGCGCTGGTATATACATATAAGGCGGATGGCCGATGGAAGCGCCTCCTGGGGGCGGTTCTCTTTGGCCTTACGCTGAGTTTCCAGATCAAGGCCAACCACCAGCAGATTTCCTATTACCTGGCCCTGATGATCCTCATCTATGCCATCGTGGAACTGGTTCAGGCGGTGAAAGGAAAGGACTGGAAGCCGTTTGTGGTGGCATCGGCCCTTCTTCTGGTGCTGGGCGTGGCGGGTATCGCCACCAACACCAACAAGCTGCTGCCGCTGGCCAAATATACGCCCAATACCATGCGCGGCGGCTCCGAGCTGTCCAGGGACGGCGGGGCCCAGAAGGGTCTGGACCTGGATTACGCTACCTCCTGGAGCTATGGCTGGGAAGAGCTTCCCAACCTCATGATCCCCAACTTCAACGGCGGATCTTCGGCCGGAGAAATGAACCCCGACAAGTCCGAAACCATCAAGCTGCTCAAGCGCGCCGGACAGAAGAACCTCAAGGAGACGGCCAAGAACCTGCCGCTCTATTGGGGCCCCCAGCCCTTCACGGCCGGGCCCATGTATATGAGCGCCGTTTCCGTCTTCCTCTTTGTGCTGGGTCTGTTCCTGTACAAGGGCCGCGAGAAATGGTGGCTGCTGGCGGTGACCGTCCTGGCCATCCTCCTGGCCGTGGGAAGCCATTTCATGGCCTTTACCAAGTTCTGCTACAACTATCTCCCGCTGTATAACAAGTTCCGAACGGTGTCCATGGCCCTGGTGGTGCTGCAGATCAGCCTGCCGGTCCTGGGCTTCATGACCGTGAACCAGCTGGTGAAAGAAAAGCGGGACAAGCAGGTTTTCCGCAAAGGCTTCTTCTGGGCCCTGGGCCTCACGGGAGGCTTCTGCGCACTGGCCTGGCTGGCTCCCGGCCTGTTCGGCTCCTTTACCGGAGAAGCCGACGCCCAGATGCAGGATGTGCTGGTAGACGCCCTTGTCGCAGACCGCATAGCCCTGTTCAAGGCCGATGCCCTCCGCTCCTTCCTGCTCATCTGCTGCGCCGCTGGCCTGGTGATGGTGATCCAGCTGCAGGAACGCCGCAAGTGGGTGGCTGTAGCGGCCCTGGGACTCCTGGTGACCGTGGACCTGTTTGCCGCCGGCAAGCGTTACCTCAATGCCGACGATTTCACCACGCCCAAGGATTTCAACAAGCCCTTCGCCGAGCGCCCGGTGGACCAGATCATCAAGGCCGATGAAGACCCGCAGTACCGCGTCCTGGACCTGACGGTGAACGTGTTTAATTCCTCCGTTCCTTCATACCACCACAAGAACGTGGGCGGCTATTCCCCCGCCAAGCTACAGCGCTACCAGGACCTCATAGAGCAATACCTTTCCGGAGAGATCAACGGCCTGTACAAGCAGCTCAATGAGGCCCAAGAAATAGAAGACGTGGCCAACTGGATGGCCCATCATACCCCGGTTCTGAATGCCCTCAACACCCGGTATGTCATCCTGGACGGCGGCTATCCGCCGCTGGTGAACGAGGCCGCCTATGGCGCCGCCTGGTTTGTGGACTCCGTGGTAGAGGCCGCCAACCCGGACGAGGAGATAGCCCTCCTGGGCGCTGTCGACCTTCGCCACCAGGCCGTGGTAGATGGCCGGTCGGTGCCGGCCATGACGACCGTCATCCCCGGCGAGACCGGGGATCTCATCGAGATGACATCCTATGCGCCCAACGAGCTTCATTATCGCTATAACGCCGCTACCGACCGGCTGGCTGTTTTCTCTGAAATCTATTATCCCAACGGGTGGCACGCCACCGTGGACGGAGAGCCGGTAGACCTGATCCGGGCTAACTGGACCTTCCGCGCCGCCCTCCTGCCCGCCGGCGAGCACGAGGTGGTGATGACCTTCCTCCCGGACAGCTACCGCCAGGGTGCCGCCGTCTCCCGTGCTACTTCCATCGGCCTGCTCCTTTTGCTCCTGCTGAGCCTGGGAATGGCCTTTGTCCCTTGTAAGAAAAAAGCATGAAAATCTTTCGCCCCATAGCCCTGGCCTTGCTTCTGCTGGCCTTTGCTCCCGCCCTGCATGCGCAGTGGACGGGGACGTTCAACCTGAACGGGGGCTTCTGGCAGATGCCCTCCCGTTCGGAGGAAGACATGGCCTTGAACAGCATCATGGGAAAGGCCGGGTTGCAAATGACGTACAAGACCCAAAAGCTGCTGTGGGAAACCAACCTGAACGGACAGTTTACCAACAAGCAGACGGACGTTATCCGCCTCTCCGTGAGCAACAAGGGCGGAGACATAGAAAAGGAAATCCGGGACGCCGCGGAGACCGAAATGCTGGATAAAATCAAGGAGCAGAATGTCTGGAACGCGGATTTCAAGACGAGGGCGCTGTACAAACCCGCCACCGGCCGCGAATACGAAGCCTGGTTACAGTACACCTTCAAAAGCGACGATGCGCTTACCGGATCAGACCGCGACAAGTACAAATACAGCAAGGACAACGACGACTGGGTCAACCGGGAGGAGCTCTTTATAGAAAAGGCCCTTCAGACCGATCATTCCGCCCTGGGCGGCTTCCGTACCTCGCAGCGGCTGGGCTCGCCCCGCCGGGTGCTCAAAGGCGAAATCACCCTGGAAGAAAAATGGCAGGACAAGCACAGCAGCTGGACCAAGCTGCAGGGAGTAGAGGCCGAACTGGAAAACTGGGACATCACGGCCTATCGCCTGACCCCCAGTTCGTCCAGCCAGATTGTGAATACCAATGTCCACTTCATGGATTCCGTCATTACATCGGGTCCCGTGCGCCTGCATCTGGACCCCGGCGTACGCGTCAAGAGTGAATATACCCACGACCGCAAGAGCGGCGCCAACCTGGAACCCGACGGAACCTGGAGAGACAGTACCCGCCTGCGGGAAAACTTTGACTTCCTGTCCTTGGCCATTGAGCCTTATCTGGTGGCGGATTTCTCGTGGTCGAAGCTTCGGGCCCATATCAACTATGCCCCCCAGATCTACGGCCGCAAGCTAACCGACGATACCCATACCCAGAACATCCAATTCCAGCGCCTCTACCTGGTGGGAGACTCGTACCTGAGCTGGACATTCTCTCCTTCCCACAAGGTATACCTCAGGGGCAAGTCCTCGGTGAGCCATCCTTCCTATATCCAGATTTGCTGGTACGAGCGCCAGGGTAACTACCTGACCCAGATTTACCGGGGCAAGGAATCGTTGCGTTCCGTGACATCGGATGCCGTTAGCCTGGAATACGAATTCAAGTACAAACGCTTCTCTTCCACAACCACCTTCTCCTATACGTTCAAGCACGACGAGATTGACCAGACCTTCACCAACGAGACCATCGACGGCCGTGACTATCAGGTGTTCACCTGGATCAACGCCTCCGACAGCCGGGTGCTGGGCTTCTCCGAGAAGCTGGGCTGGAAGGGGAAGATCCTCACGGCCAATGTGGGCGTCAATTACAACGGGACCAGCCGCATCCGGCAGGAAACCGGGAATATCAAGAAATCCACGGACTGGCGTGCCTGGGCCGATGCCACCATCCGCCTGAATCACGGCTGGACCATCGGGGCCGATGTGAACTACCGCAGTGCGGTGGCTACGTTCTTTACCCTGTTCAAGGGTTATTGTGCGTTCAACGCCCGTATTCAGAAAGACTTCAAACGAGTAACCCTCACCCTGGAGGGCAAGGATTTACTGGATAAGAGGGAAGAAAAAGAGTTCCTGTCCGAAAACCAGAGCGAAGCCTGGATTGAGGTTTCCCGCCTCAACCGCCGGATGATTGTTCTGGGAATCCGTTGGAAATTCCTCTAGACAGAAGCGGCCAGTTTCTTAGCCAGCTCCAGGAAGGCCTGGGAATCGGGCCGGTCCAGGAGTGCTACGGGTGCGCCTTCGTCTCCGCCTTCGCGGATGCCCTGCACCAGCGGAATCTGGCCCAGCAAGGGGATGTCCAGGTCGGCCGCCATCTTGGTGCCGCCGTCTTTTCCAAACAGATAGTATTTCTCCTCAGGATGAGCCTCGGGAGTAAACCAGGCCATGTTTTCCACCAGGCCGTAGATGGGTTTGTTCACCTGCGGATTGCGGAACATGTTCACGCCACGCAGGACATCGGCCAGGGCCACCTGCTGGGGCGTGGTCACAATGACGGCGCCGGTGAGCGGCACGTCTCCAATCAGGGAAATATGGATGTCTCCGGTTCCCGGAGGCATGTCGATGAGCAGGAAGTCCAGCGGTCCCCAGAGGGTCTGCAGGATAATCTGCTTGAGGGCCGTTGAGGCCATAGGGCCGCGCCAGATGAGCGCCTGCCCGGCGCCGGACACGTGGCCCACCGACAGCCATTTGACGCCGTATTTCTCTACGGGCACAAAGAGGTTGTCGTTTTCGTCTTCTCCGTACATTTCTATGGTGGCGTCTTCCGTTCCCGTCATGGTGGGGATGGAGGGGCCGTAGACGTCGGCGTCGGCTACGCCCACGCGGTAGCCCAGGCGGGCCAGGGCTACGGCCAGGTTCACGGCCACGGTGCTCTTGCCCACGCCGCCCTTGCCGGAGGCTACGCCAATGATATGGCTTACCTCCCGCAGCTGGTCCAGGTTAAACTGGATGCCCTTGGGGGCCGGTTTGGCGGGGTCCTTGACAATGGTATCCACCTCAATCTCGGTGCCGCCGGGGGCGTGCCGGTACAGGCAGGCCTGCGCAGCACCAATCAGATAATTCTTCAAAGGGTCGGGCCGCTTGGGGAAGGCCAGGGTCACGTGAATGCGACCCTGGGCCACTTCCACAGCGTCCACCATACCCAGTTGCAGGAGGTTCATTCCCTCCTTGGCGGGATGCTCAACCTCCTGCAGCCAGTTATAAATGTCGGATTTTTCCATTCAAACTACTTGGCGTAAGTGAGTTCGTTAATGATATTGGTAGCACCACCCACTTTCTCTACCATCCACAGGACATAGCGGATGTCCACGCAGATGCAGCGCTGGAGGGCGGGTTCAAACATGACGTCGGAGCTCATGCTCTCCCAGTTGCCGTCGAAGGCCAGGCCAATCAGGTTGCCCTTGGCATCCAGGACGGGGGAGCCGGAGTTACCGCCGGTGATGTCGTTGTTGGTGAGGAAGCAGGTGTGCAGGGTGCCGTCTTCATCGGCCCAGCGGCCATAGTCGCCGGCCTGGATCAGCACCTTGACCTCTGCGGGAAGGATGAACTCAGGATTGGTGGGATCTTCCTTCTCCAGCAGGCCCTGGGCGGTGGTGTAGTACTTGTACACCAGGGCGTCCTTGGGGCTGTAGGGCAGCACCGTGCCGTAGGTCAGGCGCATGGTGGAGTTGGCATCCGGATACATGGCCTTGCCGTCCTGCCATTCCAGGAGGGCGCCGGCAAAGTGCTTGCGGGCTTCGTTGTACTTCTCGTCGGTTCTTCCATACCGAGACTCGTAACGCTTCATCAGAGCGCCGTAAATGCCGGAATACAGGCCCACGGCGGGATCGGCCATCACCTGCTCCAGAGAGGCCTTGGTGAGCTTCTCATAAGAAGTGAAGACACTGTTGGCGTAGACTTCTTCCACATAGGCGGGAATGTTCATGGTGGCAAAGTCCTGTCCGGGAATGTTCAGGTAGTCTTCCTTGGCGGCGCGCTGGCGGTAGAACTCCAGCTGGGCAGCGGCAATCTTTTTGTCCACTTCCACCACATAGTCACGGTAGCGGGCTTCCACACGGGGGAAGGCCGATTCCAGCTTGGCCGTGGTGTCACGCTGCAGCTCGCGGGCATAGGCGTTCATGAGGGCGGTGTACATGGAGATCAGCTCAATGTCACCCACGGACTCGGAGATCAGGGTCACGGCGCGGTTGTCGGCCGAATTCTTCTGTACGTATTCGGCAATGTCCTCGATGGGGGTGCCGTACTTGGCGGCGCGGGCGGGATCGGCGGCAATCCAGGCTTTGAGCTGGGCCTCTTTCTCCTCTTCGCGGCCAATGATGTTCAGGTTCTCGAAAGCGAGTTCCTCACCCTGCCATTTCTTCCAGCCGTTGGCGCTGCCGGCGTACTTGTTAGCGTACTTCAGCTGCACGGAAGGATCTGCGCACATGGCTTCCCACATGATGTCCTGGGTCACGGTGCGGCCGTCGATGCGGATGCGGTTGGTAGCGATCATCTCGCTCAGCTGGGCGGCGGTCTGGTAGCGCTGGGTGCGGCCCGGGTAGCCCATAATCATGGCAAAGTCGTTCTCCTTGACGCCCTTGGTGGCAATCTTCAGGCTGCGGGCGGGCTGGTAGGGAACGTTGTCGGCGCTGTAGGCGGCCGGCTGGTTGTTCTTGTCGGCGTATACGCGGAACATGGAGAAGTCGCAGGTGTGACGGGGCCACATCCAGTTGTCGGTCTCGCCGCCAAACTTACCCATGGAGGCCGAAGGAGCGGCCACAAAGCGTACGTCGCGATAGGTCTTGTAAACAATAAGGTAGTAGACGTTCTCGTTGTAGAAGGAGTCTACCTCTGCGCTGCAGAAGGGATTGGCGTCCTCGGCGGCCTGGATGAGTTCCTGGGCCTTGGCGCTTTTATCTTCGGCCTTTTCAATCACGCTGGTCACGTCTTCCATGGAAATGAGGAAGGTGACGGAAAGGCCCGGAGCGGGGATTTCCTCGGCCAGGTTCTTGGCCCAGTAGCCGTCCATGAGGTAGTTGTGCTCGTCCGTGGACAGGGCCTGGATGCTGCTGTAACCGCAGTGGTGATTGGTTACCAGGAGGCCCTGGGAGCTGATCATCTCACCGGTGCAGCCGCCGCCAAAGTGCACGATGGCATCCTTGAGGGAGGTCTTGTTGATGGAGTAGATTTCCTCGGGGGAGAGCTTGCAGCCCGTGGCCTTGAGGTCTTTTCCGTTGAGTTGCTTGAGGAGCGGCAGGAGCCACATTCCTTCATCGGCAAAGGCCGTCAGAGAGAAGGCCAGAGCAGCAAAAATTGCTAAGAAACGTTTCATCTTCTAAAAGGTTTTGTGTTGAAAGTGTACAAAGATAATCAAAAAAGAGACGGTTCTAATTCTTTTACATGAAAAGATTTACGGTGCCAGGGCGTATATCCGTATTGACGGATGGCTTCAATGTGTTCGGGCGTGGGGTAACCCATGTTGCGGTCCCAGCCGTACTGGGGGTACTCCCGGGCTATCTGGCGCATAAAATCGTCCCTATAAGTCTTGGCCAGCACAGAGGCAGCGGCAATGGACGCATAAGTAGCATCCCCATGCACCACGGTCTGGTAATCCTTGAAACCATACGGGCCGAAGGGCCGGAACTTGTTGCCGTCAATCAGCAGAAACGCCGGGGCGGGGTCCAGCCGCAGCACCGCGCGCTGCATGCCCGTCACAGAGGCCCAGAGGATGTTGAGCTTGTCAATCTCCTCGGCCGATACGGCCTCCACAGCCCACGCCACGGCCTCTTTTTCAATGATGGGCCGAAGCTCCTCGCGGGCTTTCTCGCTCATCTGCTTGGAGTCGTTGAGCAGCGGATGGTGGAAGTCCGGCGGCAGGATGACGGCGGCGGCGTACACCGGCCCCGCCAGCGGGCCCCTGCCCGCCTCGTCGCACCCAGCCTCCCTTCGGCCCGGCTCCAGATACGGTTTTAAATGCGGAATCAATAGCAGACGGCGAGGCCCACGGAGAAGGTGGACTGTTTGTTGTGGCCGATGGGCTGGTAGCGGAGCGTCAGGCCCATGTCTTCGTACCACACGATGGCCTTGAGGTCCAGGCGGAAGCCGGTGCGCTCGTGGATGGGGTAGAAGTTGTCCGTGTAGTGGACGTCTCCGGCGATATAGTCGTTGTAGTAGCGGATCAGGCCCAGGCCGGGAGCCACGAAGAAGCTGGCGGCCCACTGGCTGCTGAAGCGCTGGGTATAGCCGATGGGGAAGGAGAAGACGAAGTCCCTCAGGTGGGCCTTGGCGCGGGAGTCTTCATCGGCCTTGTAGATGAAGCCCATGGGGATGCTGCCGAAAATCTTGCCCTTCTGGAGGTAGCGGAAGTCCATCTGGAGGTCCAGCAGGCCCACGGAGACAATGCTGTTTCTGGTAATCATGTACTGGCCTTCCAGGAGGCAGAAATCCAGGCCCAGGCCGCTGCGGGACATTCCTTCCGGAACGTTGTTTACGATGTTGTAGGAAATGCCGATACGGCCGGCGATATTCCAGGGCGTATCGTGGAATTTGTAGTAATTATAAGAGGTTTGTGCCAGTGCGGAAAGGCTCAGAAAGGCCGTTGCAGCCAAAGCGAATAGTTTTTTCATCATTTCTGGTTTTAACTTGGACAAATATAACTAAATTTCCTTATATTTGTGGGCTACCAAGCTAGATATTAAAAATAATCAATAACACAAGATGAAAACTTACACTACAAAAAACATCCGCAACATCGTCCTCATCGGCGCCCCGCGTTCCGGTAAGACCACCCTCTCCGAGGCCATGCTTTTCGAAGGAAAAGTGATTGACCGCCGCGGTAGCGTGGAAGAAAAGAACACCGTCTCCGATAATACCGAGTTCGAGCAGACCAACCAGAAGTCCATCAACGCCACCCCTCTGTACGCAGAGTTTGGTGGCTGCAAGATCAACTTCATCGACGCTCCCGGTTCGGACGATTTCTCCGGTGGAGCCCTCGCCGCCTTCAAAGTCGTGGATGCCGCCATCATGGTGATGAACGGCACGGCCGGCATCGAGGTGGGTACCA
>CAMVJR010000010.1 GCA_947167855.1 uncultured Bacteroidales bacterium
AAGCTGTATGTGAGTTATCCGATGGTGGAGTCTTTATGCTATACTCAGGAACTTCCTGATGAGCATTTCCATGAGTATACGGTTTCGCGAAGTGATTGCATGAATCGGTCGTTCAAAGATATAGCTAAGGAATTCAGTTTTTATGGTAGCCTTGATTTCATTGAGCTTCCTGATGCCGGGCATCACAGGCCTGGGAAAAGGGAATATGCTAAGGTGAAACAGAACTGGATTTGGCTAATCCATCAGCATATTGTGAAGGCGAACTATATGTGTACAGGTTTTGCTGGAATACCGGAGAGTAAGGATGCAGTATCTCAACCCCGAATCTTCGAAGTACAGGGCTATAAGTACTTATGTGATGGAGAGAAGATAGCTGTACTGAATGGTTTCCCGCTGTTTTTGTATGAGTATTTCAAGGAGATAAAATGAGGAGTGAGTATGAAGATTCAGTATGCATCGGATCTGCATTTGGAGTTTGCAGAGAATTTGTATTTCATAGAGCACGGAGGTCTGGAGCCAGTTGGCGATGTGCTTGTGCTGGCGGGCGATGTGTCCTACCTGGGAGACCGGAAAATGTGGAAGCGGCCGTTCTGGAGTTGGTGCGCGGATCATTTTCGGGAGACCTTCGTTGTGCCTGGTAATCACGAGTTTTACGGTGGATTTGATATCGGGCATACAATGGCTGATTATGATTTGGCGGTTCGCCCTAACGTTCATTACTTAAACAATAGAAGTGTCATTCTTGAAGATACAGAGTTGTTATTTACCACACTATGGACGAAGATAGATCCTCTAAGATTGTGGTCGATTCAGCAGGGAATGAATGATTTCCGGTTGGGGAAGCTGAATGGGAAGCGCTTCTGTGCCAATGATGTGGATGATCTTCATCAACAGTGTCTGGACTGGCTATCGAGTGCATTGGCGGCGTCAACGGCCAAACATAAAGTTGTGGTTACTCACCACTGTCCCACGATGCGGAAGGAGTTCAACAGCTATCCCGGTAGCGCGCTGAATTCGGCCTTTCAGGTAGATCTGGACGCCTTTATTGAGAAGTCACAAGTGGATTATTGGATCTATGGTCATACGCACTTTGGAGGTGGCTCCGGAAGCATGGTTCGCCGGACCAAACTCCTGTGCAATCAGCTGGGATACGTCTTCCGGAATGAATATCTAGACTTTGACAGCAAAGCCTTACTAGCCATCTCCTAGTGTCTCTCTCTGGCACGTCTACCACGCTCCCTTCCATTCCATATCGGCCCTTTATTTGAAGAGGACGCGATAGGCTTCTGCTTTTTTCTCCAGGGGAAGGGGATAGGCTCGGGAGGTGGAGGGCATGCGCCAGAAGCGGAGATCCCGGGTCAAAGCCCGGGATGAGGGGGGAAGGCCGGGTATAACGATGTCCACAAAACCTCCAACGGGCGGAACGGGGCAACCGTAGCGGGAGGCAATGACTTCGGTGGCTTTCTGGCCGGTGGTGACCAGCGTGTGGCAGCTGGGAATGCGAGCCAGAAGGGCCGGGATGTCGGTAGGAGTGACTACCTCCAGGAAGGCGTCGGAGGCGTTGTCTTTCAGGCGACGGACTTCGCAGGCTGTATCGTAGAAGGCTAGGCCTTCGGCCATACAGAAAGTTCGAATGGCCGATTCATCAAACCGTTTCTCACCCGGAACGCAGAAGTGATTCTTGTCCCCAAAGTGGATCAGGCCCATGATCCGCCAAAAATCGTTGATCCAATTCGGATAATAAAACGGCATGCACCACCGGTGCTCCTGCGGCGGGAAACTCCCCAGGAACAGAATCTTCGCATTCTCCGGCAAAAACGGCTCGAAGGGATGTTGTTCAATGTGCATGGCCGTTCAGGTAGGCTTGGCGTTCGGACTCGGGGAATTTTTCGATGGCGTAACGGAGCATTGTGCGGGGCATGCCCCTGTAGCGGGGAGCCAGATAGGCCTCCAGGGCCGATTTATCCCGTTTCCCGGCCTCTCGTAGTAACCAGCCCACGGCTTTGTGAATGAGGTCGTGAGGGTGATGTAAAAGGATATCGGCAATGGAGAAGGTGTCGTCCAGTTGTCCGTGTCGGACAAACGTCATGGTGCTTACCATTCCTATCCGCTGCTCCCAGATCGTTTTCCCGTTCCGGGCCATGTTGTATAGCAGACTCCGGTCCTTATTCAGCAGCCACATCCCCAGCAGCGGGTAGCAAGACAGGTCCACCAAGTCCCAGTTGTTTATGTACTCAGTATGTGAGAGGTAAAAGTCTACACATTTCTGCTGGAGTTCATCAGCGTGTTTGAAGATTTCCACCAGGGTTAGTAGGGCGGCCAGTCGGACCTCGTGATACTCACTGGAAATACACTCTCCCAAATCATCAAAAGTCACTGATTTCCAGCATGCTTTGACTATGGAACGGGTCACAGGAACCTTGATCCCCAGAAACTGATCTCCATAACCGTACTGTCCGGGACCGGTCTTGAAGAAGCGGGCCAATCCCTCCACCTGCGAAGGATCGGCCTTGGCCAGCATATTAGTCAGAAGATTATTCATACCATTACAAAGATACTGGTTTTCCCTCAAAACGTCGCAGGGGGAAGGGGAAAACGTCGCAGGGGGAAGGGGAAACTGTCCCAGGTCTGCATTTTTGCTTCCAACGGCGACGCTAGAATGCACAGAAGACCGAAAAACGTCGCAGGCCAGCCGAAAAATGCGGACCTGCGACGCTTCAAGGTGTGACCTGCGACGGTCGGAGATTATTTCCCGAAATACCGTTTGTACAGTCCCAGGAAACCGGCGCCGTGGCGGGCTTCGTCGCGGGCCATTTCGTGGACGGTGTCGTGGATGGCGTCCAGACCCAGTTCCTTGGCGCGCTTGGCAATGAGGAACTTGCCTTCGCAGGCTCCTTCTTCGGCCTCGTAACGTTTCTTGAGGTTGGTCTTGGTGTCCCAGACTACTTCACCGAGGAGCTCGGCAATGCGGGCGGCGTGATCGGCCTCTTCGAAAGCGTAGCGCTTGAAGGCTTCGGCAATCTCGGGATAGCCTTCACGGTCGGCCTGACGGCTCATGGCCAGGTACATGCCCACTTCTGAGCATTCACCGGCAAAATGGTCTTGAAGGCCGGCCCAGACCTCCGGGTCACAGCCCTTGGCTACGCCCAGCACGTGCTCGGCGGCATATTGGGGCTTGTCACCACCTTCTTTGATCTCGACAAACTTTTCGGCCTTGGCATGGCATACAGGGCATTCTGCGGGGGGAGTGTCTCCTTCGTGTACGTATCCGCACACCAGACATCTGAATTTCTTTTTCATATGGTCAGTATTATTATGTTTTATGTGTTCTTACAAATATATGAAAATCCCGAGATATTTACTAATTTAGCAGAAAATAAATTACTTATGAAGAAGAGCCTCTTGCTTATGGCTGCGGTGATAGTCAGCGTTAGCCTCCAAGCCCAGAAGAAACCCCTGGATCATACGGTTTACGACAGCTGGCAATCCGTTGCCAATGTGAACATTACCCCTGCCGGTAACGTGGTGAGCTACGAAGTCAATCCCCAGGAAGGGGACGGCGTTCTCACCATTAAGGTGATGGGTAAAAAGGGCCGCGAGATTGAGATCCCCCGCGGTAATCGCGCCCGCTTGACGGAAGACGAAAAGTTTGCCGTCTGCCTTATCAAGCCCCAGTTCCAGAAAACCAGAAGGGCCAAGATCCAGAAAAAGAAGGCCGATGACATGCCCAAAGACAGCCTGGCTATCATTAACCTGACCACCGGAGAGGTGACCAAGTTCGCCAATGTCAAGGACTTTAAGATGGGTAAGCACTCGGTGGACGGTTTCGCCTTCACCACTACGGACACCAGTTTTGTGATGCCCGCCAAGGACCGCAAGAAGAAGGACAAGCTGGGCAATCCGCTGGTGGTTTACCAGTGGGCTCAGGGCAAGATGGATACCCTCCAGAACATTGATAAGTACGAGGTTGCCGCCAAGGGCCTGCAGCTGGGCCTGGTCCGCAAAGCCAGCAAGAAAGGTTTTGTGACGGGCTTCTACACCCAGGCCGATGGTGCAAAATTCCTTACGGACACCGTCACCTGGCACGCCGTTCCTCGCTTTAACCAGGGGGCCACGGAGGCCCTGTTCCTGGTGGCTCGCGACACCGTGAGCGACGGCAGCAAGCATGCAGAACTCTACAAATATTCTGGCGGCAAGGCTGAAAAGCTGGAAGGCCTGGGCAAGCTCCCCGAAGGCTGGGGCATGACCGAGAACAGCTCCTACAGCTTCAGCCACAACGGCCAGCGCATCTATGTGGGTGTGCAGGAACTTACCCCGCCCAAGGGCACCAACCTGGTTTCCTTCGAGCTTCCCGGCCTGGACATCTGGAACTGGGATGCCGCGCAGCTTCCGCCGGTCCAGAAAGTGAATCTTAGGGCCGATGCCGCCCGCACGTTCCCCGTTCGCCTGGGCGAAGGCCTGCTCAACGATACCCGCCTGGTGCGCTACATGCAGGGCAACCGGGGCGATGGACCGTACGATTTGAAGGTCCGCACCGTGAACCCCGTGGAAACCCAGTGGAACTACCAGAACACCCAGGCCGTGAGCGTGGTGGGTCCCAAGGGTGAAGAAAAGGTGACCGAAGGCCGCATAGCCTCCGTCTCCCTGTCCCCGCTGTCCCAGTACGTGATCTGGTGGGATTATCCGGAGCAGTGCTGGAACATCCATAACAATGCTACCGGCGCCACTGCAGTCCTGGCCCCCGGCGTAAGCTTCTGGGACGAGGACGACGACCACCCCATGATGAAAGAAGCCTACGGCGTAGCCGGCTGGCTGGAAGGGGAGGGCGCCGTGCTGCTCTATGACAAGTACGATATCTGGAAGGCTCCCGTGGACGGAGGCGCTGCCGTAAGACTCACCGCCGGCCGTGAGAAGAACCTCACCTATCGTTATATCAACACCAAGGACCGCGAGGAAGAGCGCCACATCGGCCTTAATGAAAATATTCTTGTGAGCATCTTTGACCATGTGACCAAGGAGAACGGCGTGGCCAGCCTGCAGGTGGCTAATCCCGCCAAGAGCTTCAAGACCCTGGTAAAGGGTGGTTACACCTGGTCCGGTGTGCAGAAGGCTGCCAAGGCCAACGTCTACGCCTACCAGAAGGGCAATTTCCAGGAGCAGATGGATGTGTATTACACCACCACGCTGGGCAAGACCGAGCAGAAGCTCACCGCCATTAACCCCCAGCAGAAAGACTACAACTGGGGCACCGTGGAACTGTACCACTGGAACGCCTTTGACGGCACCAAACTGGACGGCCTCCTGTACAAGCCGGAAGACTTTGACGAGAGCAAGAAGTACCCGGTGATGATCTACTTCTACGAGAAGAACTCCGAGACCCTGTACAAGAACATTCCCGTTCAGCCCAGCTGGTCCATCATCAACATTACCTTCTACGTGTCCCGCGGATATGTAGTGTTTGTCCCGGACATTGTGTATGCGGGCGGCATCCCCGGCGAGAGCGCCTACAACTGCATCGTGGCCGGTGCGGAGAGCCTCACCAAGTTCCCCTGGATCGATAAGGACAACATGGCCATCCAGGGCCAGAGCTGGGGCGGCTACCAGGTAGCCTACCTCATCACCCGCACGGGCATGTTTAAGTGCGCCGGCGCCGGTGCTCCGGTGAGCAACATGACATCGGCCTATGGCGGCATCCGCTGGGAAAGCGGCAGCAGCCGGCAGGGACAGTATGAGCAGGGACAGAGCCGTATAGGCCGAAGCCTCTGGGACGGCATTGAGCTCTATATGGAGAATTCGGCCCTCTTTAAGCTGCCCAACGTGACCACGCCGGTGCTCATCATGCACAACGATGCCGACGGCGCCGTGCCGTGGTACCAGGGCATCGAGATGTTCATGGGCCTGCGCCGTCTGGGCAAGCCCGCTTGGCTGCTGGAGTACAACAACGAGGCCCACAACCTCAAGGAGCGCAGGAACCGCAAGGACCTGACCATCCGTTTGCAGCAGTTCTTTGACTACTACATGAAGGGCGCACCTCAGCCGGCCTGGATGAAGACCGGCGTGCCGGCCCTCAAGAAAGACCGTTACTTTGGCTACGAGTACGCAGAGTAGATGACGCCTTTCCTCAAGCAGGTCGCGGCCCATTATTTGGCGGCCCAGGACATACAGACGCGCTGTTTTATCTTTCCCAACCGGCGCTCCCTGGTCTTCTTCAAGAAGTACCTGGGGGATCTGCTGGTGGGGGCGCCCATGCCCGTTCCGCCGCTGTATACCATCAACGACTTCTTCTACAAGGTGGCCGATGCCCACGCCTCCGACCGCCTGCGCCTGCTGCTGGAACTGTATAAGTGCTATTCGGCTTTGAATCCGCAGGCCGAGGCCCTGGACGATTTCCTGTTCTGGGGAGAGGTGCTGCTGGCCGATTTCGACGACGTGGACAAGTACCTGGTGGATGCCGCTGGCCTCATGCAGAATGTGGGCGACTTCAAGGCCATCCAGGACCAGTTTGAGTACCTGAGCGAGGGCCAGAAAGAAGCCATCGCGCACTTCCTGGCCCATTTTAGGGATACTTCGGGCCGATGGAAGCTCAACCCCGACGGAGAAGACGTCAAGGCCCGCTTCCTGCGCCTGTGGAACCTGCTGTATCCGCTGTATCGGGACTTTAACGCCGCTATGCGGGCGTCCGGAATGGCGTACGAGGGCATGGTGTATCGCGCGCTGGCTGCCCGTCTGAAGGAAGGGGAGTCGGTGGCCGATGTGTTGGCGAGTGCCTTCCCGGAAGTGACGGGCTACGTGTTCGTGGGCCTGAATGCCCTGAACGAATGCGAACGCCTGGTGCTCTCCCGCATGCGAGACGCCGGCCTGGCGGAGTTCGTCTGGGACTACGTCTCCGACGAGATCCGCGACCGCGCCAACAAGTCCTCCTTCTTCATGCGGCGTAACATTGTGGACTACCCCCAGGCTTTCCCGGTGGAAGCAGGGGCTAGGCCGGAGGTGACGGTGATCAGTGTGCCGTCAAGCGTGGGGCAGACGAAGCTAGCTCCGTGGATCTTAAAAGAGATTGCCGGTCAAGCCGGCGACCCCGTGGAGACGGCGTTCGTTCTGCCGGACGAGAGCCTGTTGCTGCCGCTGTTGAACTCGCTGCCGGAAGAGTGCGACAACGTGAATGTGACCATGGGTTATCCCATGACGGGGAGTTCTACGTTTGCTCTTTTGTCCACGCTGGGCCAGATGCAGCTGAAGGTGCGGCAGACGGGTGGGAAATATTACTTCTACCACCGGGAGCTGCGGGAAGTGCTGGCCTCCGGCCTTCTGAAGCAACTCTTCACAGAGGAAGAAAAGGCCGTGATTGCCAAGGTGAAGGCGGCCGGCAAATACTACATTCCGGTGGAGGATTTGAAGGGCGGACCGCTGCTGGAGCTTTTGTTCCGGCCGGTGACGGAGGGGGATTCCATTGAGGAGTATTACTCGGAGCTGCTGAGTTTTATCGGCCAGCAGCTATCCCAGACCGGAGACTTGCTGGAGCTGGATTTTGTGGCTCGGTGCCACAAGGAGCTCAATATTCTGAAGGAGCTGGATTTGGATGTGCAGCCGGCAACTCGTATCCGGCTCATCGAGCGGTCGCTGCAGGGGATATCGGTCCCGTTTAGGGGCGAGCCGCTGAAGGGCCTGCAGGTGATGGGCCCTCTGGAAACGCGTGCGCTGGATTTCCGCAACCTGGTGATTCTCAGCGCTAACGAGGGGATGTTTCCCCGGCGGAGCGTATCGGCTTCCTTTATTCCTCCGGAGCTTAGAAAGGGGTTCGGCCTGCCCACTTATGAGTATCAGGACGCCGTTTGGGCGTACTATTTTTACCGCATGATGCAGCGTCCGGAGCGCGTTTGGCTCATCTACGACAACCGCACCGAGGGCCTCAAAAACGGAGAGGAAAGCCGCTATATCAAGCAGCTGGAGTACCATTTCCAGTGGCCGCTGCGGCGCATGGCCGCCACCGCCGCCATCAAGACGGTGGAAGAGGAGGCCGATATCCCCAAGACCGCCGAGCACGTGGAGAAGATCCGGGCGGGGCGGCTGTCGGCCAGTACATTGCAGAGCTACTTGGCCTGCCCTGCCAAGTTCTACTACCAGGTGGTGGAGGGCCTCAAAGCCGCCGACGAAGTCTCCGAATCCCTGGACGCCGGCATGCTGGGCAATGTCTTCCATCACGTGATGCAGAAGCTTTACTCCGCCGGACAGATCATCTCTAAGTCCGACATCGCCGCCTTCCTGGCCGATGCTCCCCGCATCCGCTCCCTGATCCGGGAGGAGATTCTGGACCAGATGAACTCCTTCGAGGTCACCGGCCGCAACCTGGTGCTGGAGAACATTCTGTTTGGCTATGTGGAGGAGACCCTGAAGCACGACGCCGCTCTGCTGGAGGAGGCCCACTCCGACGGTTTCCGCATCCTGGGGCTCGAAAAGACGGTTCGTGGCGTTATTGACGGTTTCAACTTTGTGGGTGTCGTGGACCGTATGGACAGCTACAAGCCCGGAGAGGTTCGTATCGTCGATTACAAGACCGGCCATGTCTCCGACGAAGACCTCCTGATTGACGACGCCAACGCCGCCTCCGTGGTCTCCGCCCTCTTTGGCCCCGATAACCTGAAGCGTCCCAAGATAGCCTTGCAGCTCTTCCTCTACGACCACATGGTGGGCTCCGTCATGCCCGGCCCCGACCGGGCATCTCTCGTGAACTCGATCTACAGCACCGCCCGGCTGTACTCCAAGCCCCTTCCGGACGTTCCGGTATCGGCCGAGTTCTGTCGGCTGGCCATGGACGGTCTGCACGCCCTCCTGACGGAGATCGTGGACCTCTCCACCTCCTTCCGCCGCACCACCGAACCCAAAACCTGCGAGTGGTGTGACTTCAAAGCCATTTGTGGCAAATAATGCGTATCTTTGTAGCATGGAAAATAAAGTACTTTCTCCGATGAAGTTCCTGCCGGAGGGGCAGGAGATGCCCTGGGGGCATGTGGATTATCTGCTGGCCGACCTGGGCTTTGTGGATTCAGTGGCTGTGGAGGGTTGGCTCAAGGGCAATACGCTCAGTGATATCATGCAGACCTACCTGGAACGAGTGGTAGGTGAGACGGCTTTTGACTGGTACGGAACGCAGTTTCCGGTGCTGGTAAAGAAGCTGGATATTAAAGGCCGAACGTCCCTGCACATTACGCCCGACGACGAAACGGCCGAGCAGCGCTACGACGCGTTTGGCAAAACCGCCCTGTGGTATGTCACAGAAGTGGGACCGGAAGCCCGTCTCTATCTGGGCTTCAAGCGTCCGGTTGGGGCCGAAGAATTCTTCCGCGCCTGCGAGGACGGTTCTGTGGAAGACCTGCTGTATTCCGTGAAACCCCGGGTGGGGGAGAGTTACCTCATCAAGCCCGGCCTTGTGCACGCCGCCAAGGACGTGACCCTGCTGGAGATTGCCGAGAGCTCCGAGCTCTGGTTCCGGCTCCACGACTGGGGCCACCAGGACCGCGAAATGCATCTGGAGGAGGCCTTCGATCTCATCAACTTTGACCAGTATCACCGCGAGGCCGCTCCTTCCAAGGAGCTGCTGGCGGCGGAGGATCAGTTTACCATCGGGCAGATTCATCTGAAGTCTCCGCTGCATAGCCATGCCGGTATTGAAGAGACCTTCCTCATCTATATCTGTGTGGGTGGAGAGGCCACCCTGGAGACCAAGGAGGACAAGTTCCGTTTCAAGGCCGGAGAACTGGTCCTGGTCCCGGCAGAATTGTCGGATTTTGTTCTGGCGCCGGTAGGAGATGCAGCCGTGGTTCTGGAGGTTAGAATGGATCCCCGGGCCAACGACGATATAGTATCTGAACCAGTAGAAGAATAGTGGAAGAAATTAGAATAGATAAGTATCTGTGGGCCATCCGGGTGTTTAAGACCCGGACGGATGCTACGGATGCTTGTAAAGGTGGAAAGGTGAAAGTGGGGACGGTGAATGCCAAGCCGTCCAGGGCCGTGGCTCCCGGGGAGGTTATTACCGTCCGGAAAGGCGTGGCTACTTTTACGTATAAAGTATTACAGTTGGTAGACCACCGGCTGGGAGCCAAACTGGTTCCCGACTACGCCGAGAACCTGACTCCTGAAGAGGAAATGAACAAACTCAAAGCCCCGGTGGAGACTTTCTTCGTCACCCGTGACCGAGGCACCGGCCGTCCCACCAAAAAGGACCGCCGCGCCCTGGAACAAATCTGGGATGCGATAGACTTCTCTGAAGAATAGATTACTCTACGTAGAGGAGGAGACCTTTGAGGTATTCTCCTTCCGGGTGGTAGATGTTGACGGAGTGGTCGGCGGGTTGGTTGAGGCGGTCGAGGATGCGGACGCTTCGGCCCGTCTCTGCGGCGGCGGAGAAGACGGCCAGGGCAAAGGCCTCTTTGTCCACTACCTGGGAGCAGGAGAAGGTGAACACAAAGCCGCCGGGGGCCACCTTGGCAATGGCGGCGGCGTTCAGGCGCTGGTAGGCCCTTAACGCATTCTTGAGGGCTCCGCGGTGTTTGGCAAATGCCGGCGGATCCACAATCATGAGGTCGTAGGCCCCGTCGGGGACATTCTTTACAAACTCAATGGCATCGGTGCAGTAGGACGTGTGCTGGTCCGGCGTAAAGCCGTTCAGGGCCACGTTGCGGTTCACCATGTCCATGGCTCGCTTGGAGCTGTCCACAGAGTCCACGTGTACGGCGCCGCCGGCCAGGGCGTAGATGGAGAAGCCTCCGGTGTAGCAGAAGAGGTTCAGGACGCGGCGGCCCTTGGCCAGCTGGCCAACGCGGAAGCGGTTCTCCCGCTGGTCCAGGAAGAAGCCGGTCTTCTGGCCTTCGCACCAGTTTACCAGGAACTGGTTGCCGTTTTCTAGGACGGAGAGTTCATCGGCCTGCAGGCCATCGGCCTTATAGAGATACCCGTCAATCAGTTCCAGGCCGGCCTTGAAGGGAGCGGTGCCGGAGCTTTTGTCGTAGACGGCTTTGAGGCGGTCTCCGTAGAGTTGCTGGAGGGCTTCTGAGATGGCGGCTTTGGCGCGGAACATGCCCACGGAATGGGCCTGGAGCACGCAGACGCCGTTGTAGTAGTCAATGATGAGGCCCGGAAGACCGTCTCCCTCGCCATGCACCAGGCGGTAGCAGTTGGTGGTCTTGGAGTCCGTAAGGCCGTAGGCTTCGCGGAGCTTGTAGGCTCGGGTGAGCATGCGCAGCCAGAAATCGGCCTGCGTGGGGTCCTCGTCAAAGCTGAGGACGCGTACGGCGATGGAGCCAATCTGGTAGTGCCCGCAGCAGAGGAGTTTGCCGTCGGCCGAGCAGACGCTCACCAGGTCTCCTTCGGCCGGATGTCCTACGATCTGGGCCACGGCCCCGGAGAAAACCCAGGGATGAAAACGCAGGAGCGATTCCTCCCGCCGGGGTTTGAGTATGATCTTATCCATTCTGCTGATTCTGCTCTAAGGGGTTCTTTTCGGTGGCCTGGAGCTTGAGGTACATCTCCCGGCATACCCAGGCGTCGGTGGCTGCGTAGCGCTGCTGGCTCTCGGAGAGCTTTTCGGCCTCCCAGTTACTCAGCTGCTGGGCCTTGGAAATCTTGACGCCCAGGATGATGGCCGTCATTTTCTTGACGGATTTGTCGCGGATGCCCCATTCCCATACCTGGTTCTGGAGGTCTACAAAGCCCTTGGGGGCAAACTTGGTAATTCTCTGGAGGCCGCGGATGTCGTCCAGCGTGGCGGCTCCCACTTTGAGGATGTTGGGATTGGCCAGGACGGAGGCTAGGGAGCGCGGCAGGCCGCATTTCTGGAGGCGGAACAGGTACGCCTTGCCGCTGCCGGAGAGCTGCAGCAGGGCGGTGCCGTTGGAGTGCTGGTCCGGGGAGAAGGTGGGGCGCGTCTCGGTATCGAAGCCCAGCACTTTCTGCCGCTTCAGGTACTTCACGGCCTGGGCAAACGCCTCGTCTTCGGCGTTTACCACCACTATCTCGCCGGGGAACGAAGCCAGTTCCAGGGCGGCTATCTGATCAGGACTAATAGAGCTCTGGAACATATTCGTAAAACTTGACCACCGGACGGGCGATGCGGTGTGCAAAGAGGTTCTCTTTTCTTAAGATGCTGTACGTGGCGCGGATGAGGGCATCGGCCGGCTCGTAGAATTTAAACTGGGCGCTGAGCATTCTGTTGAGGTTGGCGTCTTCTTCATTGGCGGCGGCTCGGATGGTCTGCAGTTCCGCCTCCAGGGTGCTCAGGTCTATCTGGTAGCTATCTACAATAATACCGTCCAGCAGCAGGCCGGTCACCTGGTATTGGGTCAGGATCTCTCTGAACTGGCCGGGAACGTCCAGTGAAGCATCCGGTGAGTAGACCGCCAGACTCTTTCCGGGCCGATCGGACTGGGCCAGTGCCTGCTCCCATACTTTGGCTTTTTTCACGGTGTCGGAGGTCCATACCACCACGTTGGTGGCTTTCTCAAAGGCCTTGTCCACCAGGAGGCTCACGGGGGACAGCAGGTGGCATTGGCCGCCGGTGAGCTGCTGCAGGGTATCCACGTCGTGGAAGCCATATGCTGCCTGTAGGGAAGAAGGATAGATCAGGATCTTGGCCGATTCTTTCCGAAGGGTGGTATCCCAGGCCTGGAGGGCGCCATAGACGGCTGCCTCACGCAGGTTGTCAAAAGCTATGCTATCGGCCAGCAGACCGGCGATGATCTCTCCGGCGAAGTCCGGCAGGGAGTCTCTCTTTTCCCGGCCGTCCACGTTGTCCATCAGGTCCACGTCCTTGAAGCGCTGGGCCAGGGGCTTTACGTCCCGGCTCTCGCCAAAGAGGGTGATGGAGCCGCGGGACCCGATTTGTCCGGCGTATCCGGCGATATCGCGAAGGCCGGTGGAATCGGCCAATATGCTCTGAACCAGTCCCGTAGGGCGTTTCTGCACCTTGCCCGACTGCTCACAGGCAGCCAGAGCCGCAACGGCCAGTATGGTAAGTAGAATGTGCTTTTTCATATATCCTGCAAAATTACACATTTTGCCCGGGAGTTGCAAGAGATGCCCGGTCAAGCCGGGCATGACGAAAAGGCCATCTGTTGGATTTTACATTTATTGTTTTTACATTTGTAATTAGACATTAATTTCAAACACACAGATATGAAACGTACTTTTGCTTTTGCATTCGCTGCCTTGCTTGTAGTGGGCGCCTATGCGCAGTCCCGTCCGGCAGCTCCTATCAAACCCGCAGACTTCACCTTTACGGTGGTTAAGGAGAATCCCATCACTCCCGTCAAGAACCAGAACAACAGCGGTACCTGCTGGTGCTTCAGCGGTCTGTCTTTCCTGGAGTCCGAGGTGATCAAGGCCAAGGGCATCAAGGATCCCGCCCTGTATCCGGATTTCTCGGAGATGTTCATCGTCCGTCGTTCCTACTACGACCGCGCCATCAAGTTTGTCCGCCTGGACGGCAGCATGAACTTTGCCGTGGGCTCGGACTTTGGTGATGTGATTGAAACCGCCAAGGCTTACGGCCTGGTGGACCAGAAGGCCTACACCGGCATGCAGTACGGCTACGAGCTTCCCGTACAGGGAGAGTTGGACGCCGGCCTCAAGGGCTATGTGAACGCTATTGTCAAGAACCCCAACCGCAAGCTCACCAAGGTATGGCCCAAGGGCGTAGACGGTATCCTGGACGCTTACATGGGCCAGGTTCCCGAGACCTTTGTGGTGAACGGCGTAACCTATACCCCGGAAAGCTACCGTGACGCTCAGGGCATCAACCTGGACGACTACATTGGCTTCACCTCCTATACCCATCATCCGTTCTACACCCAGTTTGCCATGGAGGTTCAGGACAACTGGCGCTGCACTCCTTCCTGGAACGTGCCCCTGGACGAGTTCATGGCCATCATGGACTACGCTGTAGAAAACGGTTACACCGTAGCATGGGGTGGTGACGTATCCGAGACCGGCTTCACCCGCGACGGTCTGGGCCTTCTCCTGGACACCCAGGCCAAGCCCACCGCCGGCTCCGACCAGGAGCGCTGGGTTGGCAAGGCCGATTCTCCCAAGCCCGAGGCCAAACCCGCTGTGAAGGAAATCAAGGTGACCCAGGAACTCCGTCAGCAGTACTACGACGAGAAGACCTCCACCGACGACCACGGCATGCACCTCTACGGTATTGCCAAGGACCAGAACGGCAACAAGTATTACATGATCAAGAACTCCTGGGGCGAGACCGGTGCCTACAAGGGCCTCTGGTACATGTCTGAGGAATTTGCCAAGGGCAAGACCCTCAACATTGTGGTCAATAAGAAGGCCGTTCCCAAGGAGATCCTCAAAAAGATTGGCGTAAAGTAAATGTCTTTAACCAAGTACATCCCTAACACCATCACTTCCACCAGCGTCCTCTGCGGCACGGTGGGAGTGGTGTTCGCTTTACAGGGAAGGCCGGATTATGCCTTTATCCTCATGCTCATAGCCGCCGTCTGCGACTTCTGCGACGGCCTGGCCGCCCGCATGCTCAATGCTTATTCGCCCATGGGCAAGGAACTGGATTCCCTGGCCGATATGGTGAGCTTTGGAGTGCTCCCCACCGCCATCCTCATAGGCACCATGCAGCAAAGGGGCGTGGACAGCTGGACGGAAGTCATTCCCGTTTTCCTGGCCGTGATGAGTGCCCTGCGCCTGGCCAAGTTCAACGTGGACGAGCGGCAGGGGTCGGATTTCATTGGCATTGCCACGCCTACGGCCGCCCTTGTGAGCGGCTCGCTGTGCTACTTTGTGGTCAAGCATCCGGAGTCCGTCCTGGCTGGCTGGACTGGCACGCAGTGGTTCCTCCCGGCTCTGGCCGTGGTCCTGGGCCTGCTCCTCGTAAGCGAAATACCCATGTTTGGGATGAAAGTGGCCAAGGGTCACAAGCTGCTGGACGCCAAGCGCATCGTTTTCCTGTGCCTGGCCGGTGCAGCTATTGTGGCCACCCTGGTTTTGCAACTCAATTGGAGCCTGGCCGTGCTCTTGGTTTTCTGTATCTATATTGTGGAGAACCTGGTGCTGGCCCTGTTCCGCCGAGCATAGCATGACGCCCGTCCTTGGCAGAGGACAGGCGCCGGGGACAGCAGTTCTACCTTAGCAGCAATCGCAAATGCCCGTAAGACAGAGCGCTGTTTCAAATTTACTATCGGTCCTTATGACCAACAAGAAAAAACGCCGCAAGCACATTGCGGCGTTTCCTTTTGGTTTTCAGGCGTCAGTCCTGTGAGAAGTCCCGAAGCTCCTGTCTATAAGCGTTGAATATCTTGGATTTGGACAGGAAGCCCAGGTATTTGCGGTCCTCGTCCACCATGGGGAGGTTCCATGCTCCCGTCTTCTCAAACTTGCGCATCACGGAGTCCATGGGCTCGTTGGGGTACACATATTCCTGCGAAGTCTGCATGTAATTGTACACGTGGTTGGTCTGGTACAGCTCCGGCCTAAACATGTCCTTGCGGATGCGCGCCAGGGATACAAAGCCCTGGAATCGGCCTTTGGAATCTACCACCGGGAAGATGCTGCGCTCGCTCTTGGACACCGCCTCCACCAGTTCTCCCAGCGTGGCGTCTATGCGCACGGGCAGGAAGTCGTCTTCCAGCAAGGTCCGGGCGTGCATGAGCGTAAGCACCGCCTGGTCTGAGTCGTGCGTGAGCAGCTCACCGCTGGCCGCAATTCGTTTGGTATAAATGGAATATTTCTCAAAGATGCGCGTTACGCCATAGGAGATGGCCGATGTCAGGATCAGCGGCACCAACAGCTCATAACCCGACGAGATCTCTGCAATGAGGAAGATGGCGGTGAGGGGCGCCTGCATCACGCCGGCCATGAGCCCTGCCATGCCCACCAGCACAAAGTTGGAGACGGGCACCTTGCCGGGCCAGAGGAGATTGAGCGTATAGGCCAGCACAAACCCCGCAATAGCCCCCATGAAAAGGGTAGGGCCGAAGGTTCCTCCCACGCCGCCGCCCGCATTGGTGAACGTCATGGAAAAGACCTTCATCAGCAGCACCAGCAGGAAGAAGAGCGGAATGCCCCAGGCATGGTCCAGGAAGAAGTTCAGTGGTGTTTCCCCACCCAGCGGCACCTCCGGATGGCCGTTGAGCAGCGGGCTCAGGAAGTTGTAGCCTTCTCCGTGCAGCGGCGGCAGCAGATAAATGAGAACGCCCAGGAAGAAGGCCGATATGGCCCACTTGAGATAGGGGTTTTTGAACCGTCCCATCTTGTCTTCCATGGCCAGCGTGGTGCGGATGAAGTACAGCGCCATGATGCCGCAGAAGATGCCCAGCAGCACGTAGAACGGGATGTTCTGCATGGAAAACAGCGTAAGGGTGGTAGCAAACGGCGTGGCCTTTCCCAGGCAGAGATAGCTCACCAGGGTGGCCGATATGGAGCTCAGCAGCAGCGGCAGCACGCCGCTCATGGACAGGTTGAAGAGCAGGATCTCCAGCGTAAACAGCACGCCTGCCAGGGGCGCGTTGAAGATGCCGGCCAGGGCGCCCGCTGCGCCGCAGCCCAGCAGCAGCGTCATGCCGCGGTAGGAGACGCCGCAGTATCGGCCCAGATTGGAGCCGATGGCTGCGCCGGTATACACGATGGGAGCCTCCGCACCCACTGATCCGCCAAAGCCGATGGTAAGGGCGCTGGTGACCAGGGAGCTCCAGCAGTTGTGGTTCTTGATGCGGGATTCGTTCTTGGAGACGGCCTGCAGCACCTTGGTGACGCCGTGGCCGATGTTGTCTTTAACCAGATATTTGACGATGAGCAGGCTCAGCAGCATGCCCACGCCGGGGAGCAGGAGATAGGCCAGGCGGCTGTCCTGGTTCCAGCTGGCCAGGAGGTCCTGGATGCCGTGGATGGACAGTTTGAGGACCACAGCGGCCAGGCCGCTGAGGGCGCCCGTGACAACGGAAAGTCCCAGCAGAACGCGGTTCTCCGGGATATTACGCAAAAGGGTCCTCATCGGACCCCAGATGTATTTTATGCCACGGCGGTTGGCCATTCTATTCGTCGTCTGCTCCGGTGGAGTACTGGGCGATATTGTCGTCCGGCAAGGTTTCTCCGCTGGCGTCGGAGGCATCTGCGCTGCCACCGGCTACGGCCTCGTTCTCGGCGTCTTCTTCTCCCTCCAGCCAACGGGCTACGTCCTCGAGGTCGTCTGTCTTTACATTGATCTTTACCAGGTAAATGGCATCCGGTACTTCTACGGTTACGGCATAGAAGGAGGTTCCGTCCGGCTTGGGATATTTGACCAGATCGTTCAAATAGTCACTGAAGCCCTTGGGGTATTTGAGGGCAAAAGCTTCTGCCAAATCCGGATGAGCATTCATCTTCTCGTAACTCACCACGTGTCTTTTCTTATCTGCCATAGTATAGGTTTGGGTTTAGTCCTTTTTTGTCTTTTTCTTAGCTTTAAATCTGCCTGCAATATTAGTGGATTGTTTTGAACTCTGCAAGTGCTTTTCCCCTTTTTTAGAAGAATTTTTGAAGAAAAACGATTTTTGCTGCTGTTTTTTCTCCGGATTGTGTTCCGTAAATACCGGCGTCATGTCCCGGGGATCCAGTCCGGAGTAGTACATCACCGAGCTGGTGGTCATGGGCGTGGGCGTGAAATCCTGTACCTGGTCCATCCAGATTCCCTTGAGGGCCGGGTGATTGGCCAGGTGCTCCATGTCTTTCAGGGTGCATCCGGGGTGGGAGGAGATAAAGTAGGGCACCAGTCCCACGTGCGTCCCGGCGTCCCGGTTGATCTTGTCAAACTCTTTCCGCAGGTGCTCAAACAGCTTGAAGCTGGGCTTGGCCATCTTCTGCAGCACATGGTCTTCCGTATGCTCCGGAGCCACTTTCAATCGGCCCGATGTATGGTCCAACACCAGCGTCTGCAGGTAGGGCTTGGAGCTCTGGTCCACAAAACCGTCTTCCGTGAGGAAGAGGTCGTAGCGGATGCCGCTGCCAATGTAGCTGTGTCGGATGCCCTTGGTATTGTCGATCTTTTTGTACAGCTCCATGAGCCGCGTATGGTCGCACACCAGGTTGGGGCACCGCTTGGGGAACAGGCAGCTGCGGCGCTTGCACTTGTCGCACAGCTCCAGGTTCTTGCCGTGCATTCCATACATGTTGGCCGTAGGAGCGCCTACATCTGATATATTCCCCGCAAAGTCCGGCAGCTTATTCAAATCCTGAACTTCTTTCAGGATGGATTTCTCGGATCGGCTCTGGATGAACTTGCCCTGATGAGCTGCAATGGTACAGAAATTACAACCTCCAAAACATCCTCGGTGCGTATTCACCGAGAACTTGATCATATCGTACGCCGGAATGCGCTTTCCTTTATATCTGGGATGCGGCAGCTTGGTAAACGGCAGGTCCCAGAAGCTGTCCATCTCTTCCTGTGTGGCTGGAGGATACGGCGGATTGATCTGCACATACCCCTTCCCAACCGGCTCAATAATGGTATCCGGATGCATCATATTGGCATGCGTCTCAATCCAATGAAAGTTCTCCGCAAATGCCCGCTTATCCCTCTGGCACTCTTCAAAACTGTGTAATACTAACGTACCGGAGGGAGAGGGTTCGGAAACCTTCGCCGCCCCCGGCGATGAGGGGGAGGGGCCCGCCGTCGAAGACGGTGGGAGGGACGGAGGGGCGAAGCCCCGGAGGGTTTCAGAACCCTCTCCCGGAGGGACGTTATATTTTTTATTTACATAGAAAGCTATTTGGGGAATTTGATGCATTCTATGCTGATTCCAGCCTTTTTCTATGCCTTTGGTGAGCTCCAGCATCGGCCTTTCTCCCATGCCGTAGCAGAGGTAATCGGCCCCGGAGGTATACAGGACGGAGGGCATGAGGCAGTCCTTCCAGTAGTCGTAGTGGGTTAGGCGCCGGAGGGAGGCCTCTATCCCGCCAATGATCACCGGCACGTCCGGATACAACTTCTTGAGAATTTGTGTATACACCGTAACGGCATAGTCCGGACGGGCGCCGGCTTTGCCTTCCGGGGTGTAGGCGTCGTCGTGACGAAGACGTTTGGAGGCGGTGTAGTGGTTCACCATGGAGTCCATGGCTCCGGCATTGAGGCCGAAATACAACCGGGGAGTTCCCAGTTTGCGGAAGTCCCGGAGGTCATCCCTCCAGCCCGGCTGCGGAACCACGGCCACTCGGTAGCCCCATTTCTGGAGCCAGCGGGCTATGACGGCCGTTCCAAACGACGGGTGATCGATGAACGCGTCGCCGGAAAAGAGAATGATATCTATGTAGTCCCATCCCAGGGCTTCCACTTCCTTGACGGAGGTGGGGAACATGTATGCCTCGGCCATAACAGGGGCAAAATTAACAAAAAAAAGCTAACGGGCGAAACGCCGGGCCAAAAAGCGGTACAACAGGGGCAGGAGGGAGTAAGTGATGAGGATGGTGGCGCTCATGCCAATGATGGAGCATAGGCCTATAGAGCGGATGGCCGGATGCACCGCAAACAGCAACGAAATCATGACCACAAACAGCGCAAAGGCCGAGAAGAAGATGGCCGTTTTGTGCTGGCCCAGGAGGTCGCCCCCGCCCAGGAGCCCCTGCATCACAAAGATGCTGTAGTCCACCCCAATGCCAAAGATGAAGGTGGAGATGACGATATTGATGAGGTTAAACTCCAGGCCCAAGATGGCCATCATGCCCTGCACCACGTACCAGCTCAGGGTCATGGGCAGGAAGGCCAGCAGGGCTACCCAGATTTTGCGGAAGCTCAGCAGCAGGACCACCAGCACAAAGAGGGAGGAAAGCAGCAGGGCGGCGTTAAAATCGCGGTGGGTGAGTTCTACTAAATTACCCGTATAATAGATAGGGTCCACTACTACGGCGTGCGGAACGGCCGCTAAGGCATCGTCCACGGCCTTTTGGTTGGCCGGCTGCATAAGAACCGGGCTAAAGACCAGATACTGGCCGCCGGAATACTCTACATAGTTGGAGAGCAGGCCGTCGGGCACAATGCCGGCGTCGTACAGGGAAGCCGGCTCATAGGAAGCGTCCAGCAGCCCCTGGAAGGGATCAAACAGGGAAGCGTCCAGCCCCACTTTCCGGGCCGATGCAGCGATAACCTTCCGGGCCTCTGCCTTCTTCTCCGGCGTCCAGTAGGCGTTCCAGGCGGCGATGCGGGCGGCCTGCTCCGCCTCCGGAATCAGGAGCACGGAAGCCAGGTCGGAAGCCTTGGCGGCGGTGCCATCGGCCAGGAGCGAATCGATGCTGTGGCGCAGCAGGGCGTGGTTTTCCAGGGCTTCGTCCAGGGTGGCGCCGGCGGCGGCATAGTAGCGCTGCTGCAGGCCGTCCTGGTTCTGTTCTGCATATCTTTCGCGGGCCGCAATGGTGGCCGGGCTCTCATAATTGAGATTTCTCAGGTTGCTGTCAAACTGCACGCGCGGGGCAAAGAACAGGCTCACGGCTATCACAATGCACAGGGCACCGATGAACCAGGGATTGCGGTCCACGGGGGCGTCGTTCACCTTGTCTACGAGCTGAAGGACCTTCTGCGAGAAGCGGCGGTCGCCGTCTTTGAGCAGGTGCGGCAGGAAGACCAGCGTGAAGAACGTGCTGCCCAGCAGTGCCAGGGAGGCAAACAGGCCAAAGTCCTGCAACAGCGAGCTCTTGGTGAAGAGCAGGCCCACAAAGGCGCCGATGGTGGTGATGCTGCCCAGGCACACGGGCCGGGCCTCTTCCCGCAGCAGACGCTCGATGTCTCCCACAAAGCGGTGGTGGATGAGGATGTGCAGGCAGTAGCTGATGGCTACGCCCAGCACCACGGCGCAGATGCCAAAGGCCATGAGCGACATGCTGCCTTTGATGAGGTATAGCACGGCCAGCGCAAAGGCGGTTCCGTAGCCCACCGGCAGCAGGTTCTGCCAGAGCACGTTGAAGCTCTTGAAGCTGATGCACAGCACCAGCAGGATAATAATAAAGGAAAGGCCGATGGTCACCAGCAGGTCTCCCTTGATGGTGCTGGCATTGTCCACCGAGGTTACGGGCATGCCGTGCACCAGCACTTCCAGCCCGCTATCGGCAATCTGTTCCTTGATATGGTTCACCAGTTCCAGGCTGGCCTGGGAGTTCTGGTAGGAGAAGCTGGGGGAGAGGAAGGCCAGAATGGTGCTGCCGTCGGTGCTGTACAGGTGGCCGTCCTTGACTTTGAATCCGCCGCCCAGGCCCTCCAGGGGCAGGATGCGGCTTCTCAGATCCAGCGGATCCAGCGTGATCATCTGGGTGTCGCGGCCCGTTTCATCGGCCATCAAAAGGTCGTAGTTGCGGGCCATGGTAGCATCGGCCTGCTTTATAGCCTCATCGAAGGCGGGGTAGGCGCTTTCCGGGACGAAGGAGGGCAGGTGCGTCATGGCAAAATCCAGCGCACCCAGCACCAGGCTGCCGTCCAGCTTGTAGAGGACGTTGGCAATGGTGGAGTCCCTTTGTTGCAGGCCTTCCATGAAGGCGTCCACCTCGGCGGGCGTGGCCTCCGGGAACTGCAGAAAGACTTTGTCCTTGACTTTTAACGAGTTGAAGGCCAGGCTGCTCTCGTTGTCCTGGGCCCCGGGCACCAGCTTGGAGATGTCCTCCTCGTAGTGCATCTGCAGGGCAAAAAACAAAAATACCGCACTGCTCAACACCAGCAATGCGTATAGGAGTCCCTTGTGGTGGGAAAAGTATCTGTACAGCCTTACGAACATTGTTCGATGTAGGCGTACAGGTCTGCGAAGGAGGCAATGTGGCTCACGTCGGTGCCCTTGACCTTGCAGCCGGTGACGTTGCTCACCACGCTCACCAGATCCAGGAGGCTCAGGCTGTCCAGCTCCAGGGTCTCTTTCAGGTTGGCATCGGGGGTGATGGCCGATACTTCAATCTCAAATTCTTCGGCAATGGCCTGGTTCAGTTCTTCTATATTCATAGGGTTTCTATATTTTTTCTAAGTTGGGCCAGTTTTTCCTTCACGGCCTTGGGGGCGCGGAAGTAGCGGAAATCGGCCTTGACGGTCTTAAACAGTTGGACGTAATACCATTCAAAGATGCACAGGAAGGGCAGCAGGGCGGCGTAGATGAGGCCCAGCCACCAGGTGGTGAGAAGGCCCACTACGATAAAACTCACGAGGGCTGCGAAGGGCATGATCAGGAGCGTGTTGGCTGCCAGGCAGATGCTGGCCTGCAGCATGACGTCTCCGGTTTTGTCGCTGAAGTGCTTGGGGATGTACCAGGCGGGGACGGAGGGCCAGACCGCCAGCAGGGCCACCGGGGAGGCGGCTACCAGCGTGAGGGCCTGCAGGGCGGTCATGAAGCCAAAGGGCTCCTCCTTGAACACACGGTCTTCCAGGCCGGCTTCTTGCAGGGCCAGGCGGTACTCCGTGACGGGCGTCAGGTCCTTGCCTTCCAGGCTGCGGACCAGGAGTTTATCGGCCTCCAACTCCTCCGGGAGCGGGGTCTCCGGCTCATGCAGGCAGTGGCGCAGAAAGTCAATATCTTCATAGTGCTCCAGGTCCCGGATGTCCAGCATCATGTCTTCTATCTGGCTGCGTACCAGCTTGTTCACTTCTCTCTGGGCGGTGCGGGGCTTGGTCTTGTAGAGCTCGTAGTAGGGCTGCAGGGACACCGGCGTGCCAAAGTGCACCAGCATACTCTGCCGCAGGCCGATGTATTCCGAATAGTGGTTGGCGGCCGGCTGGATGAAGATCTCTTTCTCGAAGTTGGCTTTTTCGGCCGCCTGGAAGGCCATGCGGGTGTAGCCGTACGAGAAGGTGCCCAGCCAGTGCTTGTCCTGGTGGCCGGCTTCCGGGAAAATGAGCACGGACTGGCCGCTCAGGATGCCTTCCTCCGTGAGGCGGAAGGTCTCGTCGTTGTTGGCCAGGGCTTCTTCTCCCTGGTACTTGAGGCGGAAGGCGGGCAGCACGCCGGCCCAGATGAGGAACTTGCCAAAGAGGGGATGGATGTCAAAGGCATCGGCCCGGGCTATGAAGTGCCAGCGGCGGTCGTCCTTGGACAGGAGCACGCCCAGGGCATCCAGGAAGGCGTTCTGGTGGTTCATGGCCACCAGGGTGGGCGTTCCGGGGGCGGTGAGGTTGTCACGACCCAGGCAATAATAGTTGCGCAGGTAGATGCCGCAGGAAGCCCAGCGGAAATAGGCTTTGGTGAGCTTGTAGCCCCAACCCATTTGTTCCTTCTTCATTGTAAGTCTCCAACAATTGCTTGCAAAAATACGTAAAAAATGCTAAATTTGAAAACTATGAAAGAGCTGTATATTAAATATATTGCCAGTAGCCTGCATATACAAAATTGGCAGGTAGAAAACTGCGCAGAACTGTTTGCAGAGGGTTGTACCATCCCGTTCATCTCCCGTTACCGCAAGGAGCGCACGGGCGGCATGACAGACGTAGAGGTGGCCCAGGTCAAACATTGGGCCGATGTCTTTGAAGAGATGGAAAAGCGTAAAACGTCCATTCTGGGAACCATCGAAGAGCAGGGAAAGCTGACGCCGGAGCTGCAGAAAGCCATCGAGAACTGCGTGAGCAGCAGCGAGCTGGAAGACCTGTATCTGCCGTATCGGCCCAAACGCAAGACGCGCGCTACGGTGGCAGTGGCCAAGGGCCTGGAGCCGCTGGCAGATTTGTTATGGAACAACAAGAGCCGCAATCCCCAGGCCGATGCTGCCAAGTTCGTGAAAGGCGAAGTGGCCTCCGTGGAAGAGGCGCTGCAGGGTGCCCGGGATATTATGGCCGAAAGGATTAGCGAAACCGCCCATAACAGAGAGACGCTGCGCGGTATCTACCGCACCCGTCGGGTCTGCTCCAAGGTTACCAAGGAGGGCTTGTCCAACCCGGAGGCAGCCAAGTACCGGACCTATTTCAACTTCTCCCAGCCCATCGCTAAAATCCCTTCCCACAATCTGTTGGCTATGCTGCGGGCCCAGGACGAGGGCTTCCTCAAAGTGGAGATTGACGCCGACGGAGAAAAGTGCGGCAATAAACTCTATTACGACTATTGCCAGGAGCACGGCTACCCTTCGCATCACGAGGTGCGAGACGCCGTGGACGACGCCTGGAAGCGCCTTCTGGACCCTTCCATCACCGGAGAAGTATTGCGTGAGGCCAAAGAAAAGGCCGATATCGAAAGCATCCAGGTGTTCGGAGAGAACCTCCGGCAGCTGTTGCTGGCCCCGCCGGTGGGGCAGAAGAGGGTGATGGCCATTGACCCCGGCTTCCGCACCGGCTGCAAGGTGGTGTGCCTGGACGAGCAGGGCAACCTGTTGTGCCACGACGTCATTTACCCGCATCCTCCTGTGGCCAAGAAGATGGACGCCATCATCAAGGTGGCCGATCTGGTGGACAAGTACAAGATAGAAGTGATTGCCATCGGCAGCGGCACCGCCGGCCGTGAGACGGAGGATTTTGTCCGGAAGGTGGGTCTGCCGGAAGAGGTGCGCATTTTCTCCGTGAGTGAGGACGGAGCTTCGGTGTATTCGGCCTCCGATGTGGGCCGCGAGGAGTTCCCGGAATATGACGTAACCGTGCGTGGGGCCGTTTCCATTGGCCGTCGCCTCATGGATCCGCTGGCCGAGCTGGTGAAGATCGACCCCAAGTCCCTGGGCGTGGGGCAGTATCAGCACGATGTGGACCAGGCTCTGTTGAAGGAGAAGCTGGACAATACGGTAGAGAGCTGCGTGAACAGCGTGGGTGTAAACCTGAACACCGCCAGCCCGTACCTGCTGCGCTATGTGAGCGGTATCGGCCCGGCTCTGTCCAAAGCCATTACGGATTACCGGGCTGTCAACGGGGACTTTACCTCCCGCGAGCAGCTCAAGAAGGTGCCGCGCCTGGGAGACAAGGCTTTCCAGCAGTGTGCTGGCTTCCTCCGCATCGCCGGGGCGGCCAATCCGCTGGACAATTCGGCCGTGCATCCGGAGGCCTATCACATTGTGGCCAAGATGGCCAAGGACCTCAAGCTGAGCACCCAGCAGCTGGTGGGCAACGCCGAGGCATGCAAGGGAATTGAGGCCTCCAAGTATGTAGAGAAAGACTTCGGCCTGCCTACCGTCAACGATATTATCCTGGAGCTGCAGAAGCCGGGCCGTGACCCCCGGGAAAGCGCCCAGGAATTCTCCTTTGCGGAGGACATCCACGAGATTGATGACCTCAAGCCCGGCATGGAACTGCCCGGCCTGGTGACCAACCTGACGGCCTTTGGGGCTTTTGTGGACATCGGCCTGCATGAAAATGGCCTCATTCACGCCTCTCAGATGGGTGTGCGGGGGATGGCCGTGCCTTCCAAGGTTCTCAAGCTGCATCAGCACGTGATGGTGGAGGTCCTGAACGTGGATTTGGAAAGAAATCGCATAAGTTTAAGATTGATAAAATGAAAAAACTGTTGACCATTCTGGCGTTTTGCGCCGTGTGCGTAGGAGCCTGGGGCAAGGGCTATACGCTCACTTCGCCGGACGGGCACCTCTCCCTGAGCGTGCAAACCGGCAAGTCCTTTACTTACAGCGTAATGCGGGACGGCACTCCGCTGCTGGACCCTTCTCCCATCGGCCTGACCCTGGCCGATGGCACCGTGTGGGGGCCGGGTAGCAAGTTTGGAAAAGTGCTTCGCCGCACCGTGGATGCTTCTTACGAGGCTCCGGTTTTTAAGCGTTTTTCTGTGCGCGACCACTTTAACGAGCTCACGCTCAAGGGCAAAGGCTTTGACGTGGTGTTCCGTGCCTATGACGATGGCATTGCCTGGCGCTTTGTTCCGGCCAAGCCTGTTACCGTGAAGTCTGACGAGACTTCGTTTGTGTTCTCGGAGGACTGGCAGGCCTTTATCCCGTATGTGAACCAGCACACCAAGTCCCTGGAAGACCAGTTCTTCAGCTCCCAGGAGTCCCAGTATACCGTGAACAGGATCTCCGAGTGGAACAAGGATCGGATTGCGTTCCCGCCCATGACGGTTTGCGCCGCGGAGGGCATCAAGCTCTGCATCACGGAGAGTGACCTGCTGGACTATCCCGGGATGTATTTCTACAACGGGGATGGTGACAAGAAACTGGAGACCCGTTTTGCCCGCGTGCCCGCTACTTATGCGGCCGAGGATGGTGACACGTTCCAGCGCATCATCACTTCCCGCAAGGACGTGCTGGCAGAGAATACGCAGCTGCTGCCCTGGAGGGTGGTGATTGTGGCCAAGGAAGACAAGGAGCTCACCCAGAGCGACTTTGTCTGGCGTCTGGCTTCCCCTCAGGCTGTTTCCGACCTGTCTTGGCTCAAGCCCGGCAAGGTGGCCTGGGACTGGTGGAACGGCTGGAACATCTTTGGTGTGGACTTTGAGGCCGGCATCAATACGCAGACCTATAAGTATTATATCGACTTTGCAGCGGCCAACGGTATTGAGTATATCGTGATGGACGAGGGCTGGGCCAAGAACACCGTCCTCAATATGAAGGAGACCATTCCGGAGATCGATCTGCCGGAGTTGGTGCGTTATGGTAAGGAGAAGGGCGTGGGCATCGTGCTCTGGAGCATCGCCCGCCTGTTTGACGACCAGATGGAGGAACTCTGCGCTCAGTATTCGGCCATGGGCATCAAGGGCTGGAAGATTGACTTCATGGACCACGACGACCAAAAGATGGTGCAGTTCTACAAGCGGGCTGCGGAGACCTGCGCCCGGTATCACCTGTTTGTGGATTTCCATGGCGCTTACAAGCCCACGGGCCTATACCGTACCTATCCTAATGTGCTCAACTTCGAGGGCGTCTTCGGCCTGGAAAATATGAAATGGGTCGATCCTTCGGTGGATCAGGTGGCTTACGATGTCACCATTCCTTTCACCCGTTTGGTGGCCGGTCCGGCGGACTATACGCAGGGCGCCATGCACAATGCCCGCAAGAGCAACTACCGCTCTATCGGCGACGAACCCATGTCACAGGGTACCCGCTGCCATCAGCTGGCGGAGTATGTGATCTTTGATGCTCCTCTCTCCATGCTGTGCGACTCTCCTTCCAATTATCTGCAGGAGCCCGAATGCACCGCTTGGATATCGGCCATCCCTACTACTTGGGACGAGACCGTGGCTATTGACGGTAAGATTGGGGAATACGTGGTGATGGCCCGCCGCAAGGGCTCTGTGTGGTATGTAGGCGCCCTCACCAACTGGGAGGCCCGTGACCTGGAGCTGGATCTGAGCTTCCTGCCTGCCGGCACCAAGGTGCAGGTGGTAGCCGACGGTGTGAACGCACACCGCGTGGGTCGTGATTATAAGATGGATACTAAGGTGTTGGACGGACAGCCCGTTAAGATTCACCTTGCGCCCGGTGGGGGTTGGGCGTTATCTTGCGAAGTTTCAGAGCCATAACGCCCCAGAAAGCTTCTCCAAAGATTCCACCGCTCATTTTAGAGGTGCCCTTCTGTCTGTTGGTAAAGACGATGGGCACTTCTTTTATGGTGAAGCCCAGTTTCCAGGCGCTGTATTTCATCTCAATCTGGAAGCCGTAGCCTTTCATCTTCACGGCGTCCAGGTCCATGGTTTCCAGGACTTCTCTCTTGTAGCAGACAAAGCCGGCGGTGGTGTCGTACACGCGCATCCCCAGGACGGTACGCACATAGCCGGAAGCAAAGTAGGACATGATGATGCGGCCGATAGGCCAGTCAATCACGCTGACGCCGTTGCAGTAGCGGGAGCCCACGGCCAGCTGGGCGCCTCCCTCGGTGCAGGCCTGGTAGAGTCTCAGGAGGTCCTGCGGGTTGTGGGAGAAGTCGGCATCCATTTCAAAGATGTAGTCGTATCCGTGGTCCAGGGCCCAGCGGAAGCCGGTGAGGTACGCGGTGCCCAGGCCCAGCTTGCCGCTGCGCTCAATCAGGTGCAGCGTGTCCGGGTTCTCTTTCTGGGCTTCCTTCACCAGGGCGGCGGTTCCGTCGGGGGAGCCGTCGTCTATGACCAGTACGTGGAACACTCCGGGGAGGGCGAACACCGCGGCAATGATGGCCTGGATGTTCTCCTTCTCGTTATACGTGGGGATAATGACTAGCTTCTTGTCCATTATAATAATTCCTGTCTACTTTTCCTACGATGTTAAACTTTAACTGCCCGTGCGTGAAGCAGTATCCTTTTATCTTCAGGCCCACGGGGAGGCGCTCCAGGCGGCTGATGATGTCTTGTTCGCTTTCTTGGTTGTTGTCTTCCAGCACCACGTGGGCCACCAGCTGGCTGGTTACCAGCGCGTCCTTGACGGCGGGGTCTTCCCGCAGCTTATTGGCTATATCAAAAAGGTAAACCTTTTCTCCGTTGTCTGTCTGGATGAACTGGGACAATCGGCCATATGCAAATAGCTTGCCGTTTTGGTCCAGCTCTCCCAAATCCTGGGTGTGCAGCCAGCCGTCCTGCAGCCTTTCCTGGTTCAGTTTCGGGTCGTTGAGGTAGCCCGAAGTAAGGGCCGGGGTCTTGATCCAGATTTCTCCGCGCTGTCCGTAGTCCAGTTCTTTTCCGTTCTGGTCAAAGATGCCCACGGTGACGCCCGGGAAGGGGTATCCTACGCACACCACGGGGTGGCTGTAGTCTTTGTCGAAGCCCTGGGGCTCGTAGTCCACGGTGCTTACGGAGAAGGTTTCCGTGAGGCCGTATCCGGAGGTGAGGGCCACCGGGCTGCCGCAGGCTTCCAGTACTTCGTTGATGTGCTTGAGGGCTTTGGGGGTACAGCCTTCTCCGCCCATGACGGGGAAGCGGAAGAAGCTCAGGTCCGGCTGTTTTCCGCTCTGGATGAGCTGGTCAATATGCTGGGTCAGGTAGATCCAGTACGGTCCGGTGGCCAGCGTAATCTGCGGCCGGAAAGTGAGGACGTTCTTTGTGAACTGCCGGGCCGATAGTCTGGGATCCAGATAGACGGTCATGCCGCTGTACAGGGGTGCGATCACCAGCACGAAGAAGCCGGTGCACACGAAGGGCGGCAGGGGACAGTAGGATTTTCCCGGGCGGAAGGGGTTTCCCTTGAGGTTGAAGGCCAGGGCATCGCGGCACATGGCTATCATGGCGCGGTCCGTCATGCCAATCTGGTTGGCTTTTCCCTGGCTGGAGGTGCCGGAGGAGCAGAAGATGTAGGCGTTCTTTTCTGGCGCTGGGGCTGCTTCTATCGGTCCCTGGTAGTTTCCGAACCGGCGGATGGCGGCATCGGCCGTCATATATTTCTCTCTGTAGCGGAGGCTCCAGTGTAGCAGACCTGTTATGGACGTGGCCGAAAGCAGCACCACGTGCTCAAACTGCTCTCTCCGGAGGGTCTGGCGGATGGTTTTTTCCAGGCCGTCGAAGACGAAGGCCACGCGGCTTTTGCCCACCATGGCGTCCAGCGCTTCCGGTTTTACCATCAGGTTGGGGAGGTTGGCGGTGATGCCGGTCCTGTCGGCCGCCAGCATGATGTAGATGAATTCCGGCAGGGAAGGGCCAAAGATGAGCAGCTCGTCGCCCTGCTGCAGGCCCATGCCTTTGAGCACCCGGCTCCAGAGCTCTACCTGCCCCAGGAGCTCCTGGCGGCTGATTCTTTTTCCAAAGCAGACAAGGGCTTCGTGGCGGTTTTCATCGGCCCGGATGCCTCTCTCCAGGAATTGCCAAAGCGTCTCCTGAGGGAATTCCTGCTGCAGGATTTCCTCGTAGCCGCTGGCGTAGAATTGCTTCCATCGCATTTCTTCAGAAGGCCGTTTTATATCGTTCATCATCTTCTATCTTACGGGTCTGTAAAGGCGTGTCATATCGGACGGGTCCTCTCCTGCAAACGCCATGTTCACCTGTACCATAAAGGCTATGACCAGATGCGGGCTCATCCCTTTTCTGGGGATCATTTTGAAAGCGGGGACGGACAGCATATGCACGTTGCGGTTCTTTCCCTGATCGCTTAGGGTGAGGTACTGGTTATGGACTGTGTAGTAGGGGATCATATCGTCCTGCTTGCAGTGGGCTATGTAAATCTGGTGCCGGGGCGTCCAGCCCTCCAGACTGTTGTACTGGTGGAGGCAGTCCAGCCAGGCACGGACCTTGGGACTGTTCCGCTCCACTTCTCCATCGGCCCTTATCATATCCGGCGCATAGACCTGGCTAAAGGATGTCATTTTTTTGGAGTAGGGGCCCGTTTCCCTGGGGGTGAAGTAGCTCACGACGTCCAGGAAGGGGTACTCGCGTCCTTCGATGGACAGTTTGGTGTCTGTAAACCATCGGTTGACAAACTCTTCGGGCTTGTAGCCGCCCATCTGTTCCTGGGTGAAAGCCTTGAAGTAGCCTGCTATGATGACCAGGTCCGGATCTATCATTTCCGGGTGCTGGTAATTGTATTCCATGAACTGCGACCACTCCGTGGCTCCTTCTCCGGCGAACGTGGCCCTGAGCCTTATGGCGTCCTTGAACCATTGCGGGGCCTCGGTGTCGTACCATTTGGCAAAATACAGGGCGGGGACGGCGCCTTGCGAACTGCCCCAATTGTTGGAGTATCCTTTGGGTGCCAGGGTTACGCCGTGCTGCCGCATCACTTCCAGCGCTGCCACGGTGCAGTCGGCCAGTTGCCGGGCCATATGGAAGGCGGAGCCGCCGCCGTCGTGCTCTTTTGTGAAGTTGACGCCCCATTTCTGCAGGTCCGGTTCAATGACGGCGGAGTCCCACATAGCCTTGACGGGCATAAACATCAGGCTCTGGGACGGGGCCCATTCCGGGAAGAGGAAGGCCTGGTGGGTATGGAGCGTGAGGGTTTTTACCTGGTGGGTTCTTCCTCCCTCTTTGTAGTTGGGGAAGGTGACGCGGCCGCTCATTGTGGTCTTTCGGCCATCTACCGTTTCGCTTATATAAGTAAAGGTGTAGCTTTGGATTTCCCAGCTGCGCTTGAAGGACAGGCCGCTCTCTTTGACAAAGCGGGCATCCAGGTCCGGCAGGAGAGAATGGACCTGGGCCTTGAAAAGGGACCGGATCCAGGGGCTGGATTTGGGCTGCATGTCCTCCAGCATAGCCATCAGCGACGGGGACCCTAACGCCTTTGCAAACTCTCCGGGCGTGTAATGGCTCTCTTCCAGGATGCTCACCAGGGTCTGGTTGGAAAGCTCCCACGGCTTTTCCTGCGGGGAAGCGTTTTCCGAGAGCGCCTCTTGGCAGCCCAGAAGGAGAGCGAGGCCGGCATATATTATATACTTAACATTCATTGAATATAGTTAGTCGTGCTATCTAAATCTACAAATTTATGTAAAAAAATTGAGAAACCCATAAATGATAGATGGTATCAAACGGGCCGAAGAAAAAAAGTGAAAAATTTTCAGAAAAAATTTGGGGATTCAAAAAATGTTCGTACCTTTGCAGTCCCGCTTCAAACAAGAGCGGGTTTTTAACGCCCTACCGAAAGGCAGGAGTTAATTAAAAAGTTCATTGAAAAGACTGAAAGGAAGTACAAGCAAGTACCGAGAGAAAGTGTAACACTTTTTACTTTAACGAGCGTCAGTTTCTTTTACAGAAACAGCGTCAGGACAAGCTAAGCATTATAA
>CAMVJR010000011.1 GCA_947167855.1 uncultured Bacteroidales bacterium
TTTTGTGAGGACACGCAGATTTGAACTGCGGACCTCTTGCCTGTCAAGCAAGCGCTCTAAACCAACTGAGCTATGCCCTCAAAAGGACTGCAAAGATAGGTTAAAATTTTGGATGCGCCAAATTTTTCTTTATCAATTGACCACGACTTCGTCCAGGAAGTGGAAACCACGGGTGGGGTGGGCCACAAAGCGGACATAGCGGGCCTCGGCAGTAACGGGCGTACCAAAGAGCACGTAGCTCTGGCAGGGCTCCTGAATCTCGTTGGGAATGACGGCCACCTGCTCAAAGTTTTCTCCGTCCTGGGAGAGCCAGACCTCTACGCTCTTGGGAAGGAAGATACCGGGACCGGGCTCGCAGAGGAAGGTACCGCCCACATAATGGACGGGCTGGATGCTCTCCAGGTCAATGACCACGTCAATGTCTGTGAGGAAGCCCTGCCAGCGGCCGTCTCCATAGGACCAGCCTCCGCAGATACCGTCCGTAAGGGTGGTCTCGCCGGCGGCGGGATAGCCGCGGTTCCACAGCTTATTGTATTTCACGGGTTTACCCACGGCCAGGTGCTTGACACCAGTCTTGTAGGCCGGGCGCTCGCCGTACTCCTTGTGGAGGTCGAAGGCATGATAGCCGGCGGCGATGAGATTGTCGTTCCAGCGGGTGACGCGCTCGCGGAAGCCGTCCTTGCGGTCCAGCTGGGACCAGCCCACTTCGGCTATGGCGGCTATGCGCGGGTACATCATGTATTCGTAGTGCTCGTCGGTGGGGATCTTCTCGGCCCACAGGTTACCCTGCACGCCCAGAAGGTGCATCTGGGCGCCTTCCGGCATGCCCTCCATGGGATCGTAGGAGTGGGCCACATCCACGGAGAGGAAACCGCCGAAGCCTTCGGGCTCATAGATGGGGGCGTCCTGCACCTTGTCCAGGTAGCAGTAGCGGCCCGGGGTCATCACGGCGTCGTGGCCCTGGGAGATGGCATCGATGCCGCCCTGCGTGCCACGCCAGCTCATGACGGTGGCATTGGGCGACAGGCCGCCTTCCAGAATCTCGTCCCAGCCTAGCAGCTGACGGCCATGGGCGTTGATGAAACGCTCCATGCGCTTGATGAGATAGCTCTGGAGTTCCTCCACGTTGGCCAGTCCTTCGGCCTTCATGCGGGCCTGGCAGTGGGGGCATTCTTTCCAGTCCTGCTTGCCGGCCTCGTCTCCGCCCACGTGGATGTACGGAGAGGGGAAGAGTTCGATGACCTCTTCCAGGATGCCTTCCAGCAGCTCAAACGTAGCCTCCTTGCCGGGGCACAGCTCGCGGCTGCCTTCCTTGCAACCTACCTCCGGATAGGCAGCCACCACCTCCCGGCTGTGACCGGGCATCTCAATCTCGGGGATGACGGTGATGTGCAGGCGCTCGGCTGCGGCCAGGATTTCGCGGACATCGGCCTTGGTCAGATAACCGCCGGAGGCTCCTTCCGAGCCTTCCTCCATGTACTTCTGGCCGGTGGTGTCCCATTCTTGCCACGTGGCGCCGGACCGCCAGGCGGCCAGCGAAGTGAGACGCGGATATCTGTCTATCTGCAGGCGCCAGCCGGCGTCGTCGGTCAGGTGCATGTGGAAGTAGTTGATCTTGAGCGTAGCCAGGGCTTCCAGCTGCTTGATGATGAAGTCTTTGTCACGGAAGTGACGGGAAACGTCCATCATGAAGCCGCGGTACTGGAACCGGGGGTAATCGAACACCGTTCCGCAGGTCTCCATCTGTTTGAGAGTCTGCAGGGCGTAGAAGTAACCGGTCTCCGTATTGGCCTCTACCTTATAGCCCTTGGGCGTAACGGTAAGCTGGTAGGCTTGCTCATAGGCATAAGCCGGCAACTGGGCGGTCTTCTTGGCAAAAGCCTTGCCGCCAATCTTCCGGGACAGCTCTTTGGTAAGGTTGGGCGTGCCTTCGGAGGGAATCAGCTCCAGGGGAGCCGGAACCTGCCCGTAGGCCGATACCACCAAAGCGCAGGCGGCCCACAAAGAAAGGAATAGACGTTTCATAGAAGGGTCTTTACTTGATCTCCGTCATGGCCATCTCCAGGGTGGCGTTGTAGTTCTTTTCGTTGTGGACCATGGAGGCACTGGCAACGACGTTGCAGGTGGTGCCGTCAAAGGTCACGGTGCCGGAGAACTGGCCGCTGGTGATGAAGGGGATGTCGCTGGCGTCAAAGCTAAAGGCGATGCGGGTGCCGTTGAGGGCATAGGTACCTACGAAAGGATCGGCCTGGCTGAAGTTGACGGCGAGGGTGCCGGCGCCGGTGAGGCTGACCTCCCGGACCGAGTACTTGAGCAGGGTCTGCTTGTCCTGGTCGCTGATGGAGATGTTGTCGTCGATCCATTTGGTGATCTCGTTCATGTCGATACCATTGTTGAACACCTTCTCAATGCCGGCCTTGCCAAAGGAACCGCCGGACAGGCCCAGGATGATCTTTCCGATCTTCCAGTTGCGGCACAGGTTGTCGTGGGGTGTGTCGGAAGTGGTGGTGGGGGTGATGGTGGCATTGGCCGTGACGGGGCTGTCGCCGGCCGATTCGGCGGTAATGGTTACCTGGTTGCCGTTAATGGTGATGCGGCCGAAGCCGGAAAGGTTGAAAGCGCCGTTGGAATAGGTGAAGGTGCCAAAGAAGGTGGGGGCGTCTCCATCGGCCTTGGCGACGGGGGCGCAGGTGACGATGTAGCGACCGGCCTCGGTGAGCTCGATGGTCTGGACACCGTAGGCGCCAATGGCGGCCGGCTTGCTGAATTTGATGACCTGGGCCAGATCCTTGGTGGCGGGTTCATCCAAGTGGGTATCTCCTCCTCCCTTGTTGCAGGAAACGGGAACAATCAGAAGGGCTGCCAGAGCCCAGGCAATATACTTTTTCATGGTATGTGGTTTAGAATAAACGGACAAAGACATTGAGTTTCATCATGGGAAGCACGGGGAAGGCGCAGATCTTGTCTACCCATCCGTTGTCCAGCTGTCTTCCTTCTTCGTTGACCAGCTGTTTGCTGGTGAGGACAGCCGGGTCTCCCTTGTCGTTGCGGAGGTAGCTGTAGGACTGTACCTTGAAACCGCCGGTAATCAGCACGCCCATGTCAAAGGTGACGCGGACGCGGCTGTCGGGTTTGACGGCACGGCCAAAGCCGATACCTACGTAAGGGGTAAAGACGCCGGTCTTGATGTCTGCGTGGACGAAGCCCTGTTTGTCGGTGGAGATGCTGATCTTGTCGGCTCCTTCACCGTAGGTGATGGCCAGGGTGGCGTAGTCCTCGGGGTTGAGGACCTTGCTGAGGTCGGCGCTGGCGTGGAAAATCTTGCCGGCACCCAGGTAGGCGCCCACCGTAAAGTGGAAGCTGGTCTTCTTGCCGGGGAAGATATCGGCCAGCAGTTTTCCTTCACCGCCCTTCCAGAGGGTGGCTTTGATGGGGGTCTGGCTCATGTCGCGGGTGGTTCCGCCCATTTCTACCTGACCCAGGTTCACGGTGCCGGAATAGGTGTAGGGGAACAGGGAATAGCCCGCACGGAACTGTACGTACGGGGTCATGGGCAGGGCTGCTTCCAGTCCCAGTCCGTCCATACCTAGGGTGACGCCCACGGCCAGGTGGTTGGCAATCTGGGAATCTTGTGCGCGGGCGGTGATCCCCATCAGGGAAACCGCTACGGCCATGCAAAAGGTGATTAGTTTTTTCATAAGGTTAGAGATAATCTTCGAAGTATTGGGTGATCTTATCCATCAGGTGGAGACGGTTGCGGCCGGATACATTGTGCCGGGCGACGGGGTAGGGGAAGTAGTCTACGGGGATATCCAGGTCTATGCACTGTTGAATAAAGCTGAGGCTGTGCTCCCACACCACGGTGTCGTCGATGGCACCCTGGCAGATGAGCAGCTTGCCCTTGAGGTTCTTGGCCTTGTTGATGAGGGAAGTGGATGCAAAGCCCTCGGGGTTGGTCTGGGGGTTGTCCATGTAACGCTCTCCGTACATGATCTCGTACCACTTCCAGTCAATGACGGGACCGCCGGCCACCCCCACCTTGAACACGTCGGGATAGGTGGTGAGGAGGCTGATGGTCATGAAGCCGCCGTAGCTCCAGCCGTGTACGCCGATGCGGGAGGCATCTACGAAAGGCTGGCTGCGGAGCCAGTTGATGCCCACCATCTGGTCTTCCATCTCGGCCTGGCCGCACTGGCGGTTGATGGCCTTCTCAAAGGCGGCGCCGCGGTTCTGCGTGCCGCGGTTGTCCTGGATGTACACCAGGTAACCGTTCTGGGCCATGAACATTTCCCACATGCGGATCTGGGCCAGCCAGCTGTCCTGTACCATCTGGCTGTGCGGACCTCCGTATACGTAGAGGATGACGGGATATTTCTTGGCGGGATCGAAGTCCTTGGGGTAGAGGAGGCGGTAGTAGTTCTCAAACTGGCCGTCTGCGCTGGGAACGGTGCCCAGTTCCACCTGGCAGGAGTTGTAATCCTTGAGGGGGTCTTCCAGGGTGGTGAGCTCGCGGACCTTCTTGCCGTCCGTGGAGCACACGGAAATGCGGGCCGGGAGGTTGAGGTTGGAGTTGTTGTCCAGGAACCAGGTGAAGTCCTTGTTCAGGCGTACGGAGTGCCAGCCGCGGCCCACGGTAAGCTGGACGGGTTTGCCCACCTTGGCTTTGGCAACGGCGTTCCTGGCGGGAAGTTTGACGCCCACCTTGTAGAGATGGTTCTCCACGGGAGAAATCTGGGCCGATGTATAAAAGACCTGGCTGCCGTCGTTGCCCACGTATTCAACGTCGGCTTCCACGGCGGTGAGCCGGCGCACGGTGCCCAGCGTATCCACCAGGTACAGGTTCTTGTAACCGTCTCGGTTGTCGGTCCGGTATACGAACACATCCGTGCGGCCTTTGAGGAACCAGACGGGATCCAGGGGCTCTTCCCAGGCCTCGTTGTCCTCCGTGAGGAGGGTGCGCACAAAGGAACCGTCGCAAACGCGGTACTGGTTGAGCTTCATGTGATGCTGGCTACGGTCCAGCACCTGGGCAAAGAGGTACTTGCCGTCCGGACTCCAGGCCAGGTTGGTAATGTATCTTTCTTCGGTAAAGTCCGTTACATTCATCCATACGGTGCTCTCTGTAGCAAAGTCAAACACGCCCACCTGCAGCAACTCGGAGTCCATGCCGTTCATGGGGTACTTGAGGAGCTCTAACTCTCCGGTGCGGGTCTTGATGTTGAGGAGGGGGAAATCCGTGACCCGGGACTGGTCTTTCTTGTAGTAAGCCACCTTGGTGCCGTCCGGCGACCACAGGTAGCCCTGGGTAAAGCCAAACTCGTTGCGCATCATGGTGCCGCCGTAAACGATGTTGCGGTCCGTGGAAACGCCAATCTCCAGCGTGCGGCCGTCCTTGATGCCGTAGAAGGAATCTCCCTCCAGCTTTACCTGGTAGGGACCTTCGGAACTGGGCCGGCGGGCACCGCCGCGGGGCATCTGATAGGGCTCCAGGGTTTCGGAGGCAACGCTGCCTTTCTGGGCGCCGGAGGGGCTCATGAGCACAAAGCTCTCGTTGTCCAGCCAGGAGGCCGAAGCCCGGGCGTAGCCCACGCCGCTCAGGGTAACGTCTTTGAGGGTAAGCTCTTTCCCGCCGTGGGCGGGACGGGTGTCAATGACCCGGTTTTGTGCATAAGCAAAAAAGCAGGCGAGCAGGGCGCCTGCTGCAAGAAGGGTTCGCTTCATATACAGTTATAGGAAAAATCCGTCTTCCGTCTTCTGGGGAGTGGTTGTAGACTCAGGAAACTCTTCTTGGACGCTGTCTACGACGGCTCTCTCATAGCCTCGCCAGGGGAGTCGGCCCTTGTACTCCTTGTAGTGCACCGTGACGCGGAGACCGGTCATCTGGCGGAGCTTTTCGGCCACTTCCTTATTCTCTACCGAGAACTTGAAATTCTTGGACTGGACGGTTCCGGAAGCGTTTTTGCTGCCGTAACCGGTGAGGATGATCTCGCCTTCATAGGTCTTGAAAACATAACCTGTGTAGGTGAGGGAGTTGAGTTCTCCGGTTTTGGTTCCGTCGGAGAAAACCCAGAGGAACTTGAAGTAGAAAATAACGGCCAGGATGGCCAGGATGAACAGGCCTGTAAAGAGCCCGATACCTTTTCCGGGACGTGCCATATCTTATTTCTTTTTCTTGGGAGTATAATTCATCTTGACGGGTTCACATACCACGCCGTCGTTGCCCACATTGACGCGGATGAGATAGTTTCCGGGTTCCGGGTTGTTCTTCTCACACATGGAGTCCATAGTGATGTAGTGGACGCCGTTGAAGTCGCGCTCGTCCCAGGTGTGGACATGACCCAGGAATACGCAGGTTACGTTCCACTCCTCAAACTGGTCCAGCAGGAAGAAGGTTTCTTCGCGGGTGAACGTGGAGGCAAACTCGAAGAACTGGGGACGGAAAATATTGGTGTGGGAGAACACGAACGTGTAGCGGTATATGGAGGTACCGTCGCTGTACTTGCCGTCCAGCACTCCCTGGTTGATCAGGTCTATCTGGGTCTTTCCCAGGGTGCCGCTGGCCGAATCCAGGAAGATCAGGTGGTCTACCGTGATGTCTATGTTCTCAGGATCCACAATGAGTACATCCATCTCATAGAACGACGAGTGGAATATGTTGGACCACAGGGCCCAGCCGTTGTGGGTGATGTCGTGGTTACCTACCACCGGGAAGAAGGGGTAAGTAATCATATCGTACGTGATGCCCTGAGTCTCGATTGGATTGTCCCGGGGTACGTACTCATATTCGTTGATCTTTTTGTAGTGTTTGTTTACATACCGATCCTTGGCCTCCCTGAGGAGGGAGTCCAGGGTAAAGTAGTACTCCGGCTTGGTGTCGGCCAAATCTCCCAGGTGGGCGTAGAAGAGGTCGTCTTTGTCCAGGCCGATGGCCAGCATCTCATCCAGGCGGCCGGGGTCCGTGGTAAAGTGACTGTCGGCTCCCACGATGAAGGAGTAGTCTTTTTTATCGATGGCCAGGACCACATGGTCGTCCAGGAAATCCTTGTAAAACTCATAGGACATTTTTACGCGGTCTTCCACGGCCGTTCCTGCCATCAGGATGCCGGCAGGGCTTACTTTGTCGCAGGCGGAGAGAAGGGCCGCCGCGGCAATGACCAAAGATATGATGAATGTCTTTTTCATACTACCAAACATAACGGAGTCCAACTTTGAGGGAGGTTTCGTAACGGGTGGCCAGCTGGCTCAGACTGCCGGCGGGGCGTACGTTAAACTCGCTGTATATCTTCATCTGAGGGGTCAGGGTTGCGTGGAAGCGGAGGCCCCAGTTGATGTTCCAGTTCTCGTAATAGAATTGGTCGTAGTTGCGGATGAACAGACCCAGGTTCCAGGGATTGCTGCGCGGGCGGATGTTGACTCCGAAACCGAAAGTCATCACCAGGGGCTCATTGTAGCTGGCGTCAGTGTAATCCTTGTAGGAGTCCTTGACATTGGTCTTGAAGTAGCTCACGAAGCTCCAGCCCCAGCGGAGATCGATGTAATTGGTTTCCAGATAGCCCGACACGTTCAGGATGGTCTCGTTCACGCTCCACTGCTGGTAGCGGTTGAACAGGGCGCGTCCGTCTATGTACAGATTGGTCTTTTTGCCGAGGGGAATGCGATAGGTGCCCATCACATCCAGGGAGTACACCTGCTTGAAGAACTGGATCTGCTGTCCTCCGGAGATGCTCCAGCGCGGATTGAAATGGTAGGTATAGGTGCCGGCTTGCCCCAGGAAGAACCCGGTGACCACGTTGCTGCCGCCGGAAAGGAAGGCGCTCACTTGGTGTTTGTGCTCTCCGTCAAACTGGCGGTAGCCGCTGTAGACCTGCGCGCGGGCCGGGAAAGCAGCCAGCAGCACCAGAATAGTCAATAGGGTGGTTAAGTTTTTTCTCATACTCTACAAAAATAGCAAAAAAAAACTACGCTTCAAACAGGGTGGCAAACAGAGTTCCGTCCAGCCCGTCAAAATAGGCCGATACATCCAGTGTTCCAAGCTCTTGCAGCCGTTTTCCCTTGAGCTCCGCCGCCAGTTCTTCCGCGGGCCGGTTCCCAAGGAAATCCCCCTGGAAAGTGACATCGGCCAGTTCTCCGCCCTTGAGGCTGTAGAGCACCTCCACGGTGCCGCAGGCGAACTTTTTCTTGCCGCGGTGGGTGGTCTCCGGCGAGTGCCCGAAGTTCCATTCCCAGGTGGCAAATTTCTCCCGCGCTTCGCGGTCTACCTGTGCCCTCTGGGCCTCTGTGAGGACATATTCTCCGTCTCCGGCGGCCAGCTGCTCCTGCAGGGCCTGTCGGAAGGCGTCCAGGGTGGGGAACTGCGGCAGGTAGTCTTTTAGGTTGGCCACCCGGCTGCGCACCGAGGCTATGCCCTTGGCCGTGACCTTGCTGCCCGGGGTCTTGAGCGCTTCCGTGAGCACATCTATGTCTACATCCCACATCAGCGTGCCGTGAATCATCATGCGGTCCTTGCTCAGGCGCTTGGCGTAGCCGGAGCACTTCTTTCCATCCACCAGGATATCGTTTCGGCCCGAACGCTCTGCGGAAACGCCCAACTTCTTTAGGGCCTCGGGAACCCATTCAAAGGCATTCTCCATCTGCTCCAGCGGACCCACGATGCTGTAGTTGAGGTTGCCCAGGTCGTGATACACGGCTCCGCCGCCGGTGACCCGCCGGGCCAGCAGGATGCCCTTCTGCTCCAGATAGGGGAGGTTCACCTCGGCATACGGACTCTGATTGAGGCCGATGATGACCGCCGGCGCGTTCTGCCACAGGAAGAACAGCGGCTCCGGCTCCCGGATGCCCTCCAGCGCAAATTCGTCGAAGGCCATGTTCCAGTGGGCGTTGGTGCAAAAGTTGGTGAGAAATTTCATAGGACAAATGTACAAAAATTGTATCTTTGTGTTGGCACAAAACGACTACATTTTATTAACCATAAACCATGAAAAGAATCTTCATTCTGATGACGGGCCTTCTGCTGGCTTTCGGAGCCGCGGCCCAGAACCCTGCCCACGTGCAGCGCTACGCAGAGGATAACGCCAAGCTGTCCGCTCCCACCGGCCCCCGCGTGGTCCTTTTTGGTGATTCCATTACAGACGGCTGGCCCGGCCAGCGCCCCGAGTTCTTTGCCACCACCGGCTTCATCGGCCGGGGTATCAGTGGAGAAGAGACCTCCCACATGGTGCTTCGTTTCCGTCAGGATGTGATTGATATCCAGGCTTCCACCGTGGTGATCCTGGCCGGCATCAACGACATTGCCATCAACATGGGCGGCCCCTACCGCGAGGACGTGACCTACGCCAACATCCTCACCATGATTGACCTGGCCTGGCAGAACGGCATCCGCCCCGTCATCTGCGGCGTGCTGCCCTCCTACCACCTCCGCTGGCGCACCGAGGTGACGGACTGCTATGAGAAAGTGTGTAGCCTCAATGCCCGCCTCAAGGCCTACTGCGAGCGGCACGGCATTACCTACATCGATTACGGTTCCGTGCTGGCCGGCCCGGACGGGAAAGTGCGCGACGGCCTTACCACCGACACCGTGCATCCCAACGCCGCCGGTTACGCCTTCATGGAAAAACTCCTGCTGGAAAGTCTTAAATAACTCCGCTGCCCAGCATCTCCTGGCCGTCGTACCATACGGCAAACTGGCCGGGGGAAATGCCCCGCTGAGGCTGATCGAAGAGGATATAGAGGCCACTCTCCTTCATCAGGAGGGTGGCACTTTGTAACGGCTGGCGGTAGCGGATGCGGACGCGGTAGCGGCGCATCTCTCCGGGCTGGAGGGCCAGGTCGGTCCGGATCCAGTGGATCTCTTCCGGAGCTACCCGGAGGCAGAAGCGGCTCAGGCCCTTGTGGTGATGGCCTTCTCCCACATACACGCGGTTGGCCTCCGTGTCCGTGGCAATCACAAACACCGGGTCGCTGTGGCCGCCGATGCCCAGGCCCTTGCGCTGGCCGATGGTATAGAACTGAGCCCCCTCGTGACGGCCCACGATGCGGCCGCAGGGGTTCTCTTTGTAACGGGTTTTCTTGATATGATGCTTGCCGCTGCGGTAGGTCTCGGTTTGGAACTCTATCGAATACCGCAGGGGCGTGGCCAGTTTCTGAAGCTGCTCCTCCGTGAGCGCTTCCAAGGCATCGGCCCTGTACGGGCTCTCTCCCAGCGGCTGCCCGTCGGAGGTAAGCACTTTCTCTTCCGGGGCATACCTGACCGTGCGCTCCAGCGTCTGGCCCTCTTTGAGGAGGCCGGTGAGCGTCTCCTGCTGCCACTGGTACAGCGGATCGGTGGCGTAGTAGGGGTCAAAGACCTCCACCACATCGCCTTCCACGGAGGCCAGCTTCTGCTTGAGGAAGGTAGGAAGGTCCACTTTTCCCACAAAGCAGATGCCCTGGGAGTCTTTCTTTTCGGCCGAAGGAAGATCGGCCTCTTTGGCGATGCGGCGCACTTCCGGCTTGGTCAGGTGTCCGATGGGGAACAGGGCGGTAGAGAGCTGCTCCTGGCTGAGCTGGCAGAGGAAGTACGTCTGGTCCTTGTTGGGGTCCGTCCCCTCCAGGATCCGGTATACCGAAGATGGCCGGTCGGAGCCGGGAATCTCCTCCTTCCGGCAATAGTGGCCGGTGGCCACGTAATCGGCCCCGTACTTGCGGGCTATCTCCCAGAAGGCGTCAAACTTGATTTCCCGGTTGCACAGGACGTCCGGGTTGGGCGTTCGGCCCTTGGCGTACTCGTCAAACATGTAGTCCACCACCCGCTGGCGGTACTGCTTGGACAGGTCTACAAAGTAGAAGGGGATGCCTATCTTACGGGCCACCATCTCGGCCACAAAGCGGTCTTCTTCCCACTCGCAGTCTCCGTGGAGGGTGCTGGAGGCGTCGTTCCAGTTTTGCATGAACATGGCAAACACGTCGTAGCCCTCCTGTTTGAGCAGATACGCTGCCACAGAAGAGTCCACGCCGCCGGATAGTCCGACGCAAACCTTGATCTTGGACTTGTCCATTTCCGTCTGCAAAAATACGTATTTTTCCGTATCTTTGCACTCCCATGGCGAGCTATCTGCAAATAGAGAATATATCCAAGAGTTACGGACCCAAGGTGCTGTTCGAGCACATCGGGTTCAATATCAATGAAGGGGACAAGGTGGCGCTCATCGCACCCAACGGGACGGGCAAGACCTCGCTGCTGAGGATCCTGGCCGGAAAAGACTCCTCCGACAGCGGCGGAAAGGTCCTCTTTCTCAAGGATATCCGCATCGCCTTCCTGGAACAGGATTATGCCTTTGACCCGGAGAAGACCCTTTTCCGCCAGATTATGGACAGCTCCACAGAGTGGACGGAGCAACTGGACCAGGACCATCTGTGGCAGTACGAGTTAAGGGTAACCCAGCTGCTGGACCAGTTTGCCCTGAGCGGCGAGCGCCTCATGAAGGAACTGTCCGGGGGAGAGGTCAAGCGCGTGGCGCTGACGCAGATGCTGGCCTCCGAGGCCGATTTCTACATCATGGACGAGCCCACCAACCACCTGGACATAGACGCCATCGAGTTCCTGGAGGGCCATCTCAAGCACAGCCGCTGCACCCTGTTCATGGTCACGCACGACCGCTATTTCCTGGACCGCGTGTGCAATACCGTGATGGAAATGGACCGCGGCCAGATTTACATCTACCGTGGAGACTACATGAACTTCCTGGAAAAGCGCCAGGAACGTATAGACAACTACAACGCAGAGACCGAGCGCGTGCGCAACCTCTACCGGCGGGAGCTGGAATGGATGCACGCCAGCCCCTGCGCCCGTACCGGCAAGGCCAAATACCGCAAGCAGGCCTTCTGGGATATCAAGGAGAGGGCCGATGACAGCTACGTCCAGAAAAAGGTGGACCTGAGCGAAACCAGGGTGGGCAACACCTACCTGGGCAACAAGGTCATCAACTGCAAGGACGTGAGTTTCTGGTGGGAGCAGAAGTGCTACCTCCGGCATTTCACCTACAACTTCCAGCGCTACGAGCGTGTGGGCATCGTGGGCCGGAACGCCGCCGGAAAGACCACCTTCCTCAACCTCATCACCGGCGGCTGGAAGCCGGAGATGGGCGGCACCCTGGAGGGCGTCATTGATCTGGGAGAGTCGCTCAAGATTGGCTATTACCACCAGAGCGGCATGCATTTCAAACCGGGTCAGACGGTGCTGCAGACCGTGAACGATACCCACCTGCTGGGCCGCTTCCTCTTTACCCACGATATGCTCAACAACCCCGTCGAGCGCCTGTCGGGCGGAGAAAGGAGAAGGCTGTATCTGCTCACCATCCTCCTGCAGCAGCCCAATTTCCTCATCCTGGACGAGCCCACCAATGACCTCGATATCGTGACCCTGGAAATCCTGGAAGAGTACCTCCTGGAGTACAAGGGTTCGCTGGTGATCGTGTCCCACGACCGCCACTTCCTGGACCGCCTGGTAGACCACCTCTTTGTCTTCTGCGGAGACGGCGTGGTCAAGGACTTCGTGGGCAATTACACCGAGTACCGGACCTTCATCAAAGACTACGAAGCCGCCCAGAAGGCCGAAGAGAAGCCGGAGCAGGTGCAGGCCAAAGTGAAAACCGCCACCCGAAAGCTCTCCTGGAAAGAGCAGCAGGAACTGAAAGCCCTGGAGGAGCGGCTGCCTCAATTAGAGGCAGAGAAGGCCGACCTGGAGGCCAAGCTGTCCGGCGGCACCCTCAGCGCCGCCGAACTGCAGGAGGCCTCTATACGCTACGGCAGCCTCCAGGAAGAACTGGACGCTGCCGAGATGCGTTGGTTGGAGTTGTCTGAGTCTATTTAATCTTGGAGTCGCAATACCAGCAACGGAGTACGCCATTTTCCGCCTTGTGGAACTTGTGCGGGGCGTGCTCGGTGTTGCAGATGCACTTGCGGTTGGGGCAGTGGAGTTCGGGATCCACCACCGGCGGCTCCTGGTCGGGCATACCGTGCTCGGGATCGTTCTTCCACTCCATGAGTTTCACAATGAGGGCCTCACGGACAAACTTGCCGTTCTCCACCTGGCGGAAGTAGGCGGCACGGGGGTCGTTGTCCACCTCGGTGAGGATTTCGTTCACGCGCGGAAGCGGGTGCAGGATGGCCATCTTCTCCTTGGCGTGGGCCAGGCGGGCGCAATCCAGCACAAAGCTGTCCTTCACGCGGTCAAACTCGTCCTCGTCCAGGAAGCGCTCCTTCTGCACGCGGGTCATGTAAAGCACATCCAGTTCCGGCATCACCTCTTCCATGGTCTCCACCTCGCGGTAGGGGATACCCGTGTGCTCGCACACATCCTGCTTGATGTAGTCCGGCAGCTTGAGCTCCTGGGGAGCGATGAGGATTACCTTAATACCTTCGTAGCGGGAGAGGGCCTTGATGAGGGAGTGCACCGTACGGCCAAAGCGGAGGTCACCGCAGAAACCGATGGTGATGTTGTCAATGTGGCCCAGTTCACGCTTGATGGTGAGGAGGTCGGTGAGGGTCTGGGTGGGGTGGCTGTGAGAGCCGTCGCCGGCATTGATGATGGGCACGCGGGAAACCTCGGTGGCCACCAGCGGGGCGCCCTCGATGGGGTGACGCATGGCGATGATGTCGGCAAAGCAGCCTACCACACGGACGGTGTCCTGCACGGTCTCGCCCTTGCTCACAGAGGCGTTCTGGGGGTTGGAAAAGCCCAGGACCTGGCCGCCCAGTTCCATCATGGCCGAAGTAAAGCTGAGGCGGGTACGGGTGCTGGGTTCGTAGAAGAGCGTAGCCAGCTTCTTGTGGGCCATGCTGCCCTGGTAGCGCTCGCGGTGGGCGATGATGTCCTGCGCAAGGGAAATAATCTCGTCGGTCTCCTGTTTGGAGAGGTCCATCGGGTCAATTAAATGCTTCATATCGGTGCTTTATTTGTTGATCCAACTTTCGTCCGAAGGGTTGTTCCGGAAGGCCAGGATGCGGTCCTTCCATTCCGGAGCGATATAGCCTTCTTCTACGGCTACGTCCACCAGGGCGTCCAGATTGCTGAGGGAATGATTCACGGTGCCGGCCGCAGCGATGCGCTCCACACCCTTTTTCATTCCGTACGTGAAGATGCTTACGATGCCCAGCACGTTGGCGCCGGCCTCGCGCAGGGCTTCCACCACCTCGATGGCGCTGCCACCGGTAGAGATGAGGTCTTCAATGACCACCACCTTGGTACCGGGCTCCATCTTGCCCTCGATGCGGTTGGTGCGGCCGTGGGTCTTGGCCTCTCCGCGCACATAACCCATGGGAAGGTTCAGGAGCGTGGCGGTCATGGCGGCGTGGGCAATACCGGCCGTGGAGGTGCCCATGAGCATCTCACAGTCGGGATGGTACTTCTTTACGAGCTGGGCCAGGCCGGCCTCCACCTTGTCGCGGGTAGAAGGGGCCGACAGGGTAAGCCGGTTGTCGCAGTAAATGGGACTCTTGATCCCGCTGGCCCAGGTAAAGGGATTCTCGGGCCTCAAGAAAACGGCCCCAATGCTAAGCAGCTCGTGTGCAATCTGTTTTTCCATATCTATTTGCAAAACTCTTCCAGACAGCGGTTGTAGGCAGCCACGGGGTCGGGGGCTGCGGTGATGGGACGGCCCACCACAATGAAGTCGGACCCTATCTCGCGGGCCCTGGCCGGGGTGGTAATGCGCACCTGGTCATCGGCGGCGGCATCGGCAAAGCGGATGCCCGGCGTAACGGTAATGAAATTGGCGCCGCAGTTCTCCTTGACCATGGCAGCCTCCAGCGGGGAGCACACCACGCCGTCCAGCCCGGCTTCTTGGGCGTTGCGGGCATACTGGACAATGGTGTCGTTGATGCCGGCGCCAATGAGCAGCTCCTTCTGCATCACTTCCTCGGAGGTGGAGGTGAGCTGCGTCACGGCAATCAGGAGCGGGCGGGTTCCATCGGCCCGGGTCAGGCCCTCCAGGGCGGCCTTCATCATGGCCACGGTCCCGGCGGCGTGCACGTTGACCATATCTACGTCCAGGTTGCTCAGGACGGCCATGGATTTGCGCACGGTGTTGGGAATGTCGTGCAGCTTGAGGTCCAGGAAAACCTTATGGCCGCGGGCCTTGATCTGGCGAACCATTTCGGGACCTTCGGCGTAAAAAAGCTCCATCCCAATTTTAACGAAAGGCTTGCGACTTCCGGAGAAGGAGTCCAGGAAGTTCAGGCAAGCCTCTTTACTGCTGAAATCGCAGGCTATGATAACGTCTCTTTGCATTATACCGTTTTTATGATCTCTTTAATGTCTTGGATGCCCAGCCGTTCCATTTCCACGGGCAGCGCCTCAATGATTTCCGGACAGGCAAAGGGGTTGCGCAGGTTTTCGGCCCCTACCTGGACGGCCGTTGCGCCGGCCATCATCATCTCCAGGACATCGCGGGCCGATGTTACCCCGCCGCAGCCCATCACGGGGATGTGGCAGGCGTGGGCCACCTGATAGACCATCCGGAGGGCGATGGGGAAGATGGCTGCGCCGGAAAAGCCGCCGGTGGTGTTGGCCAGGATGGGCTTCCGGCGGGCAATGTCGATGCGCATGCCCAGGAAGGTGTTCACCAGCGTGAGGCCGTCGGCCCCGGCGTCTTCGCACGCGCGGGCTATGGTTACGATGTCCGTTACATTGGGACTCAGCTTGATGAAAACGGGCTTTTGGGAACAGACTTCCCGTACCGTCCGGGTTACTTCTGCCGCCGCGTTGGGGTTAGTCCCGAAGGCCATACCGCCGTTGTGCACATTGGGGCAGGAGATGTTGACTTCTATAATGTCTATGCCTTCGCAGGCATCGGCCTTGGCGCAGCACTCGCGGTACTCTTCCAGGGAGAAACCGCTGATGTTGGCAATGATGCAGCCGTTGTAGATCTTTCTGAGGGCCGGGACTTTGCTGCCCACCAGCACGTCGATGCCGGGATTCTGCAGGCCCACGGCGTTGAGCATGCCGCAGGAAGCCTCAGCTATGCGCGGAACGGGATTGCCGTACCGGGCTTCGCGCGTACTGCCCTTGAGCGAGATGCCGCCCAGGACGTTGAGGTCAAAGGTGTCGGCCAGTTCCAGGCCGAATCCGAAGGTTCCGCTGGCCGGAACCACCGGGTTTCTGAGGCTCTGGCCGCAGAGATTTACCGAGAGGTCCTTTACCATAGAATCTCCTCCTTTTTAAATACGGGGCCGTCTTTGCAGACGCGGCGGGGACCGCCGGCGGTCTGGACGCTGCAGCCGTAGCAGAAGCCGGCGCCGCAGCCCATGCGCTCTTCCAGCGAAGCCTCGCCGGGACCCTCCAGGGCCTGGCAGACCGCCTTCATCATGACCATGGGACCGCAGGTGTAGAAATAATCGTAGGTAGGGGCGAGGGTGCGCAGCGCATCCGTCACAAAGCCCTTCACGCCAACGCTTCCGTCCAGGGTGGCCAGGGCAAAGGCGTCGCAGAGGCCTTCGAATTCCTGGGCCAGGACTATCTCATCGGCCTTGTTGAAACCCAGCACGGCCGTTACTTTCTTTCCCTGCTGCTTGAGCTCTTTGGCCAGCAGGTAGAGCGGTGCGGCTCCCAGGCCTCCGCCCACCAGCAGCGCGCTCCTGGAGCAGGCCGATGCATCGAATCCCTTTCCCAGCCCGGTGAGAACGCTCAGCCGGCTGCCTTCCGGCAGGGTGGCCAGCACCCGGGTGCCTTCTCCCACCGTCTTGTACAGCAGCACAAAGCGGCCTTCCTCGCTGTCGCAGACCGAGAGCGGGCGGCGCAGGTAGAACCCGGGAATCTCCAGGTGCACAAACTCGCCGTCCACCTTCCCCTTTCCGGAAAGGACCAGCCGGTAAGTGTCGGCCGCCACCAGGCGGTTCTCCGTTATTGTATAGAGCTGTTTTTCCATTGGTAAACGGGCCTGCCGTCCAGGCGGGTTTCCAGTACGCGGCCGTACACTTCCCAGCCGTCGAACGGCGTGGAGTGGCCCATGGAGGCAAACTGCGTACTGTCTATGATAAAGGGAGTGTTCAAATCGATTATGACGCTGTCCTGCGGCGTGGCAGGCAGGCCGAAGATGCGGCGCGGGGAGGTGCTCATGGCCTCTACCAGGCGCTCCAGGCCGATGCGGCCGGTGCGGACCAGGCGGGTGTAGAGCACAGAGAAGGAGGTCTCCAGACCCACGATGCCCATGGCGCTGCCGGCAAAGCCGCGGCTCTTTTCCTCTGCAGTGTGCGGGGCGTGGTCGGTGGCGATCACGTCAATGGTGCCGTCGGCCAGGCCTTCGATGAGCGCTTCGCGGTCTTCTGCGCTGCGGATGGGGGGATTCATCTTGAATCGGCCCTCATCTTTTACGTCTTCCTGGCAGAGGGTAAGGTAGTGGGGGGCCGTCTCGCAGGTGACGTTGACGCCGCGGGCCTTGGCCTCCCGGATCAGACGGACGCTCTCACGGGAAGAGATGTGGCACACGTGGTAGTGGCAGCCGGTACGGGCGCAAAGCTCCAGGTCCCGCTCAATCTGGCCCCATTCGCTGCGGGGATCCACGCCCGGGAGGGTGTTGTCTTCGCAGTGGGCGGCTATGATCACGTCTTCGCGGGCGGCGGCCTTCATGGCTTCCAGCATCACGGCTTCGCTCTGGACGCCGGATCCGTCGTCCGAAAAGGCGCAGCAGCGGCCCTTGAGGGTGGCAAAGTCTACCAGTTCCAGGCCTCTTCGGCCCTTGGTAATGGAGCAATAGGGGAGCACCCTCACCACTGCGTCTTTTTGAATGGCCTCCAGCTCAATGGCCAGGGTCTCCGGAGCGTCCGGGACCGGATTGAGATTGGGCATGGGGCAAACGAGGGTGTAACCGCCGCGAGCTGCGGCACGGGTGCCCGTCAGAATGGTTTCTTTAGCGGTGAAACCGGGCTCTCGCAGGTGTACGTGCACATCTGCAAAGGAGAGGCATTCCAGGATTCCGTCTTTTACGGGCTTCATGTTGAGGCAAAGTTACGGCGTTTTCCCCAATCTTCCAAAATATTTTTAAAAAGGAAGTGTCAGAAAAAAATGTTATATTTACAAACTTTATAATTGTATGCCACAGATGCACAACCGCCACTTCCTCAAACTGCTGGATTTTACCCCGCAGGAGATCCAGTATCTCCTGGACCTGGCCGCAGAGCTCAAGCGAGCCAAGAAGGCCGGAACCGAGGTGCAGTATCTCAAAGGCAAGAACATTGCCCTCATTTTTGAAAAGACCTCTACCCGTACGCGCTGCTCGTTTGAGGTGGCCGCGCACGACCAGGGAGCCCATGTGACCTACCTGGGCCCCACCGGCAGCCAGATCGGCATCAAGGAAAGCATGAAGGATACGGCCCGCGTCCTGGGCCGGATGTTCGACGGTATCGAGTACCGCGGATTTGGACAGGAGATTGTGGAGGAACTGGCCCGGTATGCCGGCGTTCCCGTGTGGAACGGCCTTACCAACGAGTTCCATCCCACCCAGATCCTGGCCGATTTCCTGACCATGCAGGAACATATAGACAAGCCCCTCAGCCAGGTGCGCTACGCCTACCTGGGAGACGCCCGCTACAACATGGGTAACTCCCTGTTGGTGGGAGGCGCCAAGATGGGCATGGATGTGCGCATTGTGGCCCCGGGGGCCCTGCAGCCGGCCGCCGAGCTGGTGGCGGAGTGCCAGGCCATTGCCCAGGAGACCGGAGCCCGCATCACCATCACCGATGACATCCTCTCCGGCGTCAAGGGCTGCGATTTCATCATCACGGATGTCTGGGTATCCATGGGAGAACCGGCCGAGGTTTGGGCCGAAAGGATCAGACTCCTGAAACCCTACCAGGTAAATGCAGAGCTGATGGCCGCCACCGGCAATCCCGCCTGCAAGTTCATGCACTGCCTCCCGGCCTACCACAACCTGGAAACCAAGGTGGGGAAGGAAGTGTACGAAAAATTCGGCCTCAATGGCGTAGAAGTAACGGAAGATGTATTTGAAGGCCCCCAGAGCATTGTCTTTGACGAGGCCGAAAACCGGCTGCACACCATCAAAGCCGTGATGGTGGCAACCCTGGGTAATCAATAAAAACGAACCGCATAATGGCAGAAGTATCTTTTAACATCCACTATGAGGAGTTCTCCTCCGTCAAGGAGATGGACCCCATTGACCAGAACCTGATAGCCGCCGCCCTGGATGCCCGGAAAGGCTCCTACTCACCCTATTCCCACTTCCAGGTGGGAGCAGCCCTGCTGCTGGCCGACGGGACCATCGTCAAAGGTGCCAATCAGGAAAATATCGCCTATCCCTCCGGCCTGTGCGCAGAGCGTTCGGCCATGTTCGCTGCCGGGGCCAATTATCCGGATACGCCCATGCTCCGGCTGGCCATAGCCGCCAGCGACCATGGCGTCCTCTGCGAAAGTCCCGCCTCGCCCTGCGGCGCCTGCCGGCAGGTGATGGCCGAGTACCAGAAGAAATTCGGCCAGCCCATCCAGATTATCCTGGTGGGCAGCAAGCGCATCCGCAAGTTCCAGAAGGTGGAGGACCTCCTGCCCTTCATCTTTGACAGCCTTACCATCGATTAACCATTGTAACACTTATATGAAACGGATCCTTATTGTTGCCGCTATGGCCTTTTTGTTCACTGCATGCGGGCCCAAGAGCCCCAAGGTACTGGTACTTTACTATTCCCAGACCTCCCACACCCAGACCGTTGCCCAGGAAATCCAGAAAGCCATCGGGGCCGATATGGAAGAGATCCTGTGCGTAAATCCCTACGATGGCACTTATCAGGAGACCATTGCCCGCGCCGGTGAAGAGCGCGCCCAGGGTATCCTCCCTGAAATCGAGCCCATCAAGGCCGATCTTTCCAAGTACGATATCATCTTCCTGGGCTATCCCGTATGGTACGGGACCATGGCCCCGCCCATGGCTTCGCTGCTGGAGCAGGTGGATTTCTCCGGCAAGAAGCTGGTCCCGTTCTGCACCTTTGGCAGCGGTGGTCTGCAGAGCAGCTCGGAGGACCTGGCAGCCAAGGAACCCGATGCAACGGTTATGCCCGGTTATGGAGTACGCGCTGCCCGTATCGATGCCGTTCCGGCCGAAGTAGACTACTTCCTCAAGTCCAATGGTTATCTCAAGGGTGAGTTCACCCCGCTGGAGGAATTCCCGGAGCCGCACGCTGTCTCTGAGGAGGAAGCCGCTATCTTTGACGCCGCCGTGGGAGACTATCCCATGATCCAGGCCAAGGCCGTGGATGTGGCCGTCCGCACGGTTCCCTGTGGCACCGAGTATCTGTTCACCGCCGAGAACCTGCCCCGCGAGGGAATGCCGCAGTTTGGCCCTTCCCAGATGAAGGTCTACGTGCTGGCCCAGGAGGGCAAGGACCCTGTGTTCACCCAGGTGGTTCGATAAGATGATCTCATTCCGTCGTATAATCTGCGCGCTCGGTCTGCTGCTGACAGGCCTGGGCGCGCAGGCTCAGAATAAGGGCATTCCCAACGAGGTGTACTACCTCATGCCCAATTTTGAGCATGGGTATATCTATTTCCGTGGTCAGGGACCGGCCCAGGGCCAGCTCAATATCTGCGCCGTGGACAATACGCTCCGGTTCCTGGACAAGGACGGCAAGGAACTGGTCCCCAGCAATGCAGACAACATTGTCAAGGTCCAGTTTGATACGGTGATGTTCCTGAACCACCAGGGCGTTTATTACCGCCTGTCCATGGTTGGACCGGATGTGGGCCTGGCCGTCCGTCGGGATGTCAAGATTCTGAAGGATGTAAAGCAAGGCGCTTACGGCACCACTTCCCAGACCAGCTCCATCAAGAGTTTAAGTACCATTTATGCCAATGGTGCTGTTTACGAACTGGAAGAAGGCAAGAGCTATCCGTATGAGGTCTCGGAGACCCTGTACCTGTTTAAAGGTGACACCGTGTTCCCCCTTACCAAGAAGAATCTCCGTAAGCTCTTCCCCGGCAAGAAGGAGGAGATAGACGCTCTCTTCAGTGGCGGCCGCTCCGTCCCCAATACCATCCCCGAGGCCCGCGCCCTCCTGCTCTCCCTAGCCGAATAGGGGAGAGTTTGTCAAAAAGCGTTAATTCGGGTTTGTACCATTTTTACAAATCCACTTTGCGTAAAAAAATCAGGCCCATTTCTTGATTCTGCGTCAAAACTTCCATCGGCCCCCTTGACTGGGTAGGATTCTTGCTGTAACTTCGTACTGAAAGATTTTTTTGACAATGGAACTTTTAGACGCAATCAGAAACAGACATGCGGTCCGTCGTTTCAAGGACCAACCCATTGATGAGGCTACTGTAGACGCTATCAAGAAGACCATCGAGCGTTGCAACGAAGAAAGTGGACTCCATATCCAGCTGGTGCTGGATGAGCCCAAGGCGTTTTCCAACAAACTGGTTACCTACGGACAGTTTTCAGGAGTAAGGAACTATCTGGTGATGGTCGGCCCCAAGGGCCCGGAGTGGGAAGAGAAGATTGGGTACTACGGAGAAAAGATTGTTATTTTTGCGCAGACCATCGATCTCAATTCCTGCTGGGTGGGCCTTACCTATAAAAAGATTCCCGGTGCATTCACCCTTCGGGAGGGAGAAGTCATCCATTGCGTGATAGCGCTTGGATATGGCGTAGACCAGGGAAAACAGCACCCCCTCAAGTCCCTTGACCGGTTCTTTGAGGCCGATGGGGAAATCCCCGAATGGTTTGCGAATGGCCTGGAGGCCGCCGTCCTGGCGCCTACAGCCGTGAATCAGCAGAAGTTCAAGTTCATCCTGCATCCGGGCAACCGGGTGGAAGCCAAGATCTTACCGTCCCTCCTGGGCTATACCCATATTGATCTGGGCATTGCCAAATATCACTTTGAACTGGCCGCCGGAGCGGATAACTTTGGGTGGATCTAGTCGGCCTTGATATTCATAGCAGCTGTTTGTTTGTGAACACAAATGTAATCATTATATTTGTAACTGGAGAATCCGATGAAGAGGTATTGGGTCATATCCGTATGGCTGATGCTCATGGCTGCGCTGCAGTCGTGCGCACAGGATTCCCTGTCCCTGAACCTGGTAAGCAACAATCTCATCACAGACCTGGTGGAGAACGGCCAGTACTCCGGCATTACCTATCTGGGAGGCACCCACTACGCCGTGGTGCACGACAAACTGGGCGGCGGAGGCATCGTCTTCTTTGACATCCACTTCCGGGAAGACGGCACGGTAGCGTTTGCCGTCAAGAACGTGCCCCCGGGAACGGAAGGCGCCGGTATTGACTCCGAGGGCATAGCCTTCGTTCCCTCCACGCGCACCCTCTTCGTAAGCGCCGAGGCAGACCAGTCCATCCGGGAATATGACCTCAAGGGCTATCCTACCGGCCGAAAGATAAACGTCCCGGCCGATCTGGGAATCGACAACATCACCCCCAACCAGGGCTTTGAAGCCCTTACGTACAATGCCCAGACGCATCTGTTCTGGACCGTCACGGAAGGCCCGCTGCTGAGCGACGCCCAGACCCCCGGCCTTCTCCGCCTCCAGAGCTTTGGAGAAGACCTGGAGCCGGCCCACCGCTATCTGTACCAGATGGAGGAGCCGGAAGCATCGGCCGATGGGGCCCAGGCCTATGTGCATGGCGTGCCGGCCCTGGCAGCCTTGCCGGACGGCCGTCTGCTGGTGTTGGAGCGGGAAGTGTTTGTGCCGGCCGGCGGCCTGGGAGATAAGCTCAGCGGAGCCTTTACCTCTACCAAAATCTTTGTGGTAAAGCCCGTAGCGGGCAAAACCGGTGTCCTTCGCAAGCGGCTGGTGAAGTACTTCCGTTCATCGGCCCTCTCTTCCTTTGCCAACTATGAGGGCATGTGCCTGGGGCCTGTGCTCCCCGACGGCCGCCCGTCCCTCCTCCTCATCCCCGACAGCCAGAACGGCTCCGGAGGACTTACCCAAGAATACCTTAGAGTTTACGCGATAGAATGAAAAAGAAGAACATGACCCCCGAAGAACTGGTTCAGTACCAGGAGCACTACTCGGAAGAAGCCTTCTGGGATAAAGTGAAGCTTCTGGCGGGTAAGGCCGGCTCCAAACTCATCTACCATGCTTTGGTTTTGTACTATACCCTCATGGATCCCAAGACCCCCATGCGCTACAAGGCCATCATTGCCGGGGCCTTAGGCTATTTCATTCTGCCTGTAGATCTTGTGCCGGATTTCCTGCCCTTCGCCGGTCTGGCCGACGACTGGGCCGCCCTCATTGCGGCCGTTTCCTATGTGGTTGCGGCCATCAATCCCGAGAACAAGGCCAAGGCCAAAGAGAAAGTGGAAACGTGGTTTCCCTTTGTTAAAACGGAGGATTGATTTTTTATTCTTCAAAAATCTTTTTACCTTTGCAGCGGGAAAGTCTTACACGACCAGCTCCCTCTGAACTCCCCCAGGACGGGAACGTAGCAAGGGTAAGAGGTTGTAGCGGTGCGATGTAAGTAGCTTTCCCTTTTTTTGTTTATGATAGCGGTTTATACTATTACTTCGGGGCTGCATGATGAGCAGTCGGTAGCTAAGTTGAGTGATGCCTTTCTTTCGGAGGTGTTTCCGGAGGGTGGATTTGAGTTCAAGGGCTCCAACTTTGCCGATTTTGGTACCCATAGCCTGGATCTGATTTATGTGAGGACGGGCGGGGCCGAAGGCATCTTCAAGCAGCTGCTGCCGGAGATGCTGGCCCGGGGCATCGAGCGGTACTACCTGCTCACGTCGGGCAAGAGCAACTCGCTGGCGGCTTCGCTGGAAATCCTGTCCTACCTGCGTCAGCAGGGCCTCGAGGGAGAGGTGCTCCACGGTAGCGCTGACTACCTGCAGCACCGTATTGAGGTACTGGGCAAGGTGGCCGAAGCTCGCAAGAAGCTGCAGGGCACGCGCATCGGCGTCATTGGGCAGCCTTCGGACTGGCTCATCGCCAGCCAGGCCGATCCCATGGCCCTGATGGACAAGCTGGGTGTAAAGCTGGTGGAGATTCCCATGGAGGAACTCCTGAACGAGATAGCCAAAGCGCCTAAGGATAACGCTCCGGCCGAAGAAGAGATGGCCCCCAACGTACGGGCCTCGTACCCCGGGGCTACCCAGATCTACCACGCCCTGGAAGTTCTGGTGAAGAAATACGAACTGGGCGCCTTTACATTAAGGTGCTTTGACCTCCTTACCTCTGTGGGTAACACCGGCTGCCTGGCGCTGGCCTCCTTCAATGCCGATGGCCTCCCGGCCTCCTGCGAGGGAGACGTCCCGGCCCTGCTGTCCATGATGATAGCCCAGGCCCTCACCGGCCAGACCGGCTTCCAGGCCAATCCTTCCCGCATAGACGTGCAGAGCGGAGAAATGCTCTTTGCCCACTGCACCGTACCCTTCAACATGGTCACGGACTGGCAGTACGACACCCACTTTGAGTCCGGTATCGGCGTAGGTATCCACGGCAACCTGCCGGAAGGTCCGGTCACCGTATTCAAGGTCTCCGGCAAGCTGGACCGCCATTTTGCGGCCGAAGGGGAGCTGCTCTACAACCAGTACGAGGACAATCTCTGCCGTACCCAGGTGGTGCTGAAGCTGCAGCCGGAAGACGCCCGGTATTTCCTGACCAACTCCATCGGCAACCATCATATCATTCTCACCGGTCACTGCAAAGAGCTGCTGGAGGAGCTGCTGTAATGGAACATCTGCTGGAAGAACATGGAGTAAAGGCTACGCCCAACCGCCTGCTGGTGGCCCGGGCGCTGGCCAGTGCCGGCCGTCCGCTCTCCCTCATGGAGCTGGAGGCGCAGCTGGAGACCGTTGACAAGAGCGCCATCTTCCGCACGCTGGGCGCTTTTAAGGAGGCCCACTTGGTACATGTGCTGGAAGACAGCGGAGACGGCGTTCGCTACGAACTCTGCCGCAGCCACCACGAAGGCCATGACGACGACGTCCACGTCCACTTCTACTGCACGCGGTGCCACCGCACCTACTGTCTGGAAGACACGCCGGTGCCGCCGGTCACCGTGCCGGAAGGATATGAAGTGGAAGGGGTGAGCTATCTGCTCAAGGGCGTTTGCCCAGAATGTGCTCAATAACCAGGCCGGCCAGGGTAAAGCCAAAGATGCCGGTAATGTGCGCAAAGGTGCCGTTGGCGATGGCTTTGCCGGGACCGGGATCCTGTTCGGGGCCCAGGTTAGGGAGGACTTCCTCATCGTAGACGGCCGTAATGGGTTTAGCGGGAAGAGTATTCTCTTTCCGCATTTTTTTTCTCAGGGCGGCGCCCAGCGGACAGCCGCGGACGCTGAAGAATTCCGCCACCCGAATCTGGGTGGGGTCCAGTTTGCAGGCGGCGCCCAGGGAGCAGAAGACCTCGGCCGGCGTGGCCGTAGCCTCCAGCAGCAGGTTCATCTTGTCCGTCAGGGAATCGATGGCGTCAATGATGACGTCGTAGCCCGCCAGGCCAAAATCGGCCCCTTTCTCGTAGCGCTGGCGCAGCGCGGTAATATCGGCCGAAGGGTTGATTTCCAGCAGCCGGGTGCGTAGCACTTCCACTTTGGGCTGGCCCACGGTGGCGGTGGTGGCCGGCAGCTGGCGGTTGATATTGGTTTCGTCCACGCAGTCGGGGTCTACCAGGGTCAGATGGCCGATGCCGCTGCGCACCAGGGCTTCGGCGCACCAGCTGCCCACGCCGCCGGTCCCGAAGAGGATGACGCGGGCGGCGCCCAGACGGGCCAGACCATCGGCCCCTACCAAACGCTCTGTGCGGGCGAAAATGTTCATACCCAGCTCTTGAGAACGGCTTCTACGTCTCTCCAGACATCTTCCTTACCCAGCTCGTTGAGGACCTCGTGGCGCAGGCCGGGGTACACTTTGCTGGTAACCTGCTTGTAGCCGCGGCCCCGGAAGAAGCTCACGGCCTTGGAGAACTGGTCCAGGGAGATGATGCAAGGGTCGGTGCTGCCGGCCAGGAAATGCACCGGCATGTTGGGGTTGTTCACGGCCCAGCCACGACTGGAATACGTCTCCTGAATGAGCTGCATCACCACGCGGTAGCCGTTGAGGGTGAAGAGGAAGCCGCACAGCGGGTCTTCGTTGTATTCCTGCACGTTGGCCCGGTTGGTGGAGAGCCAGGCGTTGCGGACTCCTTCGGCCTTGAATTTCTTGGTATGCGGGCCGAACATCATGCGGGCCACCTTCTTGGAACGGTAGCGGTCTCCCTTGAACAGCTGGAAGAGGCGCGTGACCAGGATGCCCAGGCCTGCCACTCCGTTGTCGGAGGGGCTGCCGCAGACCACCAGGCCGTCAATCTCGGCGTCGTACTTCTTGGCAAAGCAGCGGACCACCATGGAGCCCATGCTGTGGCCAAAGAGGAAGACTTTGAGGCCGGGGTACTGCTCGCGGGTCCACTGGACCACGGTACGGGTATCTTCTACCAGGGTCTGAACGCCCTTCTTGCCAAAATAACCCAGCTCGTCGGGGGTCTGGGCGGTGGCGCCGTGGCCGCGCTGGTCGTAGATGACGCAGGCATAGCCCAGTTCACAGAGATACTCCATGAAGGGGTAGTACCGCTCTTTGTGCTCCGCCATGCCGTGGACAAACACCACGGCCGCCTGGGGATGCTCGGGGGCAATGATGGCAGCCTTCAGCTCAAGGTTGCCGGAAAGGATGGTCTGTTCTATCATTTGAGGGTAAATCGTTCAAAGGATTCGGGAAGGGGAGAGGAGCAGCGCACCATCTTGTTGGTAAAGGGGTTGCGGAACACCAGCGTGGCGGCGTGCAGGGCCAGGCGCTTGATGGGGTCGGTCTCTGCTCCGTACTTGTCGTCTCCGGCTACGGGATGGCCCAGGGAGGCGGCGTGCACGCGGATCTGGTTTTTCCGGCCGGTTTCCAGGGAGAATTCCGTCTGCGTGTAGTGGCGGCTGTAGCTGAGTACGCGGTAATGCGTGATGGCCAGCTGGCCGTCCTTGACCTCCGTGTCGTAGGAGTTCATCTTGAGCGACTTGGGATTCTCTACCAGCCAGCTCTGGATAGCGCCGCTTTCTTTCTCCAGCTTGCCTTCCAGCCAGGCTACGTATTTTCTTTCGGCCACCAGTTCTTTCCATTTGCTCTGGAGGATGTCCTTGGCGCGCTCGTTCTTGGCAAACACCAGGGCTCCGGACGTTCCCTTGTCCAGGCGGTGCACAATCCAGATTTTGGCTGTGCTGCGGTCGGGCGTTTTGCCGGAGAGGAGGTCTTCCTTGCGCTGCATGCGGGCGTTGACCTTGATGTACGCGTTGAGGAGGGCGTAGAGGGTCTTCTTCTCTTTGCCGGTGGCCACGGTGAGCATGCCGGAGGGCTTGTCCACCACGATGTAATTCTCGTCTTCGAAGAGGATCTTGACGCCGGCCTTGAGAACTTCTTCGCGGGCGTCGCTCTTGACGGCGCGGGCAATGGAGATGCCTTTGGGCAGGATGGTGAGGGTATCTCCCTGTTTGAGGGGCAGGTCAAAGGCCGTCTGGCCTTCTCCGTTTACCAGCACCTGGCCTTTGGACAGGAGGTTCTTGATGCTGGTGCGGGACTGGCCCGGGAGAATCTCAAAGAGATATTGCAGGAGGGCGCCCTCGTGGGCTACCTTGTAGTTTTGTCCGGTCATAATTCTTCCAGTAGGGGGTGTAATTCCTTGGGGAGGAGCTGCATGAAATGGTCCAGCGTCCCGTGGGGAATGATGATGGTTTCAAGGGATTCGCAGTCGTCAAAGGCGTCCTCGCCAATGACTTCCAGCGCCTTGTTCAGCTTGACCTGGAACAGGTTGACGCATCCCTGGAAAGCGCCCGGGCCTATAATCCGGGTGCTGGCGGGAAGGGTAATCTTCTCCAGCTGCCAGCAGTCTGCAAAGGCCGAAGGGCCGATGTAGAGGAGGCTGGTGGGGAGCTTGATCTTCAGGAGCTCGCCGCATTCGCAGAAGGCGGCGGCACCGATATGCGTGATGCTGTTAGGCAGCGTAATTTTCTCGAGGTAGGAGGAACGGTCCTCCAGGGGGATGTCTTCCCCAATTTTTTTGCCCGCCATGTAGTCCTGGAAGGCGAAGATGTCGTCGCAGATGACTTCGCAGCCCTCCCGGACGGTTATCTCGGAGGGGAAATTCTCGGCGTCCAGGAGGCGTTTTCCATCGGCCGAATAACTTACACAGTTGTCGCCGTCCCAAAAGTCCCTATCCAGCTCTTCCTTAGACGGAGCGGTGGGGACGGCAAGGATTTGTTCCAAGGTCATGGCTAGAAGCTCTTAACAAAGTCAATGTCCTTCTTGAGCATGATCTTGGGCTCCATGTGGGACACTTTCTGGAAAAGTTTGAACTGGTAGGCGGGGGAGAGATAAACGCGGTGTTCGTTTTTGCCCTTGCGCCACCATTTGTAGAAGGCGATGGGGTCGGTGTCGTAAGGGATGCGGGCTTCGATTTCTGAGGGGAATCCGGGGAAATCGATCATCATTTTGAGCCCGGTGATGCGCTTGTAATACTCGTAGTCCGCTCTTCTGAGCTTGGACACGAGGGGGGCGAAAACCTCCATCTGATCCACCTGCAGGATCTTTTCCTTTACAATCATGCGGTGAATGCGCACGGGATCTTTGTGGAGCCAGTCGGAAACCTTCAACGTCACCGGACCTTCTTCGCAGTCCAGTGTGAGCATATCGGAAGAGAAGTAAATCTTTTCGCTATCTAACGGAAAGTTTTCCATAAAATTCGCCTACATCTGCAAATATATGTAAAAATTTCCTTTTTTCCTTAATATTTTTTAACTTTGAGGTTGGAAAGACGCATTTACAACCACTAAATACTACAACTATGGCTTACAAAATCATTGACATTCAGGGTGTCGGCCCTGTTTACGCCGAGAAACTCAAGGCAATCGGTGTAGAAACTGTTGATCAGCTGCTCAAGGAAGGTGCTTCCCCCAAGGGCCGCAAGGCTTTGGAAGAAAAGACCGGTATCCGTGGTGACCTCATCCTCACCTGGGTCAATCATGCAGATCTGTTCCGCGTCAAAGGCGTAGGCCCCCAGTTCTCCGAACTCCTGGAAGCTGCCGGCGTAGACACTGTCAAAGAACTCCGCAACCGCAAAGCCGCCAACCTGGCAGCCAAGGTGGCCGAGGTAAACGAAGCCAAGCACCTGTGCAAGCGCACCCCCGTAGAGAAGGAGATCGCCAAGTACATCGAGCTTGCCCAGAAACTGGAACCCGTGGTAACCTACTAACCGGTTTTACCGCGTGAATCCCAAGTTTGTTTTAGTATCCTTACCGTCCTCACCTATGGTGGGGACGTTTGTGTATGGTATGGTGGGCCAGCACGAGGAACTGGTGCGTCAATATGAGCAGCAGTTTGGTTACGTCCGCACCCGCGGAGGCGGCTGGTACGAGAAAGATGACGAGGCCCGCACCATGATTTTGTACGGCTGTTCCTGCGATTTCGGAGAGCCCCGCCTGGCCTTCCTCAACCGCATACCCGCTGAGCTTAAGGGCTTTAAGTTCTATTTCCGCCTGGGCCCCGGCATTCCCATGAACGAGCTCGATTTGCAGGATGTAGAATGGTTTTAAAAAAATTGTGAAAAGGTATTGCAGATTCAAAATTTGTTTGTACCTTTGCAATCCCGAAAGGGAAGTTCACTGAAAACTTGGTGCGGTAGTTCAGTCGGTTTAGAATACCGGCCTGTCACGCCGGGGGTCGCGAGTTCGAGCCTCGTCCGCACCGCTCAAAGGG
>CAMVJR010000012.1 GCA_947167855.1 uncultured Bacteroidales bacterium
GATTAAGGCTATTCCCAGCCAGAAAGAGAAGTTTACTTCCTGGAGCTCGCCGAAAAGGATGGCGGCAAAGCCAATGCTGTAGACGGGTTCCAAGTTATAGGCCAGGTTCACAGTAAAGGCCGATAGTGAGCGCAGCGCCTGTAATTGGAACAGGAACGGCAGCACGGTAAAGACGGAACCCAGAAGCAGCAGCCACAGGATATCGGCCTTTTGGGGAATGATTTCGGCCAGGGGAAGGAATGGGACCAGTAGCGACAGGCAGAAGACGCCGCCGATTAGCTCGTACAGCAACATAGTGGCGCTGTCTTCCCCTGTTTCCCTGGCTACATTTATATTGAGAAGCGAGAACAACGAGTATAGTGCCGCAGACAGCAGTCCCAGTGCAATTCCCAGCCGGTAACGGATGTCCAGGCTGAAGATGAGCAGCACGCCGGAAATGGCAATGAAACTAATGAGGACTTCTATCCACGAGATGCGCTTCCGGTTGATAAGCGGATCCAGCAGCGTGGTAAAGAAACAGGAAGTGGCGATGCAGGCAACGCCGATGGACACGTTGGAAGCCTGAATACTGGCGAAGAAAGCCACCCAGTGAAGGGCCAGGATACCGCCGCATCCGGCAATCTTGGCAAAAGCTGCCCATCCCACTTTGTGCAAGCGCCCCATAAACGCCAGGACAATGGCCAGCACGGCCACACTCACCATGATGCGATACCACACAAGGGGCAGGCCTCCGAGAGAAATCAGTCTCCCGAAGATGCCTGTCCAACCGGCCAGAAACACGGCCGTATGGAGCAGAATAAGTGTCTTGGTGTCCTTGCTACTCAATGTTAAGGATATCCTGTGAAACAATAATCTCATTGCCTTTACGGCCGGATTTGGCGAGGCGGATCATAGCAGCGGCGACAGCCTCAGTTGGCATAGGAGTGTATTGCCGCATCAGACCGATAGCGTTGAAAGCCTTCAAAGCCCAGACGCCAACCTTTTCGCCGAAGCGGTCACTTCCCTTCCGGATCAAGGACGGCGGCTGGAGGATGAAGCAGGCTGGAAAGTCCAGTTTCTGTACGGCGTCGTCCAGGGCACCTTTCATCTTGGTATAGAAGATTTTGGATTTGGCATTGGCTCCCACGGAAGACACCAGCACATACACGGATACACCATTCTCACGGGCAGCCTTGGCCGCATTGTACTGATAGGTGTAATCTACCTTCCATTGAGCCTCCTGGCTCCCGGCAGCTTTAATCGTAGTGCCAAGCGTAGAGAACAGGACGTCGCCGGTGAGCTTATCGGCCCACTGCTCCGGATGGTCGAAATCCACCACGTACGCTACGAGTTTAGCCGAGGGAATCTTCACCTCCCTACGGACGAAGATATCCACACGGTCGAAGGTGTCGTCTTTGAGCAGCTGCTCTACCAAGTCTTTGCCGATGGCGCCCGTTGCGCCGAGAACTAATGCTTTCATATCCACAAAGATAATTGAAATAGCGGAGAAAATGAGTATATTAGCGGTATGAAAAAGACTATCACCATTTCCTGGGGCAGCATTGGCGAGCTTTGGGGCAAGCCGATTTTCATTGTGTATGTATCCACAAGCCGATACACGCATAAGTTCATGGAAGAGAACGACTACTTTACTGTGACGCACTTCCCTGCCGATATGCGTAAGCAGTTGTCCTACCTGGGTCGCGTCTCAGGCCGAGATGAGGACAAGGTGGCCGGTGCCGGACTCACCGTAGAGTTCACAGATCTGGGCAATCCCATCTATGCCGAGGCTGACTTGGCCATCGAGTGCAAAAAGCTCTACGGGCAGCAGTTTGATGCTAACCTGATGCCGGCGGAGCAACGGGAATGGTATGAGAAAACCGGCCTTGGAATCCACTATATGTACATCGGTGAGATTGTTCACGTCTGGAAGAAATAAACGTGAAGATAGAAGAAGCCATGGTATACCTGCTGGCGAGTAGCCAGCACGGAATGAAGACCGAGCAGATTGCCAGGGAGCTGGAGCTGCGTGGTCTTGTGCCAAGGCGACCCGGAAAGCCGTTGGACGGAAAGGTCATTGCGGCCATTAATGTAATCCCCTACAACAGTTTTAGAGCTATTGCGGCGCAGGCTTCGGCGTCGGCGAGGGCATGGTGGTGGTTGCGGAGGTCGTAGCCGCAGGCTGCGGCGACGGTTTGGAGCTGGTGGTTGGGAAGCGTCCGGCCGAAGTGGCGGCGGGAGGCGGCAAGGGTGTCTAGGAACCTGTAGCCGGGATAGCGGAGGCCATAGGCGTTGAAGACGGCCTTGAGGCAGCCCTCATCGAAGCGAGCGTTGTGGGCGACGAAGGGGACGTCGTGGAAACTATCGGCCTCAAAAGCAGCCAGGATGCGGTCTTCAATCTGGTCCCACACGGCCGGAAAGAGCGGGGCGTCTTCCGTATCGTCGGGACCCAGGCCGTGAACCTGTTGGCAGAACCAGGCGTAGTAGTCCGGATAGGGATGGATGAGGCTGTAGAAGGAGTCCACCACTTTCCCATCGCGTACGATGATTACCCCCACCGAGCACACGCTGGAGGGGCTTCCGTTGGCAGTTTCGAAATCAATGGCTATGATGGACTTACCCATGCGACTCTTACCTTATCCCTGTCTTTTGTGATACGAATTTAGATGATTTCTGTAATAATACCAAGATCCAGGGCTTCTTTAGCCGTGAGATACCAGTCCTTTTTGCTCTCCAGAACACCGTGGAGCTTGGCTTCTGTAATGTGGGTTTTGGATTGGATGATATGGAAGAGCATCTCGTTGATACGGGTTGCTTCTGCAACGGTGTCCTGCATGTCGCGAAGGGTGCCGAAGGAAAGACCGTTCACCTGATGGATCATAAAGGTGGTATTTCCGTGTTCTCAGACTTGAAGATTACCGAATGCGCTTGATGGTCAGCAACCGGATGTTCAAGAAAATCTGTGATTAAAATGAGCAATAATCGTTATAGACGTCCCGCACCACATCGTCCCAATTCTGGTAGAGGGTAGCCCGGGCATTGGCGCTCACACGGGAATAGCCCTCCTCATCTGAAAGGATATCCAGAATGGTACGGGCATAGTTCTCTTCTCCGCCGGCCGAAATATAGCCATTGACACCAGGGGTGACGGTAGCGGCGGTGCGGGCACCTTCCAGGAAAACCGTAGGCGTCCCCTGACAGGCGGCTTCAATCTGCACGAGCGAATTGGCGTCATAGAGGGACGGAAACAGGAAGAGCTTGGCGCGGGAGTAAAGTTTTTCCAGCATCGGCCTGTCTGCCAGACCGCACATCACCACTTCTTCCTTCAATCCCTCCTGCTCCACCAGGGCCGCCAGTTTTTCCTCATCCTGTCCTTTTCCCGCAAAGAGCATCCGGAAGTTTTTCAGCCCCATCTTCTTGGCTATGGCCAGGGAACGGACGGTAAAGTCTATGTTCTTGATGAAGTTGATTCGGCCCACGAAAAGAAAGACCGTGGCGTCCGACGGGATTCCATAGGTGCGGTTCACTTCTTCGGCGGCCGCTGCAGGATCCGGCACCGGCTGGTGATCCGTGGCATTGAGGCGCACCTTGCAGGGGGCCTTAAGGCCGTATTCATTGATATACAAGTCCCGGATGGCACTGTTGACGGCCCAACACTCATCGCAAAGGTTAAAAACGTTCATCACACTGCCCAGGGCTAGGTCTACAGCCGGTTTGATTTTGCCGGCCAACAAGGTCTGCTGCTCGATATCCTGCTTGTACTGGCTATGCAGCGTGGCTACAAGGGGAATCTTATGAAACTTGGCAAACAGGGCCCCGGCCAGGCCCACGGAAAAGGGAGAATGGATATGGACCAAATCAATCCCGCTCCGGATGAGTTGGGCGTCAAAATGGGGATCCAGCATAGATGTAGGGATGTCATAGTCGTTGCCAATCATGGGAAGGGAACTGCAACGGACCACTTTGTAGGGAAGGGCGTCATCATCTGCTTGGCGATAATTGCGCGTAGCGGGGCAGAAAACAACAACGTCACAGTATTGGACCAGCCGGCGGGCATAATTATCCACCACTTTGATGACGCCGTCCACCATGGGATACCAGGTATCTATGAATAATCCTACTTTTTTCATATGTCTTCAGTTTAGGAAAAGATTCTGGACTGCAAGTTACAAAAAATAATAGTTTTTTCTTACTTTTGTACCATTGCAATTCACACCTTATGCAGCCACAACCCATCACTGAGTCGATGGATTTTGCCTTTATGGGCGAAGTCAAGGCCGGATTCCCCTCCCCGGCCGGCGATGTCCGTGAGCGGCTGGACCTGACCAAGCTGCTGGTGCGCCATTCGGCCTCCACTTTCTTCTTTCGCATTGACGGCGTCTCTATGGTGGATGCCGATATGGACGAGGGCGATATCATCATTGTGGACCGTGCCGTGGAGCCGTACAACGACTGCAAGGCCGTCTGCTTCATTGACGGGGAATATACGGTCAAACGCGTCCAGATAGAGAACGACCACGCCGTGCTGCTCCCCTGCAACAGCAACAACAAAAAGTTCAAGCCCATACCCGTTGGGCCGGAGAACAGCTTCCTCATCTGGGGGGTGGTTACCTGGATTGTCAAAAAGGCCTAGCGTATGTACGCCCTGGCCGACTGCAACAATTTTTTCGCTTCGTGCGAAAGGGTTTTCCGTCCGGAACTGAACGGGAAACCGGTGATTGTGCTGTCCAACAACGACGGCTGCGCCGTGGCCCGCTCCAACGAAGCCAAGGCCCTGGGCATTCCCATGGGCGCTCCCCTGTTCAAGATCCGCGACATTGTGGAAAAGAACCACGTGGCGGTGTTCTCTTCCAATTTTGCCCTGTACGGAGACATGTCCCGCCGGGTGCAGGAGGTGCTGCGGGAGTTTGCTCCGGCGGTGGAACAGTATTCCATCGACGAGGCCTTCCTGGACCTGACCGGACTGGAGGGCAAGGACTTTGACGCCTATGCCAAGGAGGTTTCCCGCGCTTGCTGGAAATACACTTCCATTCCGGTATCGGTGGGCATAGCCCCCACCAAAACCCTGGCCAAGATTGCCTCCAAGCTCTGCAAACAGTATCCCAAGCTCAAGGGCGGCTGCTATATGTATCGGCCCCAGGACATCGAAAAAGTGCTGCGGAAATTCCCCGTCGAGGACGTCTGGGGAATAGGCCGACACAGCATTCCCAAGCTGGCAGCCATGGGGATCAAAACGGCCTGGGACTATACCCAGCTGCCCCAGGCTACCGTCCGGAAGCTCTTCGCCCTGCCCGGCTTCCGCACCTGGCAGGAGCTCCGGGGCATCCCGTGCATCGAGTTCGAAGACCTCATCGAGCCCCGCCAGAGCATCTGCGTTTCCCGCTCCTTCGCGCACGAGATTACCGCCCCGCAGGAGCTGGCTTCCCAGGTGGCCAACTTTACCGAAAGCGCCGTCTCCAAGCTCCGCGAACAGGGCTCCTTGGCCCTGGAGCTGGCGGTCTTTGCCATGACCAACCGCTTCAAGGAGGACCAGCTGCAAACCAGCAGCGGCATCTGCGTCACGCTGCCGGACGCCACCGCCGACCACCGGACCCTGGTGCTGGCCGCCGTAGATGCCTGCAGAAGGCTGTACAAGCCCGGTTACGGGTACAAGAAAGCCGGCGTGGTCATTACCAAACTGGTACAGGCCAAAGGTTATACACGTTCGCTTTTTGAAGATTCCGAGACGGTGCAGAAAGAAGCCAACCTGTCGGGAGCCATTGACCGGATCAACCGCAGTTTCGGCCCGGGTGCCATTCTGTTTGGCATCCAGGGGGACGGGAAGGTCAAGAATGCACGCGAGCATCAGTCCCCCCATTACACAACGCTCTGGGAAGACCTTCCAAAAGTAAAGGTGGAATAATTAGTTCCTGGGGCCGAAGACCTGGTTGACCAGGCTCTCAAACTCCTTAAAAGCAAACGTATCGGACAGTTCGCGGAGGGCGTCGGCCAGGCCGCGATAATGCCATTCGTGCTCCTTGGGGTCCTTGGTATGGAAGATGGACCAGAGCTTGTCTCCCATGGTGGCATAGTCCCGGGCAATGGCGCGCATATTGGAGAGCTTGTCTCCCAGGGCTACCATCTTGGCCTCGTACGGGGCGTTGGCAAGGCGGTCCATGGCGGCTTGCTTGCGGTCGTGCCAGCTGTCTTCTTCGCTGACGCCTTCCATGAAGACATCACTCTCGGCCTCTACCAGACGGGCCACACGGTCTCCAAACTGGGCGCGGATGTCTTCTATGCTTACGGATGTATCTTCAACGGTATCGTGCAGGATGGCTGCGGCCAGGAGTTCCTGGTCCGGGGTCATGGAGGCCACAATCTCCACCGCCTCCATGGGGTGAACGATGTAAGGGAAGCCTTTTCCTCTTCTTTCGGTGCCGGCGTGGGCCTTGACGGCAAACACTATGGCACGGTCCAGTAGCTGGGTGTCAAGCGGTTGATTAGCCATACTTACTTTTTTACTTTAGCCTTATTAAAGATAACGAACTCGTTCATCACAAAGTTGAAACAGCCGGAGAAACACAGACCCAGCATGTTACACAGCACGGGCTCCACGGAAAGATCCTGGAACCAGCCCTGGGAAACAAACAGGAAATGGAAGCCCTGCATGGCGGCCAGCTTGATGATGTATCCCCCGATACAGGTAGCATTGTACGCAACGCAGTGCCGGACCAGGGAACGCATACTGCCGGGCTTGGACACGCGTTCTTTCCAGACCCAGTAATAGGCGATGAAGAAGTTGGTGAGGGTAGCCAGCTCAAAGGAGATGGTAGGGGCAATCCAGAAGCTGCCCCAGTACGAACCGTCAAAGACATATTCGCTTAAGAGCCAGTGCAATCCCAGGTCCACGATGGTCCCGGCCACGCTGGTCAGGGAAAAGACGATGAATTTCTTCAGTATTTCCAGTTTACGGTTCATCAAGGACAAAGATACAAATTTTTGTTATTGTCACAAAATTGGAGTAACTTAGCAAATGTATTTGTACTAAAGCATGAAAACCATCATCCCGCCCGTAGACAGGGACGCGCTGCTAAAAGAACTCAACGAGAAGACACTCCTGCGCAAGACCAACCGTGCCGGAAACGAGCTGTATATTGTGGGTCCGGAAGCAACCAACGTCATCCGTGAGATAGGCCGATTAAGGGAAATCGCCTTCCGCAACGACGGCGGAGGAACCGGCCGGGAGCTGGACATAGACGAATTTGACACCAACTCCGCCTACGGCTACAAGCAGCTGGTCCTGTGGGACCCTGAGGCCCGGGAAATCATTGGCGGTTACCGCTTCTGCATCTGCGACCAGGCCGTATTCAACCGTTTCGGCCAACCCATCCTTACCTCGTCCCATATGTTCGAGTTCTCCAAGCATTTCCTGGAAGATTACCTTCCCTATACGCTGGAGTTGGGCCGCAGTTTCGTTTCCATCGACTACCAGAGTTCCAAGGCCGGCGCCAAGAGCCTCTATGCCCTGGATAACCTCTTTGACGGCATCGCCGCCATCGGCATCCTTTACGACCGCCGCATCAAATATTTCTTTGGCAAGGCCACCATCTACCGCGGCTATCCCACGGAAGCCCGGGAAATGATCATGGTCTTCCTCAAGAAATACTTTGGCAAGCACAGCCGCCTCATCCGCATCCGCAAGGAAGTCAAGGTAGAGCACCCGCACAAATACGCCAAGCTGTTCAAGGGCCTGGATTTCAAGGAAGGATATAAGGTATTGAAGGCCGAAATCAGCAAATACGGGGTGTTTATCCCGCCGCTGGTCAACACTTATATGAACCTGTCCCCTACCATGGTGTACTTTGGCACCGGCATCAACGACGAGTTTGGAGACGTCTACGATTCCGGCATCATGGTCACTTTTGAAGAGATGTATCCGGAGAAGCGGGAGCGCCATGCGGCCAGCTTCATGGCCCTGGGCCTCCAGCACCTCCGCAAACTGCTCCGCCACTTCCAACAGAAACGGAAATAGCGGCAACCTAAACAACTGTGTACTAAGAAATGTCAGAAGAGAAGAAACAAGCAAACCGGGTTCAGACCTCCATTCTGAATCCCTACGAAAAGAAAGTCCTGGTGTGGCTGGCAGAGAGGATGCCGGCATGGGTCACCTCCGATATGTTAACCCTGGTGGGCTTTATCGGCTCCCTGATCATGGCCACGGGCTATGCCCTGTCCAACCTGGATCTGCACTGGCTGTGGCTCAGCTGCTTCGGCCTGTTTGTCAACTGGTTCGGAGACTCCCTGGACGGCAGCCTGGCCCGCGTCCGCAACGCCCAGCGCAAGACCTACGGATTCTTCATCGACCACAACGTGGACGTCATCAACGAGACCATCATGTTCATTGGCGTGGGCTGCAGCCCCCTGGTCAACATGAGCTTTGCCATGTTTGCCCTGGTGGGTTACTTCATGCTCAGCATCTATGTCTACATTGACTGCCACCTCAAGGGAGAGATGCGCCTCACGTTTGGAAAGCTGGGGCCCACCGAGTTCCGACTCATCCTCACCCTCGTGAACATCCTGTTCATTTACGTTCCCTGGCTCACTACCTGGAAAAAGACCATATGGCTCTTCCACAACGAGTTCCAGGTGGGCCTGTTTGACTACATAGCCTGGGCTGTCGCCGTCCTGCTGATTATCTTCTACATCGTAGGATTCTTCCGCGACGCCGCCTACTACGCCAAGATAGACCCGCCCAAGAAACAGGACTAAATGTACGTCATTACCCACGAAAAAGCCGCTAACGAGCTTTCCCCCATCTTCAAGGGATGGAAGGGAAAGCTTCTGTATAAGATAGGCCTCAAACTCACCGGCATAGACCACGTGAACGAGACCCATGACCGCGTGGGAAAAGCAGGCATTCCGGACGGACCCGAGTTTGCCAAAGGCATCCTGGACGACGTAGGGATTGACTTCCGCATCGGCCATGCCGAAAGGCTGCAAAACTTGCCCGAGGGCCCCTTCATTGCCATTGCCAACCATATCTACGGTCACGTGGACGGCATTTGTCTGGTAGATCTTTTGGGGCACGTGCGCCCCAAGACCAAGGTCATGGTCAACGAGTTCCTCATGTGGATCAAGGGCCTCACGCCCAACTTCATCTCCGTAAACCCCACCTTGGGAGTCAAAGGCGGAGCCACCTCCACCAGCATCAACGGGGTAAAAGCCGCCCTGCTCAACCTGCGGGAAGGAGAGCCCCTGGCCATCTTCCCTTCCGGCGCCGTGGCAGACCTCAAGCCCCGCCTGGGCTGGACCCTGCACGAGAGAGAGTGGCAGGAGGCCGCCATCAAGCTCATCCGCAAGGCCAAGGTGCCCGTGGTGCCCATCCGCTTCTTTGACCGCAATACCTGGTTCTACTATGCGCTGGGGCTGGTGGATTACCGCATCCGCTTTGTGCGTCTTTTCCACGAGCTGTTTAACAAACGGGGCACGCATCCCCGCATGGACATAGGAGAAACCATCTCCGTAGAGCAGCAGAATGCCCTTTCCGACGAGGAATTTGGAGTATTTCTGCGCAACAGCGTCTACCAGATGCCCCTTCCCGAAACATTCACTTTGCGTTCTGAATTATGGAAAAAGTAAACGTCGTTCTGGTAACCGGAGGCAGCAGCGGAATCGGTGCCGCCACAGCCCGTGTACTGGCCCAGGCCGGTATGAAAGTGTATGCCGGCAGCCGCCGGGGCACGCTGGAAACCCCTACCGAGGGAGTGGTTCCCGTAAAACTGGATGTGAATGACGCCGCCCTTACGGAGGCCGTCGTGGCTGATATCGTGGCCCGCGAAGGCCACCTGGACGCCGTGGTCTGCAACGCCGGCAACGGCATCTACGGCCCCATTGAAGGAACGCTGGAGGAAGAAGCCCGCAGCCAGTTCGAAACCAATTACTTTGGAGCGCTCAAAACCATCCAGGCCTGCCTGCCGGTCTTCCGCAAACAAGGCTTTGGCCGCATCATCACCGTCACTTCCGTGATGGCCATCCTGCAGCTCCCCTTTCAGGGCTTTTACTCCTCCGTCAAGGCCGCCTTGCTGTCCCTTTCCGAGTCCCTCTCGCTGGAACTCAAAGGCACCGGCATCCAGTGCTGCAGCGTCCTGCCCGGAGACGTTTCCACCGGCTTCACCAATGCCAGAAAGCTCAATGCAGCGGCCCAGGACCCCGATTCCCCCTACCGCGCCCGCATGGACAAAAACCTCAAGAAGATTGAGGCCGATGAAAGGGGCGGCATGAAACCCGAGGTCATTGCCAAGGCCATTCTCAAGCAGCTCAAACGCCGCCACATGAGAGTCCGCGTTATTCCTAGATTGGACTATGCAGCCGTGGGTGCGCTGGTCCGTTATCTGCCCGAAAAGTCCAAATTGGCCCTTTTGAATTACTTGTACAGCTAATCTCTTGTACATTTGATAAAAACGACGTATCTTTGAGGGATGCGTCGTTTTTTGTCCATATGGATGCTGCTCCTGGTAACCGTTCTGGCGGCTGCCCAGGGATCCACGCGTGTCCGTGGCGTGGTAAAAGACGCAGAAACCGGAGAACCCCTCCCCTTTGTGGGCGTCTACTTTGACGGAACCACCATCGGCATCTCCACGGACATGAACGGCCAGTACAGCCTGGAGACCCGTTCCACCGAGGTCAAGATCCTCACCGCCCAGCTCATCGGCTACGAGAGTCTCTCCATTCCCATCCAGCAGGGTTCTTTCTCGGAGATCAACTTCTTCCTCCGGCAGGACCCGCGCCAGATCAACGCCGCCTACGTTAGGCCCAACAACCGCTACATCAAGTCCATCCTCAAGAAGATCAGCGACAATCTCTCCAAGCACGACCCGGACAACGCCCCCGACTGGAGCAGCCGCCTGTACAGCAAGATCGAGCTGGACGCCACCCGCATGGAGGATCTTTTAAAGATCGGTTTCCTGGACCGCCACATAGGCTTTGTGAAAGAATATGCCGATACTTCGGCCATTACCGGTCAGTCCTTTATTCCCGCCCTCATCTCGGAAAACATCTCCGACGTGTACCACAGCCAGGATCCGGCCTTCCAGCGGGAAGTGATGCGCTACAGCCACATGTCCGGCTTCCATGAGGACAACGTGCTGCGCCAGTACACGGGCGCCCACCTTCTGAGGGCCAACTTCTTCAAGCCCAGCATCTCCCTCTTCAACCTGGATATTCCCAACCCGGTGGCCGCCGGCTCTCAGCCGTATTACAACTACTTCCTGGTAGACTCCCTGCAGGTAGAGGGAAGAAAGACCTACGTGCTCCGTTTCCATCCCAAGAAGCTGGTCACCTCCCCCACCCTGGACGGTGAAATGCACATAGACGCAGAAGACTACGGCATCCGCAGTGTTCATGTAGCCCTGTCCAAGGACTCCAACGTGAACTGGATCCGTCATATCAACATGGACATAAAAAACCGCCGTACGCCCGAGGGCCGATGGTTCTTTGACGACGAACGCCTGTTCATAGACTTCTCCATAGCCACCAGCGATTCGTCCCGCATCGTCTCTTTCCTGGGCCGCCGGCAGCTCTCCTTCCAGGAGCCGGTATACGGTCCCATCCAGGACCCGGACGCCCTCTCCGCCAAAACCCAGGTGGTGGAGCGCGAGGTTCAGCAGGGAGACAAGGAACTCTGGTCGCAGATGCGCCCCATCCCGCTGGAAACCCGGGAGCAGGGCGTTTTTGACATGGTAGAACAGTTCCAGCAAACCCGTTTCTACAAGAACAGCTACGCCATCCTCCATACCCTGTTCGCCGGCTATTACCGGATTCCCAAAGTTGGGATAGAGTTGGGCCGATGGGACCATCTCATGGCCTACAACCAGATGGAAGGCTTCCGGGTAAGCATAGGTGGACGCACCTACAGGGACTTCTCGGAAACCGTGCGTCTGGGGGGCCACGTAGCCTATGGCTTCCGGGACAAGAAGTTCAAGTGGGCCGCATCGGCAGAAATCATGTTCAACAGGGAGCTTACCCGCAAGCTCTCCCTCACCGCCTTCCACGACCTCACCCAGTTTGGCAGCGGCAGCCGTGTGCTGTCGGCCCAGTCCGTGCTGGGCTCCGCCATTGCCCGCGGTCCCGGCCGCCAAAGCATGGTGCGCCATTTTGACATCCTCTACGAGCACGAGTTCACCCCGTCCGTCAATGCCGCCCTGGAGTGGAATACCGCCCGCGTATGGAGCAATGACCGGGTCCCGTTTGAAAGGCCTGACGGCAGCATCCAGGAGAGTTTCTCGGCCAATACCGTCCGGGCGATGCTACGCTTCTCCATCGACGAAAGGGTGACCCGCAACACCTTTGTCAAGACCTACCTGTTCACCAAGTATCCCATCCTGGTGCTGGATGTCACCGGAGGCATCAAGGGCATCACCAAAGACGATTTCTCCTTCCTCCGCACCAGCGCCGCCCTCAAATGGAACACGCCGTCCCATGCCCTGGGTTTCGGCCATCTCTATCTGGAAGGCGGTGCCATCTGGGGCAGTGTCCCCTATCCCATGCTCAAACTGCATGAGGGCAACCAGACCTTCTACATGGACCAGACGGCTTTCAGCTGCATGAACTATTACGAGTTCATCTCGGACCGCTGGCTGTCGGGTTACTACGAGCATAACTTCAACGGATTCTTCCTGGGCAAGATTCCGCTGATCAAGAAACTGGACCTCAGAGAGGTATTTACGGCCCGCCTTGCCTGGGGAACCCTTACGGAGGCCAACAGCCTCCACGCCCCCTTCCGCCTGCCGCCCGGTGCCGGAACCCTGGAAAAACCGTATGTAGAGCTGGGCGTAGGCCTGGCCAATATCCTCCGCGTACTGCGCGTAGACTGCTTCTGGCGCGTAACCCACCGCCTGCCGGAAGCCAGGAAGAACTTTACCGTCAATGTGGGATTTGACGTCGAATTTTAACCAAGCACTATGAAGAACCAATTCACGCTGTACCATCTGAACGAAAAGGGATACATCACGTTCAAACACAAGCCCGCCCGTCATCCCGTTTATGTGTTCTGCTTCCTTGTGGAAGGAGAGGTCCTGGCAGAAATCGACGGTCAGAACATCCTCATCGGCCCGGGACAGTTTGTCCTGGTGCCTCCGGATAAAAGCATTGACGTAAAGTATTTCAATGCCTGCAAGGGCTTCGACGGCAGTTTCTACCTGGAGTTTGTGAAGGACGCGTCCTACAGCGTGCTGCGTTCCAATTCCGTCATCCAGCAGAGTTTCTGGTTTGAAGATGCCGTGTTTATGGGGGCTCTCTTTACGCGGCTCTTCGCGGCCTATGAAGACAAGGACAAGCTGTTCCTCCAGAGCGGCCTGGATCTCATCCTGGCCCAGCTGCGTCCCGGTGGCAAGGTGGCCGCTGTGCCGGAGAAGTTCCTCCAGCTGGTATTCGAAAAGGACAAGGCTCCTCTCTCCGTCTCGGAATATGCAGAAATTCTGAGCGTTACGCCCAATTACCTCAACAAGGCCGTCAAGACCCGCACGCACCGTACCGCCATTGACTGGATTGAGATTGCCCGCATCAACACTGCCAAGAAACTGCTCAAGGATCCGGCCATCTCCATAGCAGACATCTCCTCCATGGTGGGTCTGCCGGACCAGTCCTACTTCTCCCGCTTCTTCAAGAAAAAGACGGGACAGACCCCGTCCGAATTCCGCAACGAGCTTTAGCGCCAGCCGGTCACGGTCAAGACGCCGTCCTCTACCCGGAACAGCACATCCATGCCTCCAAAGGGCATCGCATATTCTTTCTCCGGCTTGTCCTGATAGGCGGGCCTGGGATCCAGCGCCAGCACATCGGCCAGGGCCTCCCGGTCCAGCGGACAGTCTTCCGGAATAACCACCTGCAGCTTCTTTTCAGGCGCCTCGGCGGCAAAGCCGCACTGTGCGTCGGGGAAACTGTCGGCATAAACGATATACGGCTTGATATCGTAGATGGGGGTGCCGTCCATCAGATCGGCCCCGCGCACCACCAGTTCCAGGTCGTCCACCTTCACCAGTTCCACGCAGGAAAGCCCCAGCGGATTGGGCCGATAGGGAGATCGCGTGGCCCAGACGCCCATGGCGGTATTGCCGCCCAGACGGGGCGGACGCACCGTGGGCTGCCACTCCCCTTTGGCCGGTTTGTTGGCGCTGAAGCCCCAGATGAGCCAGAGGCGGCTGAAGCCTTCCAGGCCCCGGAGCGCCTCCCGTACGCGATACTCGTCCGTAAAGACAATTCGGCCTTCCAGCCGGGTAAGCCCGCTCTGGCGGGGAATGCCAAACTTGGAGCCAAAAGGGCCCTTATAATATGCGACGGGACGGATTTCCATAACTAGGAAAGGTATTTACCGTGACAGTTGCAGTAACGGAGTCCGCTGCCGCAGGGGCAGGGATCGGTGGGGGCTACGTGCGGAATGGCGAATCCCAGCGGAATGCCGTCATACCCCAGGTCGGAGGCAAAACCGGCCGTGATGGTGGGCTCGGGCATGGTCCAGTGGGGATACTCTTCTGCCACCGGGGCGGCTTCTTCCGGACGGCGCGTATGCCAGGCGGGCCAATCGGCCTTGCAAAGACCGGTTTCCGCAGCGTTGTAACCGCAGAGGATCCACTTGGGGATGCTGTCCGCGTAATCGCTTACAATCTGGCAGCAGGTCAGCCAGCTGTCCTCGTCCAGGTCTGCGCTCATGGGGCTGTCCAGCAGCGGCTGGAACAGGGCGTCGTTCTGCTCCAGGGTGTACTGTGCCTCCATCCAGGTATCGTGCTGGGCTTTTACCAGTTCGTACCCCGTATAACCCACGCGGCGATACATCTGCTCCAGCCGCATGCCTTCGGGCGTTTTAAAGCCTATGGTAAAATACGGGGCACCCGCACCGGCCTCCCGGGCCTCGGCCGCCGTAAAAGGCTTGAAATGCTTCTGATCCAGCTCTTTGCGCTGGGTAAAGATCTCCTCCACGTTCTCTACGCAGGGAGAGCAGACATAGTCTCCCCACTCGTCCGTATAGCGGTACATCTTGACCAGCGGGCTCTGATGGAGCATTTTGGAAAGCTCCCGGAAGTCTCCCCCGCGGGCCTGTTCAAACCAGTCCATCACCAGGTCCACAAAACGCTCTGTGGGAAGGATGCCGTAAAGGTTCAGGAAACCCAGTCCCACACGTTCCACCTCAAACTGGCCGCTCCTCTCGCACGAACGCAGCACTTTGTCCACATCCGGGGCCACGATGTCGTACATCTCGCGGCTGATCCAGACCTTGTGGAAGTTTTCGTCGGAATCGTCATACTGGACCAGGCCCGTCACCTCCAGCAGGGAGGGATAGTCGGCAAAGTCCTGGTACTGGACTTTGTCCGGACCGGCGTGCACCAGCTCCCGCAGCAGGCGGACATCACGCTCCATCAGATGCGACATCCACCGGCGCGGCTGGGCGTGCAGGTAGGTGTGGAGCTGTTCCACCAGCTGGGACTTCCTCAGGCGCGGGCTTAGTTCGTTACCCAGGATGTTTCCCAGGTCCTCCAGCTCCACCTTCTGGAAGCCATCCAGGAGGGTATGTAGATTCCTTTCTTTCATGCAGACTGCAAAGATAAGAAAAAATCACCGCTTGAGCACAGGAGGAACTTCCAAGGTTCAATATTCTGCGTCAGGGGGAAGGCGTTACCGGTATAGAAAAACAGGGCGGCTATTCCGCGCAGCCCGTCCAAGATCTCGTAACGGGGCTTGGATTCCAGGTATACGTTGGTTCTTGCCATATTATTGTTCAATAAAACCGGTGACTAATTTGAAAACGGGTTCGTAGCTGTCCCAGCGAACGGTCTTGCTGTTGTCGGCCGGGGTATGGTAGTGCGGGAAGGCGCTTCCTTCCTCGTTCTCCAGGAAGATGCAGGGAACGCCGCGGACGGCAAAGGGATAGTGGTCGCTGTTGGCGGCCAGGGCTCCGCGGTTGAGCGCCTCAAACAGGTGCTGCTCCCGGTTGATCTTCTCAAACTTGGGGAACTGGCTCATGCCGGCATCGCTCACCTCACAGTATTGGACCGGATTGTCGTCTCCAATCATGTCAATGTTGAAGAGGTATTTGATCTGGCTCAGCGGCACAATGGGATGCTCGGCAAAAAAGGTAGAGCCCCGCAGGTTGGCATCCTCTCCGGAGAAGGCCACAAAATACATATCAAATAAAGGCCGATGCTGGGCATAGTACTCCGCCAGGGTCACCACAGCCGCCGTGCCGGAGGCATTGTCGTTGGCACCGGGATAATACACTTTTCGGCCCAGATTGCCCAGATGGTCATAATGGGCGGTAAAGACGTAGCAACTGTCGTGCCTCTGTCCCTCTACCTTGGCTATCACGTTAAAGAGACCGTAGTCCTTCAGGAACTCATTCTCCACGTTTACCTTTACGCTCTTGACGCCCTCGATGGCCTCCGGCGTTACCCAGATGATGGGTTTGTCCACCACCTTCTCTCCGTATGCCTTGAAGAACTTGATGGGCGCAGCCCAGGTAAAGAGGAGGCCGGCGTTGGGGCAAGCCCCTGCTTTCTGAAGCTTGGAGAATACTTTGCGGTGCTTGTAGGTGAACCAGAAATCGCAGCACACCAGGCAGCCGGCGTTCTCCGGCTTTTCCAGATCGGCCAGCAGTTTATCTCCGTCAAAGTTGAGCGTATCCACGTGATACACCGGGAACTCTCCCTTGACGCCGGGAGAATACTCGCGCATGGAGAAATCTACCCCGGCGCGGAGCTTCTTCCCATCGGCCCACATTTCCATGTCTCCGGGGAAGGTGTTGATGTCAATGGTAAAGGGCTGGAGGGTCACTTCATCCACCCCGGCCTTCCGGAACTCCTTCTCCAGGTACTTTCCGGCCTTGTTGGCGCCGCCCCGGGCATAACCGCGGCCCTGGTACTTGGCGCTGCTGAGCTCCTTGACAACCCGCTTGAAATGCGGCAGGTCCTGAGCGCTGAGCTGCAAAGCGGTCAGCGAGAGCAGGAGTATCAGAATTCTTTTCATATCTCTACTTGGCTAAAATCATCATTTGTTCTAGAAGAAGAGCCATATTTACTTATTTCCTCTTAGGTTCAATATTGACCACCTTGTGCTCAGACTTGACCAGAATGAGCTGGGACATAAACTGGGTTGACAGCAGCAGGGAGACACGATCGTCGGGGTACTCTTCCGGATTCCGGTTGCAGAGCATGGACAGGCCGCAGGCAAAGGTCCATTCCTGTTCGAATATCTGCTCGGCCTGTTCCGGGGTCAGATCGAAAGAGGTGGCCGTCTGCTTCAGGCATTCATGCGCTATCTTATGGGCGAGTTCGCTGCTGGTGCCTTTTTCCATGAAAAGGAAATGGAACAGATTGGGCTCTTCCCTGGAGAAGCGGATGAGCCGGATGCCGAATTCCTTAAAGGCCGGCTCATAGTTCACAGAATCAATCAGATAGTCCGAGAAGATCTTTTCGGCGGCTTTCCGGGCATCGGCCAGGATTTCTTTCATGGTCTTGTATTCCCGGAAGAGCGGGCTCACGGAAGAGCCCATTTTCTTGCCGATAGAACGCGATGTGAGAGATTTGGCGCCTTCCTTCCTGATGAGGTCGATGACGGCCGTAGTGATTTTGTCTTTGGTGTAGTATACTGCTTTGGGCATGGTTTAATTGTTTTTATGCACAAAAATAAGCAGTATTTTATAAAAAAGCAAGTGTTATGTAACAAAAGTTATCTTTCGAGCATAGCTTCACAGCCTGCCAGAATATCTTGGAAAGCTTCCTCAAAGTCTCCGGTGTACCAGGGGTCTGCCACATCCCGTCCCACGCCGGTGTAAGACATGAGCAGATGGATCTTGCCCTGCGGGTCTTCCGGAATGATTCTTTCCATCCAACGCAGGTTGGAGGCATCCATGCAGATGATGCGGTCAATGCGGTCGTAATCGGCCCGGGTTACCTGTCTGGCGCGCTTGGCATTGTCAAAGGCTACGCCGTGCTGCGTGAGGGAACGTTTGGCCGGCGGATAGATGGGATTCCCTATCTCCTCCGTAGACACCGCAGCCGATTCAATAGAATACTGTTCCTCAAGACCTCTGGCTTTCACCAGCGCCTTCAGGATGAACTCTGCCATGGGACTGCGGCAAATATTACCGTGACACACAAAAAGGACTCTCATTGCAACAACAAAGATACTTTCTTCCGTCCATTTCTGCAAGGCAAAAATCATTGCATGAGAAGCAATATTTGGTTAACTTTGTATAGCTAACCATTTCCGACCTATGTCACCATTCGATCTTTCCGCCGCCACCTGGGGCGAGGTCCGCAAACAGGACCACTACGACTGGGCCATCCTGCCCTGGGGCTCCACCGAGCCGCATAACTACCATCTCCCCTACGGGACGGATGTCATCTGCTCGTCCGGCATTGCCTGCCGGGTGGCAGAGGGGCTTTCGGCCTTCGGCATCCATGCGATGGTACTTCCGGGAGTTCCCTTCGGCTCCCAAAACCCCGGCCAGGTGAATCTCCCCTTCTGTCTCCATACGCGTCAGGAGACCCAGGCGGCCATCCTTCGGGATATCGTCACGTCCCTCAAGCGCCAGGGCATCGGCCGGCTCCTTCTCATCAACGGCCATGGCGGCAATTCCTTCAAGGGCATGGTCCGCGACCTGACGGCGGAGGACCCTTCGTTCCTACTCCTTGTGAGCGACTGGTATACCGTTCTTCCGCAGAAGGATTACTTTGAGGCCGATATTGACGACCATGCCGGAGAGCAGGAGACCTCCGTGGTGATGTACTTTCGGCCCGATCTGGTGAAGATGGAGATGGCCGGGACGGGCGAGTCCAAGCGCTTTGCCATTGACGGGCTTAACGGGAAGGTGGCCTGGCTTCCCCGCGACTGGTCCCGCGTGTCGGTGGATACGGGCATCGGCGATCCCTCCAAGGCCAGCCCCGAGAAAGGCCGCCGCTACGTAGAGCACGCCGTAGCCCTCTACGTAAAGATGCTCCGCGAAATCTGCGAGAAAGGCAACCTGTACTAAGACTATGAGAAACGCATTGGGATATATTCTTGGATTCCTGGTCTTTGTAGCCGGGATTCCAGCCGTGATGTGGTGGGTTTCTGGTAGACCTTTTCCGTGGGCTCCGGCACTGCCCTGGGCTATTATTGCTATCCTTTTGATGATTCCCGGACTTGCCCTGAGCATCTGGTCCATCGTCCATATGAAAAAGGTTGGTGAAGGCAATCCCTTTGATGCCTATAACCACGAGGTGGCACCGAGGACCAAACATCTGATGACCGATGGGCCCTACAGGTTTTCCCGCAATCCCATGCTGGTGGGCGTATACATCTATGATATCGGCGTTCTTCTATGGCTCCAAAGCTGGTGGCCGATAGCCATATTCGCTGTGGAAGTCATTTTGCTCACGCTCCAGGTCTGCTCCGAAGAAAAGCGTCTGGAGGCCGATTTCGGACAGGAGTACAGAGATTACAAAGCTAAGGTAAGGCGCTATATCTGAGTTAGCGCTCAATCTTTACCAGTTGCAAGTCAAATATGAGGGTGGACCAGGCGGGGATGTCGTCCATCTTGGCTGAGCCATAGGCCCACTTGGCCGGGATATAGACTTCCCACTTATCTCCTTCATGCATTCGTGTCAGGGCAATCTGCCAGCCCATGATGAGGTCACGGACCACAAAGAGGGCCGGTAGGCTCTCCCCTTCCGTTGTATCGAAGACGGTCCCGTCTATGAGACGGCCGGTGTAATGAACATAGACGATACCATTGGGCTTGGGGCACTTTGTTCCATGCCCTTCTTCCAGTACCTTGTACATCACACCGTTATCCAATACATGAATACCTTCCTCCTGGGCTTTCACCTGGAGGAAAGCCTCGTTAGCTTCCTTATAGGGGTTCGGTTTCTTTTTCTTTCTGAATGGCATGGCTAAAGTAAGGCTCTTCCATACTTTAACAAAGTTATGCCTTTTTCCGGAAAAAGCCAAAGGCGGGCACACCTTGTTGGAAATGGTCGCTTTGACGGATATCGCCAGGTATCGCAGTTCCAATCCTCGTATTACGATTCATTCATGGCTCCGCAACCATGACGTAGTTGAATTCCTAGGACTTTGGGAGTTTCTCCACAACCCCAGTTTTAAACGTAACGTATTCGATACGTTTAAAAAGGATGCGGGAAGTTTGGTATGAATTACAATTCACAAAGTATCGTGCCGTTATCAATGTAAACCGTTGTCTACTTCAGCAACTCACAATTAATCTTCGGCATCTACTGCGCGGAATCCTATCTTGTCAAAGAAAGCAGCGTACTTCATGTTGTGTAGGTCCGTCCCTTCCAAATCATAGAGACCATCCCCCTTCAGTGCGTCGGCACGAGCGCTGACAGATTCCCCGTAGAGTCCTTCAATAGAGCCAACGTTGCGTTGGAACTTGCATCCTGCTTCCTTCAGGGCCAGGTAGTTCTCCATCTTGTAGTAAAGATAACGCTCAGGGTGCGCGAGGACTGGCTGGTATCCCATATCCAAAAGCCTCTTTACCTCATCTGCTGGCACTATATTCCCTATCTTAGAGCCATCGTGGATAGGAAGCTCTATGAGAATATGGTTCCCCTCCCAGGGGAGTAGCCAACCCTTCTCCAGAGTCTCCGGCCAGGTCTCCGGGACGAGGCGGTATTCCATGGAAGGCACTAGCTCCAGCGGGATTTTCCTTTCCTCGAGGACTATCCTCAGGCCATCGCAGGCTCGCCGGACAATGTCAGGGGTGTTCCTATAGAGATATGCCCTATGAGATGTGCAAACAGCGCGCTGGAAGCCCCACACGACCTGCTTTCTCGCAAGCTCTATAGACTCTTCCAGACAGGTGGCCCCATCATCAATCCCGGGCAGAATATGACAGTGATAGTCTACTATCATGCGCGGCAACTCTTGATGAGCGCTTCAAAAATGGCGGACGCATCAGGATCCTTTTTATAGAGATACTCCGGATGCCACTGGACGGCCCAGACAAATCTTTTGTCGCGCATATAGACTGCTTCGACAAGATTGTCGGGAGAGAAGGCCATAGGCGTCAATAGCTGGGAAACGGCCTTTACCGCTTGATGATGACGACTGTTTACCTTTATTTCACTCTTCCCTGTAAGGTCTTTCAGGGGGCCTGACAAGACAACACAATGAGTCGGATTCTCATAAGGCGCCGACTGCCGGTGAACTATTTCCGATGGATGTTCTGAGGGCAGATCCTGCCAAAGCGTGCCGCCAAGAGCCGCATTGAGAAGCTGTATGCCCCGGCAAATTCCGAGGACCGGTTTATCTACCTGCAGGGCCTCCTTGAGGACCATGACCTCAAGTGTATCCCTCTTGGGGCACGTCTTCACCAATCCAGTTCGGTCGGTCTCACCATAGCGCTCCGGAGAGACGTCCGGTCCTCCGGTAAGGAGAATGCCGTCAACCGTTGCAATCAACTTTTGTCTGTCTTCATTATCAGCAGTCAGCGGGAGGATGACAGGTATCCCTCCGACGGCCCTTATGGCATCGAGGTATTCCGGCAGCATCCAGACGCTCTGCCGTTCTTCATCCCATAGGGGCGTTACTCCGATGATAGGTTTACTCATTTACCTATTGAATTTCCATTAGGAACAAAGTTATACCTTTTTCTGGATATAGGCAAAGGCTGGAACTCCTTGTTGCAATTGGTCGCAATGATTGCTATATTTGTAACTGTAGACGGTCGTGAAGTCGGCCGGTAATGAAATCAGGAGCAGGGCCATTCCATTCTGGAAGGCGCTCCCTTCACAAAGAATATCTTTTTTACTCCGATACCTGGATTCTACCGGGAATGTCGGCGTTAACCCACATAATAAGTATAACTATGGGTATCCCAAAGGGAAGTACTCCTGAAGACAATAAAGCCAGGAGATTAATAATCAAAGAATTCTACTCATGCTGGATGCTAGAGCACCCAGAAAGGAAGGTGTGGAATAAATCGCTTAATGCTTTTATCAATGTCAAGTATTCCTCCATCAACGAGGCACTTGGCCATGCACCTCGATCAGTTGAAGCTACATCAGCCCAGTTGCATCTGACAGAGATTCTCTCAGATGCTGAATATATTGAAAGCCGTCCACCGAAATATGGAGATAAGAACCAAAAGAAGTTCTCAAAGATGTTACTTCTCAAATGGAAATCATCTCGCGTGCTTGTTGGACAACGCAAGACCAGTAGGGACCTTGAATTGTACTATATCAGCGGAGGACAAAAAAAAGTATAATTGACAAAAATGGTTGGTGATTGTGACATTTGTAGTTGGCGGTATTATCAAAAAGATTCTCCGTCAAGACAGCCGGACACCGCAGAGCCGTTTTCGTGTCCGCGAGCCGAATTTTTGGTCGTTCGGACACCGAAAGGGGTGTTTCCGTGTCCAACGTCCCCCCCTGGACCGTTAGGCACGTTATTCCGTTTTATATTGTCTAACGACCCACATTGAGGGCACCGGAGACGCCTCCTTATTTTGGCTTTATCACTCATTAGATGAAACGGTTTTCATCTAATTTGCATAAAACTCAATAAATCAGCAAATTATAAAGGGTTTACCAACCAGAAATGTCTATTATATCCAAAAAAATAAAGCCGTCAGGTAACGGCTTTGAAAATGGGGCTCGGACCAAGAAACTTGGGAGGGTTGTCATCCCTTCAAACGAATTCCCCTTCGACGAATCCTATCGCAAAGGTACAAATTGTTTTTGATTATGCAAACTATTGACGCTAGGATACTACCTTCTCGGTTTTGTACGACCCCGACTGAAGCATCCACCACTTTGAACTGTTTCTTGTTATCAGAGTATTTAAAACCCCATCTTCACACTAGATGATAGAAATTATTTTTCAGTTCGTCTTTTTGATGTATCTTTGCACCCAGAAGCAATAGCACGTATTTCAGAAACCCGGACGAAGGTCCTCTCCTAGGGAGTATTGCACCCTGACGCGAAGGGCCGGGTAGCCGGGCGGTTCTTTGAAATACGTTATGCTATGACAAAACAGTATCAGTTAGTTGCCTGGACCGACAAAGGTCAGGTTAAGATGCTTCCGAATCTGCTCCGCGAGTTCTCGCAGCCTTTCATCGATCAGATTGAACGCCAGTTGGCCTTTTACCAGGAAGGATGGGCCCAAGATTATGGCCGGCTTACCGAGCAGGATGTCGTTTCCCTCAGCCGGAGCTTTGAGTCTTATGGCCGATTCCTCCATCTGCATGGCAAGCGCCAGGATGCCTTTGAGGCTTTTGTGGACGGGGCACGTGTGTGCCTGGACAGCCGTTTCGAGGTGGACAGCGAATACGGATACGTTCTGGTGGGAGTCCTGCGAAAGCGCTATCACTACATGAAGTCCTTCTGTCTGGACATACTGGAAGAAGATTCATCGCTTTCCCGCCTACCCAAGTGGCAGAAGCTGCTGGAGAAGTACAATCAGTTGGATGCCCCCTTCGCAGAGGAAAGGGACAAAGACCGGCAGGAATTCCAGGCCAACCGGGCGTTCTACTTTGGACGCCGGTAAACCTTCAAATGGACAAAATGGCAACCGAAGTGCCATTTTGTCCATTTTTTGGCATTGGCCCCGCCTTTGCAATTCTTTAGTCGACTCCGATAAGGAGCCCCGGGAATAAGGACACTCCCCAAACCGGAACGACTAAAGTTTTTGAGTTATGTTACCTGTAATTAGAAGTACAAGAGACAGCTGGTTGCCGGACATCTTCAATGACTTTTTCGACAACAGCTGGATGGAAAGGCCCACTTATACGGCACCTGCCATCAATGTAATGGAAACCGAGAAGGAGTACGACGTGGAACTCGCCGCCCCTGGTTTAGACAAAGAAGACTTCAAAGTCCATGTGGATGCGGACAATAATCTGCACATCGAAATGGAGAAGAAGACCGATAACAAGGAAGGCAAGAAGCACGGACGCTATCTCCGTCGTGAGTTCTCCTACGAGAAGTTCCAGCAGACGCTTCTGCTGCCCGAAGACGCCGAAGCCGACAAGATTGAGGCAAAGGTAGAAAAGGGCGTTCTGAATGTCCACATCCCCAAGAAGGAGCAGACTAGAAAAGTGGACGACGTCAAACAGATTGCTATCCAATAGGTTACTTCACCGGCTCCATGTGGACGACGATGTGAGACTGCTGGCCGAAGCGCGCCTTGATGCGGCGCTCCACCTCAGTGGCTTTCTCGTGAGCCTCAGAGAGGCTTTGGCTACCGTCCAGGCGGATATGGACCTCTGCAACGATGCGGTTCCCGACCCTTCGGGTGCGCAGGTTGTGGGGGTCCTTAACGCCGTCAATACCCCGGATGATTTCCAGCATTTCAGCCTCTGTTTCCTTGGGCAGAGAGCTGTCCGTTAGCTCTCTAAAACTGGGGCCCAGAAGGTCCCAGGCTACTTTTACCAGCATGAGGCCCACCACAATGGAAGCCAGCGGGTCCAGCACCGTCCAGCGGTTGCCCAGGAGGATGGCGCCACCAATGCCGATGGCCGCACTTACGGAACTGAGGGCATCTGACCGGTGATGCCAGGCATTGGCTTCCAGGGCCGGAGAATCCAGTTTTTGGCCTTTGATACGCGTATATTGGTACAGCACCTCCTTGGCCAAAATGGAAAGGAGCGCAGCCCAGAGGGCCAGTTTCCCGGGACTGGGCAGATCTTCCCCCTGCAGCCAGGCAGCGAGTTTGCCAGCACCGGAAACCACAATGCCAATGGCTGCAGCGGCCAAAGCCAGGCCGATCAGAAGTGTGGCCATGGTTTCGAACTTGCCGTGACCGTAGTCGTGGCCCTCGTCCTGGGGCTGGGCGCTGATGCGCACAAACACCAGTACCACTATGTCTGTGACAAAGTCCGAGAGCGAATGGACGGCATCAGAGATCATGGCGGCACTGTGCCCGGCAATACCGGCCACGAATTTCACGCCCACCAGCAGCAGGTTCACCACGCTGCCGACAAGGGTTACTCTGGCTATTTGATCTTCTCTGGTCATGGTCCTAAGTACAAAGATAAGCCCTTGCGAGCACATTCGCAAGGGCTTATAAAAGAACAGCCATAAGCCTACAGCGTATCCTGGAATTTCAGGATGGGGTTGCGGGCAGCGGTGGTTTCGTCGGGTCGGGAGATGGGCGTGTTGTGCGGAGCCTCGTGCAGGATCATGGGATCCTCCGCGGCCTCTGCGGCAATCTTTCTCATCACCTCGATAAAGGCATCCAGCGTTTCCTTGCTCTCGGTTTCCGTGGGCTCGATCATGAGGGCCTGGTGGAACAGGAGCGGGAAGTAAATGGTGGGTGCGTGGAAACCGTAATCCAGCAGGCGCTTGGCCACATCCAGCGTGGTGGCACCGGGGACATCGTCGTGGGCGCCGTCGTTGATGAGGCCGTCAAACACGAACTCGTGCTTGCATACGCCCTCGATGGGCAGCTTGTACACGTCCTTGAGGCACTCCTTGATGTAGTTGGCGCCCAGAACGGCGTACTGACCCACCTTCTGCAGGTGGTCCTTGCCCAGGCTCAGGATGTATGCGTAAGCGCGCAGGATCACGCCAAAGTTACCGTGGAAACCGGACACCTTGATGGCCGGGATGCAATCTACCAGATGCTTGGCTACACCCACGGGACCGCTGCCGGGACCGCCTCCGCCGTGCGGCGTAGAGAAGGTCTTGTGCAGGTTCAGGTGCATGATATCAAAGCCCATGTCTCCGGGACGGACCACACCCATGAGCGGGTTCATGTTGGCTCCGTCGTAGTACAGGAGGCCACCCACACCGTGCACCAGCGAGGCAATCTCCTGGATCTGGGTCTCAAACAGGCCCAGGGTGTTGGGATTGGTCATCATGATACCGGCAATGTCCGGGCCCAGCAGAGGCTTCAGGGCCTCCACATCAATGCGGCCGTTCTCCAGGGACTTCACCTCCACCACTTCCAGACCGCAGACAGCGGCCGAGGCCGGGTTGGTACCATGGGCGCTGTCCGGGACAATGACCTTGGTACGGGCCAGGTCTCCGCGGTTCAGATGGTACTGGCGCATGAGCATGAGGCCGGTGAGTTCACCGTGGGCGCCGGCGCAGGGAGCAAACGTAAAGGTATGCATGCCGGTAATGGCAGCCAGGGCCTTGTTCATCTCCTCATACACCTTCTTGACACCGGGCACCAGCTCATCCTTCATCAGGGGATGCAGGCAGTTGAAGCCGGGCAGGGCGGCCATTTCCTCATTGATCTTGGGATTGTACTTCATGGTGCAGGAGCCCAGCGGATAGAAGCCGGTATCCACGCCGAAGTTCATCTGGGAGAGGTTGGTATAGTGGCGCACCACATCGGGCTCGGACACCTGGGGCAGGCGCAGGGCGCTCTGACGCTTGAGGGCCGAAGGGACCTCCGGGGCGGCCGGATACTTGTTCACGGGCAGGGAGTAACCGCAGCGGCCTTCCTGGGAGAGTTCGAAAATGAGTTTGTCGTAGTATTTCATAGTCTATCCCTCCTTTACAATAGAAACCAAACGGTCCACATCCTCTTTGCTGCGCTTTTCCGTTACGCAGAAGCTCACGTAGCCTTCCTCGGTGGGATAGGCGGCAAAATAGCCGGCCTTCTCCAGCTTCTCCTGCAGGGAGCCGGCACCCTTGTACTTGAGCACGAACTCCTTGAGGAAGGGCTGTCCGGGGAATACGTCCTCGAACTGGCCGGTCTTCAGCAGTTCGGCCTTCAGGTAATGGGCACCGTCCGAGGAGAGCTTGTTTACCTCCTTGAGGCCCTGAGGGCCCATCAGAGAGAGGTAAATGGTGACCCACAGGGCCATCAGGCTCTCGTTGGAGCAGATGTTGGAAGTGGCCTTCTCGCGCTTGATGTGCTGCTCGCGGGCCTGGAGCGTAAGGACAAAGACACGGCGGCCTTCCTTGTCCGTGGTCTGACCCACGATACGGCCGGGCATCTTGCGCATATGGTCTTTCTTCACGGTCATGAAGCCCACGTAAGGGCCGCCATAGCAAAGCGGGAGGCCCAGGGACTGACCGTCACCCACGGCAATGTCGGCATCCCATTCGGCCGGCGTCTTGACAACAGCCAGGGCCGAAGGATCGCAGTACTCTACCAGCACGGCCTTCTGGGCGTGGATGGCATCGGCAAAGCCGCTGTGGTCTTCCACAATACCGAAACGGTTCACGGAAGGAACAATCACGCCGGCTACGTCGTCCTTGGCAAGTTCTGCCTTGAGGGCCGAAAGGGAGGTCTGTCCCCCATCGGCCTGCAGCATGCCAATCTCTACGCCGTGGAACTTGGCATACGTCTTGACCACCTCTACCACATGGGGAAGAAGGGTGGCCGACAGCAGGACGCGGGTCTTCTTACGGGTGCAGGCGATGGCCATCTTCATGGCCTCGGCGGCGGCGGTGGGGCCGTCGTACATGGACGCGTTGCAAACGTCCAGGCCGGTGAGTTCGCAGAGCATGCTCTGGTACTCGAAGATGTAGCGGAGCGTACCCTGGGAAATCTCACACTGATAAGGGGTGTAAGCCGTCAGGAACTCGCTGCGGGAGCACAGATAAGGGATCACGGACGGGGTGTAATGGTCGTAGGCACCCTGGCCCACAAACACCTTGAGCCGCGTATTCATAGCCTCCAGGGAGGCAAAATAGTCTCTGATCTCCTGCTCGGACAGGGCGTCCGGAAGCGCATAGGCGCCTTTGTGCAGGAACTGGGCGGGAACGTCGCTGTAGAGGTCTTCCAGCTTGTTCACGCCAATGCGGTCCAGCATGGCCTGGACATCGGCCTGCGTCTGCGGCAGGTACGGAAGGGAAGCCATCTTTACTCCTTGATTAAGGCTTTGTAACCGGCGGCATCCAGGAGGTTATCCAGCTCGGAAGGGTCGGACATCTTTACCTTGATGATCCAGGCGCCGTAAGCGTCTTCGTTTACCTTCTCGGGGGTGTCTTCCAGCTCGGAGTTCACTTCCACCACGGTACCGGAAACGGGGCTGATGAGTTCGGAGGAGGCCTTTACGCTCTCCAGGGCGCCGAATTCCTCACCGGCTTCCACCTCGTCGTCCACCTCTGGCATATCTACGTAGGTGATGTCACCCATTTCCTTCTGGGCGAAATCGGAAACGCCTACTACGGCTACGCCACCTTCAACTTTTACCCATTCGTGAGACTCGCTATATTTGAGTCCTTCTAAAATCTTAGACATAGTGTTTTGTGTTTATTTTTTGTAATTTGTTTGATAGAATCTCTTTTTGATGACCTTGCCGGGGAACACTTTCTTTCTTATTCTAATAAAAAGCGGAGTATCCAGGGCGGCGTAGTCCTTGTCCACCAGGGCAAAGCAGATGCTCTTGTCCAGGGACAGGGAGTGGTAACCGGTGGTCACCACACCTACTACGGTTTCATCGGCCTTTTCTACCGGATAACCGGCACGCGGGATGGCCTTGTCTTCAATCTCAATACCCACCAGCTTGCGGGAGAGGTTGCCGGCCTTCTGGTCCAGCAGGGCTTCCTTGCCAATGAACTCTTTCTCAAACTTGCAGAACATGCTGAGACCGGCCATCACGGGGCTGATATCCTGGCTGAGCTCGTCTCCGTACAGGGGCAGACCGGCCTCGAAGCGGAGGGTATCGCGGCAACCCAGACCGCAGGGCTGGACGCCGGCCTTGAGGAAGCAATCCCAGATTTCCACCGTGTTGGCGGGGGTGGTATAGATCTCAAATCCGTCTTCTCCGGTGTAGCCGGTACGGCTCAGGATGAGACGCTGGCCCTTGTAGAGGACGTCGCAGAACTCGTAGAAGCCCAGTTTGGCGGCCTCGCTGTAACCCAGCACCTTGATGAGGGTTTCTTCGGCCTTGGGGCCCTGGAGGGCAATCTGTCCCCAGGCGGGAGAGGCGTTCTCCACCTTGCACTTGAAGCCTTTGGCGTGCTCCTGGATCCAGGCAAAGTCCTTATCGATATTGGCGGCGTTCACCACCAGGAGGAAGTGCTCGGGCTCGAACTCGCGGTATACCAGAAGATCGTCCACGGTACCTCCGTCCGGGTAGCACATCATACCGTAAAGCACCTTACCGGGCTGGAAGCCGCGGATGTCGTTGGTGAAGATGTGGTTGATGAAGGCTTCGGCCTCCGGTCCCTCTACAAAGATTTCTCCCATGTGGGACACATCGAACATACCTACATTCTGCCGCACGGCGTTGTGCTCTACGGCTATTCCGTCGTACTGGATGGGCATCATAAACCCGGCGAAGGGGCTCATCTTGGCACCCA
>CAMVJR010000013.1 GCA_947167855.1 uncultured Bacteroidales bacterium
GGGAATCAATGCGGATCTGCATGTTGAGGGCGGCACGGCCGGCGCTTCCCACCTTGACCTTGTTCCAGTGGGCGTAGCAGATGATGGGGGCGCACTCCGTCATACCGTAACCGACGGTGTAGTGGAAGCCAATCTCGTGCAGGAACTTCTCCACCTCCGGGTTGAAGGCGGCACCGCCCATGATAACTTCCTCGAACTGGCCACCGAAGGCGTTGGTGAGCTCCGTGCAGAACTTCTTCTCGATCACCTTGTCCAGCACGGGGATGCGGCGATAGTATTTGGTCTTGTCCACCAGGGGCTTGAGCTTGCTCTTATATACTTTCTCCATGACCAGCGGCACGGCGATGATGATGTCCGGATGGACCTCGCTGAAGGCCTGCATGATGATCTTGGGACTGGGTACGCGGCTCAGGAAATGGACGTGCATGCCGATGGTCATCTCAAAGAGGAACTCGAACATCATGCCGTACATATGGGCCGAAGGAAGCATGGCTACCACATTCATACCGGCCTTGAGCATGGGGCAGGCGTCCGCGGTGGCGAATTCCACGTTGGAGTAGATGGCACGGTAAGGAATCATGACACCCTTGGAGAAGCCGGAGGTACCGGAGGTGTAGTTGATGATGGCCAGTTCTTCGGGGCTGTCTTCGTAGTAATGCAGGTCTTCCGGGCCGAAGCTGTTGGGATACCGCTTGCCGAATTCCTCGTTCAGGTGCTCACGCACGTAGCTGAGTTCTGCGGAGGCGGCATAAAGGAACTTGAAGTTGTTGATCTGGACCACTACGGACAGGTCCGGCATTTCTTCCGGGCTCAGGCCTTCCCAGATAACCTCGTCCACAAAGAGGACGCGGGCCTCGGAGTGATTGACCAGATAGTGGATATTGCCGGGTTTGAACTCGTGCAGGATGGGGACGGCCACGGCGCCGTAGGTGATGGCGGCCATAAAGCTCACGCCCCAGTTGGCCTGGTTGCGGGAGCAGATGGCTACCTTGTCTCCTTTCTTGAGACCGCACATTTCAAAGGCAATGTGCAGTTTGGCAATGCGGAGGGCTACCTCACGGTAGGCCAGAGTCATACCCTGATAGTTGGTCAGAGCCGGGCGGTCCCAGTTCTTGACCATGCTTTCCTGCAGAATCTTGTTAACAGACTTGAATTCCATGTTATTCCAATAGGTTTTAGTTCAGTTTGAATTCCCGGTTGCGGCCGTCGTAGCATTCTCCGCTCACTCCCTTGGAGGTCACTTTGAGCTCTGTGTCCGGGCGCAACATCTTATTTCCCTCTTCTTTTACGATGGGTTCTCCGCCGGTAAAGGGATACACCAGCGTACGCACACTGGTGCGCACCACCCAATAGTTCTTTCCTTTTACTTCCACCAGTTCCGGCAGGTTCTTTACGGTTTCGGGGGCCGCTATCCCCTTCCAGCCGTCCGGCTTCTGGCCATGGAGGTTGTATCTTTCCAGCGTGTTGTCTTTGTGCAGTACCAACACGGTGTAGCCGCCGGCTCCGGTGAAATCATACACATCCGGACCCAGGAGCACGGCCTTGGGCAGCTGGGCCGGGAAACCGCTTACCCAGTGGCCCAGACGGTCCAGCAGGTACAGCTTGTCTCCGGCGGCAAACAGGAACTGGATCTTTCCGTTCTTGTAATAGTCCAGGTTCTGGACGCGGCCGCAGATGGGCTCCTTGAAGGGAATGCCCCAGACGCCCTTTCCGTTTTCGTCGTTCAGACAGATGGAAAGGCTCTTGTTCTGGTACAGTTGGTTGTCTTTCTTGGTGTAGTAGTTATAGACGGTAAACGGACCGGCGGGCACCTCAACGGTGGTATCCCGTTCCATCACCTGCACCTTGTTGCTCTTGAGGGTGTGGGTGCTCAGCTGTACGCGGAGGGAAGGATATTCCTCCGAGAGGTCCAGCGAAGCGGAAGCCGGGACAAAGGCGGCGCCCAGGGCCCATTCCTTCAGGGGAAGGGCCAGGTCTTTGCTGAGCAGGTGGGCGGGCGCCTCCGGATCGTCCGTAAACGAAGCGTAGGCCGTTAAGCCGCCGCCCAGGGAGACCGAAGCATCGGCCAGCCTGTTCTTTAGCGTATACTCTTTGATGGACTTGTCCAGCAGGGCCTGTACGGTGGGAGCGTCTGCAAAGGCGGTCCACTTGCCACCCAGGGAGGCGTACACGGTATCGATGGCCGAGAAGCTCTCCCCTGCCACCATGGCCAGGCAGCCGGCGTACTCGTTGGGAGCCGGGGCCTGCTTGGAGTCTTTGGCCGATTTGACCAGCACGGCTTCGCGGATCTGGCCGTCCTGGTTGAAGGAAATGCGGGCCACCTCGCGGGGCTGGAGGCTGCGGAACCACTCTTCCGGGGAAAGGGTGCGGCCGGCCTTGGCCTTGAGGCTCTTGTTAAAGAGACCCAGGCGGCCCTGGCCGTCTTCTTCCTTGCGGCGGGCGCTCAGGAAGGCCTCCACGTCCGGAATGGGAATAGCCACGGCCGTACCGGTATAATAGGGAGCGGCTTCCGGGAATTCCGTCGCGGGAGCCTGCATACCGGCAAAAGCCTTGAAGAAACTGGCCGATGCCTCCCCGGACAGGGCCAGGCCCTTGAGGAGGATATTGTCTTTTTCCAGATCCTGCAGCGTCCAGGCGCTCCAGGCGGTAAGGTCCTTTACAAAGGATCCCTTCTGCCAATCCTTGCCAGCATACGTCTGCAGGAGTTTGGCCGAATGGGCATGCGACACCAGCACCACCACGGATCCGGACACCTTGCCCACCAGGTCCTGCAGATGGCCGGTGCCCAGGATAGACAGGCCCTCCGTAAGATGGCGGACACTGGCATTTACAAAGGTCTCCGAGCGGGAGGCAATGAGGAAGCCTTCCTTCTCGGCGGTCTTGAGACCGGCTTTGATAGCCAGCTGTTTGGCCAGGGTATCGGTGGGTTGGATTTGGGCGGCTACCAGGGGAACCAGGGTGCCGCTGTTGTGCAGCGAAACGGCCATCTTGCGGCGGTCCAGGGAGCGGACAAAGGCCATGAAGGCTTCGTTTCCGGGGGCTAACACGGCCTGCAGGAGGCCGGTGGAATCGGCCAGGATGCGGGCGCTTTTGGTGGAGCCGTCGAAGACCAGGACAGCGGCGGCATCGGAAGGAACGGCCCGCAGGACACTCCAGCCCGAGGGGGCGGGTGCAGCGGATGTTTCTTCTTCGGGTGTTTCCGTATACAGCTTGGTAACGGCATAAACAATCCCCGCCAGAAGGACAGCGACCAGAACGATGGCTGCTATGGTGCTTCGTTTCGCCATATTATGCAAATTTACACATTTATTTCGTATCTTTGCCTTAGAACCTAAAATGTTTTAGCCAAGACAATGAAAAAAATCGTCCTCCTTCTGGCAGCCTTCCTGCCCCTGATTGCAGCCTGTGACCAAAAAGAGCCGGCCACGGTAAAAGTAATGTCCTACAATATCCGCTATGGAACGGCCGATGACGGAGACCACGTGTGGCCCAACCGCCGTGAGGCAGCCGCTGCCATGATCCTGGACCAGCACCCGCTGGTATTTGGCGTACAGGAAGCCCTGGACTTCCAGCTGGAATACCTGCAGGAGAACTGCCCCGGCTATAAGTACGTGGGCGTAGGCCGTGAAGACGGCGTCTCCGACGGCGAGCACATGGCCGTCTTCTACGACAGCGAAAAGGCCCAACTGGAAAACTGGGGAACCTACTGGCTCTCCGAGACCCCGGAAGTTCCTTCCTACGGATGGGACGCCGCCTGCAAGCGCACCGCCACCTGGACCCTCATCAAGGACCTGGCCACCGGAAAGCATTTCTACTTTGTGAACACCCACCTGGACCACGTGGGCAAGGAAGCCCGCCGCAACGGTCTCATCCTGCTGGTAGAGCGCATTGGCGCCATGAACCCGGAAGGCTATCCCATGATCCTGTGCGGAGACTTTAACGTCTACCCCACCGACCCTTGCCTCAACGACCTCCGCGAACTCATGGACGACGCCCGCATCACCGCCACCACCACCGATCCCGGCACCACCTGGCACGACTGGGGCAAAGTGGACGGAACCCCGGGTATTGACTACATCTTCTACAAGGGCTTCAAGTCCTGCGACAGTTTCCAGCGCGTAACCCAGGAGTATCTGAATACCCCCTTCGTGTCGGACCACTATCCCGTGACCGCCGTATTTACTTACTAAGCTTCAAACGGGTTACCTTCCCGTTTTTCCAAGACAAATCGAGCGTCTGCCCCGTCCGGGTGCGGACGCCTTTTATTTCTCCGCTGGGCCAGGCCGAAGGAAGGGCCGGCAGCGCCTCCACCCCTTCCGGAGTAGACTGCACCAGCATCTCCAGCACCCCGGCGCAGCCGCCAAAGTTGCCGTCAATCTGGAAGGGAGCATGGGCATCCAGCAGGTTGGGATACGTGCCTCCGCCGCGGCGGGCGTCGGGGCCGTCATACCCGTCCGGGCTCACGTAGCGGAGCAGGCGGCGGTACATGCGGTAGGCACTCTCCCCGTCTCCCAGGCGGGCATAGAGATTCACGCGCCAGCCGCAGCTCCAGCCGGTGGTTTCAAAGCCCTTGATCTCAAGCGTCTTGTGGGCCGCATCGGCCAGGACTGTCCCCGCCTTTATCTGATGGCCGGGATACAGGCCGATGAGATGGGACTGGTGCCGGTGACGAGGGTCTTCATCGGCCCAGTCGTAATACCATTCCTGGAGGGCACCGGAGGCTCCCACCTGGTACTCCTTCAGATTGGGCAGCACCGCTTCCACCTCCCGGGCAAAACCTGCGTCTCCCAGCTCCCGGGCGGCTGCCAGGGCATCCGTGAGGCATTCCCGGATGATGGCCAGGTCGGCCGTGGCGCCATAGAGCGTTCGGCCATGGTAGCCCTCGGGGGTTATGTAGATGTTCTCCGGAGAAGTGGAGGGAGATGTAATCCACTTGCCATCCTTTTGCACCAGCACGCCCAGGCAGAACTGAGCGGCGCCCTTGAGGGCGGGATAATCCCGTTCCAGGTCCCGGCGGTTGCGGGTAAAGAGCCAGTGCTCCCAGATATGGGTGGACAGCCAGGCTCCGCCCATATTCCAGTTGGCCCAGGAAGGGTCTCCGGAGCCCAGGCCCACGGGGCAGGTCATAGCCCAGATATCGCTGTTGTGCGCCTCACACCAGCCTTCCTGAACGCCGTAGTAGTCCCGGGCGGTACGCTCCCCCGTTACCGACAGGTTGCGCACGAAGCCCAGCAGGGCCTGGTGCATCTCCGGGAGGGCGGCGGCTTCGGCCGGCCAGTAGTTCTCTTCCAGGTTGATATTGGTGGTGTAGTTGCTGCTCCACGGCGGATCCATGCTCTCGTTCCAGAGGCCCTGCAGATTGGCCGGCACGCCCGGGGTACGGGAACTGGAGATGAGCAGGTAGCGTCCGTACTGGAAATAGAGGACCTCCAGTTCAGGGTTGGCCTCACCGTCGGCGTAGCGTCTCAGCTGCTCGTCGGTGGGCAGGGCTTTCACGGCAGGATCCGTTTGACCCAAGTCCAGAGAGACGCGGTTGAAGAATTTCTGATAGTCTGCCTGATGGCGTTTCAGGAGGGTTTTCCAGGGCTTGGAAGCCGCCAGCGCGGCCTGCGCCAGGGCGGCCGATTGGTATTCCTTCACCGGCTCTTTGTCAAAACCGTCAAAACTGGTCTGGTTGGTCACTACAATCACAGCCTCCCGGACTCCGGAAATGCAGAGGGTCTCCCCCTGGGCCTCCGCCTGGTCGCAGCGCACCACGGTGCGGTAATGGATGCCGCGGCCCGGGTCGTAGAGGAAGGAGTCCCCTTCCGGCGTGTAATAGCCGGGATAGGCGTGATAGGCGGCATAGCCATCGCTGATGAGGGTATTCCCCACGGCTTCCGTCTGGTGCGGCAGCTCAGAGGAGAGCTCCAGGCTCACCTCCAGCGGAGTGGCCGAAACCAGCCGGATCACGATGGCGGAATCCGGGGCCGATACAAAGCACTGCGCCTCAAAGGGCTTTCCATCGCGAAGGCAGCGGACGGTGGCGGTAGCATCGGCCAGGTTCAAAGAACGGCGGTACTGCGAAATCGCTGCCTCCGGGAACTGCAGCAGGAGCTTCCCCAGCGGCTGGTAGCTTTCGCTGAAATGGCCCTGCAGGTGTGTCTGGAGGGCATCGGCCTGCTTATAATCCTCTGCATCCAGGGCTTCCCTTACCTTTTCTACCCAGCCGGACACCGGCTCCTCTGCTCCGCGGTCGGGCTCTCCCGTCCAGAGGGTGATGTCGTTGAGCGAGAGCCGGAACGTGCAGGGGTCTCCATAGACCATGGCACCCAGGCGGCCGTTGCCCAGGGGCAGGGCCTCCTCAAAGTAGGTGGCGGGCTTGTCGTAATGCAGTTCCAGCGGCTGTACGGAACGGCAGGCCAGGCTTGCCAGGCACAAGGCCCCGCAGGCTATGAAGGAGGATAATCTCATAAGCTAAGGGTTAGCGGTTCAGGCGGGACTTGATCTCTTCCAGCTTTTCCGGGGTGAGGAACCGGGCAAAGGAGTTGAAGGAATTCTCCGGCATGTCTCCCAGCCACTGGATAATAAAGGCGTCCAGCGTGTTAAAATCCGTGTCAATGTTGAAGGCCAGGTACTTGGCACCCAGGCTGGCGTACTTTCTGAAGAGTACGGGCAGGCGTACCGTTCCGGAGGAAATATAGGACAGGAGGCGGTCAAACTCGTCCACGTTCTTGCAGCCGGCCAGGAGCTGGTCCGGGTTCACGCGCAGGAAATCCGGCGTGAAGGGCGTGGTGGGTCGCACTATGTCCGAGGCGTTCTCCACGGAATGGTTCTTCAGGAAATAGTGGTAGATCAGGCTCTTGTAGAAGGTGGGAACGTCTGAGGAGACGCTCACGGGACCCATGGTGTATTCCATACCGGGCAGATGGGCGCCGGCGGTAAGGATACCGGAGAGCAGGAGCTTGAGGGGCAGGACTTCCTTGCGGTAGTCACCCACAATGAAGCTGCGGCCCAGTTCCATGGTCTTGGGAAGGTACGCATTGAGTCCTTCCCGGAACTCCAGCAGGGAGGCGGTATAGAAGCCTTTGGCTCCTTCCGGACGGGCCAGGACTTCCGGGCCCACGCCAATGCGGTACGCGCCCGCTATCTTCTGGTCCTTGAGGTTCCACAGGATCAGGTGCCTGTAATACGTGTCGTAGATATCCGTATCCTTTTCCGTGCCGGTTCCTTCTCCCACGGTGCGGAAGGTGATTTCCCTCAGGCGGGCAATCTCCAACATGGTGTTGGGAATCTCCTGGGGAGAGGCCAGGTAGCAGCGGTAATCCCCTACCTCAAACAGCACATCCTTCTGGATGGCGGCCAGTTCTTTCTGGACCAGCTCAGGATCTACGGGATCCATCACGGGTTCCTGGTGCATGACATCGGCCCGCTTGGGCGTCTCGATGCAGCTGGCTTCCAGGGCATAGGTAACGTTGCGCAGATACTGGCCAAAGGCTTCCGTATCTTCGAATTTGGCTATTTCCTGGGGGGTGATGGGCAGGCCGATGCGCACCTTTACGTGCGTTCCCCTCTTGTTGAAGAGCTCGTGAATGAGACGGACGGTCCTCAGGCGGGGATGGATGCGGCCCAGCTGGTGAAAGTTGTTGGAATTGGTACCGTCAAAGTAAATGGGAACGACCGGAAGACCGGATTTCTTGATAAGTCGGATAATATTGGGAGCCCAGGGCTTGTCTTCTATGACCTTGCCCGGGGCCACGGCCGTTTTCTTTCCTTCCTTTTGCCAGGTTCCCACCTCTCCGGCCGGGAACAGGCCCAGGCCGCCGCCGGTTTGCATGTGCTCCAGGGCCATGCGGATGCTGTTGATGCTGCGGGCGTCGTTCTTGCCTCCCAGGTTATTCACGGGGAGGAAGCTCTCCGTGAGGTTGGGAATGAGCGACAGCATAAAGGTGGTGAGGATCTTGTAATCCTTTCTTTTCCGGCCCACGGTATCGCTGAGGATAAGGCCGTCGATACTGCCAAAATGGTGGTTGGAAACGGTGATGAAACCGCCTTCTGCGGGAATGCGGTCCAGCTGGCCTTCCGGAATATCGTAGGTGACGCCCTGGTCTTCCAGGATGGCATGGGCAAAGTCCGGGCCCATCAACTGGTTGTATTTGGCTTGGGTGCGATTGACCTTGTCAATCTCCAACACTTTAATAACGAGACCGGCAACGGCTTTTCCGAAGCCTCCCTTGAGGCCCAGCATCCGCTGCATGTCCTCCTTGCTCAGCACTTGTTTGGTAGTATCCATATAGCAAAGATAATCAAATCTTCGCAATTATGATGCTTTGCATTCGGCCAGAAGATCATCGAGGGCTTTGCGGTCGGCCGGATAGAACTTTACCACCGGGGCGATGGTCATGCGGGCCACCTTGTCCAGCTGCTTTTCCAGGATCATGAACTCCTTGTACTGGGCCAGATAGGTTTCCTTCTGCTCCGGATCCAGCGGAATATCCAGACCTGCCTCCCGCATCATGAAGCGGCTCTTGGCGGCCACGGAGAGTTCTATGTTCAACTGCACGTAGCAGATGATGTCAAAGAAGACTTCGGGCGGGAAGGTTTCCTTGACGGACATCAGGAACTCGCCGGTCTTGGTGTCTCCCAGGTGGCCTTCCTTGATAGCCTGCAGCAGGCTTACCTGCTTGTCCAGGCCACGGTCCAGCCAGCGGTGGATCATATCGCCGTCGTACTGATAGGTCCAGACCAGGAGGCCCGCCATCACGGCAAAGACAAAGGCAAACTGGATCACCGGGTTAAAGTGCAGCGCATTGTGGCAGGCATGGATGATGGGAGGGGCCAACGACAGCAGCACCGCCATGGCGATATCGGCCTTCTTGACGGGCAGCTTGGCCTTGAAGCGCTCCTCCAGACGGACCACAAACATGAACGAGGCCGACATCAGGGCCGTGCAGCCCATGTGGATCAGGGAAACTTCCAGGCTGCGGAACAGGACCGTTCCCAGGGCCAGGGGCTCTCCCAGAACCAGATAAAAGATGTTCTCCAGGATGGCGAAACCGCCACCCACCGCCGCGCCGCAGATGACACTGTCTATGAAGAACACGATCTTCTTCTTGCGGGCCAGGATCAGCAGCGGAAGGGGCTTGATCAACTCCTCCAGCAGCGGATACAGGAAATCCGACACCTTGACGGGGACAAAGAAATCCAGTACCCAGAACAGGCCATAGCAGAACAGCGCCGCCAGCATGCCGCATCCTACCAGCAGGAAGAGCTTCTTCACGCTGAGGAACGAGAAAGAGTCCAACTCAAAGACTACAAAAATGTAGACCAGGACGGGCAGGAAGGCAGCTACAAACGACATTACAGCAGTTTTAGAGAGATCATGAATTCGTTTCCGTGACGGCCGCCGGGGAACCCTTCGGGGGCGAAGAGGTGTCCGTAACCCAGGGAGAGCGTGGTCTTGAGGTAGTTGAAGAACACAATCTCGGTGGTCACCTGAATACCGGTGCTATAGTACATCCGCTGGTGTTCTCCGGGATTCCAGGCGCTCAGACCCGTTCCAAACAGCGAGCACTGGATCCAGGTAGGATACAGGAAGAGGGCTCCAAAGTCGTTGAGACGGATGGGCCTCAGGTTGAGCTCTGCGGTGGCCTTGGCATAGGAATGCGCCTTGATGGCATCAATCCCCGCACCCGGCATGGCCGCGGCCATACGGTACTGGAAGGCGTTGCGGTAGTCGATGCGGTTGTTGCGGAAGCCGCCAAAATAGGAATTGCCAAAGGCCGAAGCGGGGTCACCAAAGGAGTGGCCGCCCGCCGTACGGAGCCAGAAATGGGTATTGCGGTCAATGGGCAGCAGGAAACCTACGTCGGCCGTAGCGTCTATGGACGGGAAGAAGCGACCGCCGGCCAGATAGGTGTAACCCGACACCCCAAACTCATAACCCTGCTCCCGCATCACGGCGCCCAGCGTACTGCGCACCCGGGCAATCTTGGCATAGGCCGATGCGGTCTGCATGGAACGGATGCCCTTGTCCACTTCAATTTCCTGGTACATGGGAAGGGCGTCCATATCTCCGTATGCGGCAATGGAGGCGCCCCAGGACTTGGTATAAGGGCTTACCAGGGTATTGGTGTAATCGTAAGCCAGGCTTACCATGTAACCCTTTCGGCTGGCGCGCATAGGACCGGCCAGGTCGTAGAAATCCGTATGGTTCCAGGCGGCCTTGAGCGTCCAGAAGTAATACTTCCACTCAAAGTCTGCGTGGAATTTGTTCTTGAGGTCGTTGCTGCTCCAGGGCGACAGGCCCACGGCCAGCTTGATGCTGCTCAGGCCCACCGGGTCGCTGAACATAAAGCGGTAACCCAGCACCGGCGTCACGCGGTTCCAGGCCAGTTTGTCCGTAAAGCCGGTGATGATGGGATAGGCACCGGTAAAGCGCATCTCTTTGAAAACATTGTAAGGAGTAATGTTGTTGTAAACATCTCCAAACTCAATCTTCTTGAGAGGCTTCTTGAGAATGCCCACCGACTCCAGCGCCTCCACGTTGTTCTCATACGCTTTTTGGCCAAAGAGTTCGATGGCATTGGCATCTTCCACCACCTGGCGTTTCAGGGTCACGGGACGCAGGCCGTCCCGCTCAAACTCCAGGGCCAGGAGCTCGCCGGGGGCAATTTCCAGCGGAGCAAAAAGGCCAATGTCCGTATTGGAGAGAAGTTCCATCTCCCCCGTAGTGCGGTTAATCTGCCACAGGTTGGAAACACCGGTATAGTAGGAACTGCCCAGGAGATATTCATCGTCCAGGGAAAAGCGGAACTGCCCCAGGTTGCTGTCTTCCCAGGTAACCAGTTCACGGGGCTCGAACTTGGCATTGGCCAGTTCTTCGGTGTTGAAGAGCATGAGCGTATGCTCTCCATTGTCTCCCTGCCGGGTCATGGAAATCCACTTGCCGTCATGGCTCACGTCCATATCAAAAACGCTCACCCCAAAGGGGAAGGCATAAATGATTTCCGGATTTTCAAGGTTAGAGTCGTACCGGATGATGGACTGGGTTCCGCCGTTGGAGAACAGACCGTACAGGCGGTCTGTGGCGTTATCGTACACAATGTTGTTGACGCGCTGGAACGTGCGTTTCTGGACCACCTTCTTTTTCTGGAGATCGTACACTTCCAGGCCGCGCATCTTGGCATTGTTAAAAGTGAAGAACAGACGCTGGTGGTTGTGATCCAGGGCAACAAAAGCCGGATTATAAAGCTGGATACCGTGAATAGGCACCACCGAGCGCTGCTTGCCGGTATTCAGGTCAATCTCCGTGATGTGGGCAAAGTCCCCCGGGGCGTTCATGGCGGCGTAGGCCTTGCCGGTAGAGGGGTCATACACAAAGGGAGAAACCGATCCCAGCGGGTCCTTGGTAAGCGGAGTGGTTTCCGTGAGCGGGAACTCACGGATGGCAGACAGGTTCTCTTCCTGGTGCTTCTTCTCTTCCTCCTTCCACTCGTTCCACACCTGCCGGAGCGGACGTCCGTAAATGTGTTTGAACTGGTTGCCAAAGAAAGTCTTGCTGTCTGCCGTACGGTTGTAGAAACGGATGAGGTTCTCGTAGCCGTACCGGGCCACCATATAGTTGACAAAACGGGTTCCGTACAGGTAAGCGTTGGCGCCCACCTGGAAGTCCATGGTGGAGCCTTCCGTTTCCAGGCCCACGACAGAGAACAGGGGTTCGTTTCCGGCAATGATGCTGCGGAAATACATCTCGTCGTAGCCGCCCAGGGCACGGCCCACACCACCGCCCAGCCAGGTCTCCATAAAACAGGCTATGCCCTCATGGTACCAACGGGGGGCATACCAGCGAGGTACGGTCATGTAACTCCAGAGGGCCGAAATGGGCTGCGAGTTGTCCGTCCCTACCTTGGTCCCGAAAAACTTGCGCCAGCCCAGATCCTTTCTATTATACTTGTCCGTCATCACAACATGCGTGTACTCGTGGCAGAAAAGCTGACGATAACGCTCCGCAGACGGATTCACGTAATAGGACATGTTAAGAGGAGCCATGCCAATCTGTATCAGGTTACGCGGCAAGGGCGTTACACCGCCGTTACCGTCGTCTTCCCAGTCGGTCAGAAGCAGAAGCGGCGCCTCGGAAACATAAACAGAGTCCGTAGTCCAGATTTGCTCGTGGAGAGCTTTGCCATTCTGGAACATACGGACCATATGGGGAATGTAGCGGGACAGGTTCTTGTCAAAGAAAACCAGCCGGGCTTCATCGGTCTTATACTGAAAATAGGTCTGGTTCTGCGCTTGTGCAGCAAGCGGCAGAACCAGGACCAGTATCAGTAAACCTATTCGTTTGCCAAGAACCTTTGTCATAGCAAAAGTCCCTGACTATTATAACTGAATAGCGTTGGAAACCACCTCTCCGGTAGCGGCAGCCTGAATGGTGTTAACGATGGTGTTGGAGACAACGCTCGAGTTGGTGCTCATGCTAACGACGCTGGTCACGACAGCATTCTGCAGGTTAGGAAGACCTTGCGCAACAGAATTGCAAACCACCTCAGTGGTAATGGCGTTCTGGATGTTACCTACACCGGTAGCGCTCTGGACAGTCTCGTTGGTAATGGCGTTCTGGACGGTCTCGTTGGTAATGGCGTTCTGGACGGTCTCGTTGGTAATGGCGTTCTGGACAGTCTCGTTGGTGATGGCGTTCTGGACGGTCTCGTTGGTAATGGCGTTCTGGACAGTCTCGTTGGTGATGGCGTTCTGGACGGTCTCGTTGGTAATGGCGTTCTGGACAGTCTCGCTGGTAATGGCATTCTGGAAGTAACCGACGCTTTCAGAAGCCCTAACTATCTCGGGGGTTACTCCAAAATAGCCAGCAACTACTGCGCTATTTGCGAGGGACATCTGCTGCGCTACGGTAAAGGTCTGGGCGGCGGCGAGCGTCTGATCGGCCGACAGGAGGTGACCCTTCGCTTCCAGTTCTTCAGCGGCCTTTTCATCATTTTCCAGGGTAGCGGTAAGCTGCTGGTATTCTACCCACTGGTCGCGGACAAACTTGAGGCGGCCGTCTGCTTCGGCCTTGGCCAGATAGGCATCGGCCGTATCGATGAAACGGGTGGCCAGGCTGTTCTGCTTCTGGAGGGTAGTATAAGCCAGAGCAGCGTTGGTAGTATTCTGGGCCAGATCCTTGGGGGTTTCTCCACCCAGGGCGGCGTTGAGATCTTCACCGGCCTTGTCCATGGAAACACATACATTCTCCACCATGGGACGGACAGCCTTCATGTCTTTGAGGACAGACTTGAACTCAGGGATACCGCCGGCCACTTCTTCCGACATATCCACCAGGGCGCCAAACTGCTGGGCACGGGTCTTCATAACCAGGTAAGCGGCGACCAATCCGTTTTTGTACCCTTCGTCGCTAAGGAGGAGTTCCTGCATGTTGCTGGCTGCTTCTTCGGCGGTCTTGCGGGAGAAGCGGGAGGATTTGGCCACGTTACCGCTGGTTTGATCCGTATTCACGGGCCAATCGAAGACCAGGGAGGCGATCACGCCAAGCACGCACGCGGCAACAACCGATACTACGATGATGAGGCTTTTCTTCTGTTTCATAGGGCTACAGACTTTTTCTTCTTGGGACTATTAATACACTCTTTGCAAAAATAACAAATTTTCTTAATAATGTATCAGCCATGGGCTTGATTTCTGACACAAAATTAGACAAGTCTCTTTTACCGTGCGTAAAAAGACTACAATTCTTTGTAAAAACGCGTACAAATCTCCATTTTAATTTTGTACCTTTGGGCAGAAACAAACACACTGAAATGAAAAAGATTACGCTCCTTTGGGCCTTGCTGCTGTCCCTCTCGGCCCTGGCCCAGCCCGGTATGCCCGAACCCGGAAATGTGGTATTCACCCAGCGGGCTTCCTTCTCCATTGCCTATGGCGGTCCCACCCGGGCTGAGGGCCGTTCGTACAACTTCACGCCGGTCTTCTTCATTTACCCGGACGCCAAGCTGGACAAGGCCGGTGCAGAAGCGCTGGTGGCCTCGATGGATATCCAGCAACTCCTGGACGACAACTACGGCACCGCCATGGTGGTGAATCCCACCGGGGAGAAATATGCCGCCGAGGCCGATTTCGAGGCCTTCGCCCAACTGTTCAACCGCTTCCGCGGGCCTGGGAACCTCAAGATAGTAGGCATTGGCAACGGCGCCACCTTTGTAAACCAGGTGCTGGCTCCCAAGGTAGCCGGGCAGGTTTCCGGCATCCTCACCATTGACGGCAAGCCCGGCAAGAGCGTTGACCCGGCCGGCGTTCCTGCCTATCTGGCCGGCAAGGGGGCTGCCAAAGCCGCCAAGCCCTATCTGGCCGCCGTGCATCCCGACGAGCCCCTGATGACGGTAGTGGTTAACCCCGCTTCGGCCTCTTTGAAAGACATCTTTGCCGATGCCTGGAAGCAGGTACTGGGCCGCTGCTACCGCTATAATAATTATAACCACACGCACTACGAGGGTGCCAAGCTGGGAGAGTACGGCTCCTATGAACTGGAGCCCTATCTGGACTGTGAATCCCTGGGCATCAAGCGCCTGATTGTAGAGCAGCCCACCGGCAAGGACACCAAGCAGCTGTGGTACGAGTACTGGCCCGAGGAACTCCTTGAAGGCGCTCCGGAAAAGAGCGTTCCCGTGATGGTGCTCCTGCACGGCAATACCAACGACCCCCGCACCCAGGCCGAGACTTCCGGCTTTATCCAGGTAGCCGCAGAGGACCGCTTCTTTGTGGTGGAAATGGAATGGCAGGGCAGCCCCAACTACCAGGCCATGGGCCACGACGGCATTGAATCCGTGCTGTACCAGCTCTTTGGCAAGTATCCGCAGCTGGATCCTTCCCGCGTGTACGCAGAGGGCCTGAGTGCCGGTTCCATCACCGCCACCGCCCTGGGCATCAAGAAATCACACCTGTTTGCCGCTGTGGGCGGCCATTCCGGCGGCATCTTCGGCGGTCCTTTCAAGGGCTACACCACCAAGGACATCCTCTGGGATGAAGCCACCCAGAAGCGCGGCGCCGTGGAAATGCCCTACTGCTCCGTGCTGGGAACCAAGGACAACGTAGTCCCCTACATCCGGCCGGACAACTGGAAAAACAACAACTACCTCAACGCCTGGAACACCTATGAGCAGATGAACGGCATGGAGGTAGTGGATGAGTTGGATTTCTCCGTGGATCCCGTGTTTGCCCAGAAGCTCCAGGACCGCGAGACCATCGTGACCAACAAGGGAGACGGGATTGTCATTGAGACCGGCCAGCTGTACAAGGGCAACGTGCCGCTCATCAAGATTGTGGCCGTGGTCAATTACGGGCACTGGAACTTCCAGCCCACCGCCCGCATCATGTGGAACTACTTCAAGCAGTTCCGCAGAGATCCCGAGACCAAGAAACTGATCTACTAGTCTCAAAGAAAAGGGCCGGTTCCCAAAGGAGCCGGCCCACTAACCAAACTATCAATTAACCCAAATACCGTTATTTCCAGTTAGTATACTGAGCTGAGGAGTCGGTCCAACCAGCGTTCTGCTTAAGGACACCGGCCGAGAGGCTCACCTCGGAGGCAGGGAACGGGCGGAAGCCCCAGGTTGCGTTGTAGCGGGCTTCGTAGCCGGCGCCCTGGTCCTTCATCACGATCCACTCACCACCGGCGTTGCGGATGGGCTGGCTCAGCTGGGTCTTGAGGGCAGCCAGGCAATAGGCCTTGCCATAGCGGCGCATGTCGTTCCAGCGGATGCCTTCAAAGGCCAGCTCGTGCTTGCGCTCCATGCGCAGAGCCTCTACGCTGTAGGCCTTGTCGGCCAGGCCCACGCGGGCGCGGACGGCGTTCATACCGCTCTTGCCGTTGTAGATCACCTTACCGTCGGTGAGTTCGGAGTGCATCAGGAGAACATCGGCGAAGCGGATGATCTGGACATTCTGCGGGGAGTGACCACGGCCTAGGTCGGAGCCGGCGCCGCCGTACTCGGCCACGGAGGAGAACTCATACCAGAAGGATCCGTTGACAACGGCACCCCAGGCCTGGTACTTCTTCTGCCAGAAACCGGATTCCTCCATCTGGTTGTCGTTACCCCAGGTGTACTTGGAAGGATCGGCCATCTCTTCGTTGACGCTGTAGATGGAAGCGGCCTTGCGGATATCGCCGGGCTCTTCAATCTCCCACTGGTTCCAAACGTACGGATTCACGGTAGCCATACCGTAGCCGCGGCTGAACGGGAAGGCGTTCACCTCGTACTTGCTGCGCTTGCGCACACCCAGATACTGGTCAAACTTGTTGCGGTTGCGGGAAGACTCGGCCACGTTGGAATAGCAGATGCTGAACATTTCCTCGGGGTTCACATCGTCGGTGAGCCAGGTGCCGGGGATATCCTTGGCATAAGCGTACTGGGGCTTGGTCACGGAATTCATATAAGGCCACATGAGACGGAAGTCGCTCACCAGGCTGTGACCGCTGTGGGCAATGCAGTCTTCCAGTTTGGAAACCACATAATCCTTACCCAGCTGGGCGTCGATGAGTTCGAAGTTCTCAATGTCTACGAGCGGGAGGGCCTGGATGTTTTCTCCATTCTTGTCACTGTAGAAGCCAGTATAGAACAGATAGACACGGGCCAGCAGGGCCTCTGCATCCCACTTGGTGGCGTGACGCAGACCGGAAACGCACTGGTTCCAGGGCTTGTCGGGCATAATCTCGATGGCCTGCTTGAGACCGGCGGCGATGTTGCCGTAAATCTCGGCAATGGTACCGGGAGTGGGATAAACGGCAGCCTCGGAAACGGAGTTTGGCACGGTGGCCACCAGCGGAATCTCACCGAACTGGGTGGTGAGGTCGAACAGGAAATAGGAGCGGAGGAACCAGGCTTCACCCAGGAGCTGGTTACGCATTTCCTCGTCTTCTACCTTGTCCAGGTTGGCGATGGCCATATTGGCACGGGTGATACCGGAATAGTAAGGAGTCCAGAAATCCAGCTGGGCGTTGGGCTCGAAATAGAGCAGGTGGTCGTAAGCCTGGATCTCATAGTCATCCTGTCCACCACCGCCGAAGCACTCATCGGCCATGGTCATGTTGGCAATGAAGGAATGGGCGCTGGGCTCATAGGATGCCTGGTTCAGGGCGGCATAGATACCCGTCACCAACTGCATGGCATCCTGCTGAGATGCGGGGTAGTTACTGGTGTTGCTCTCGGTGTAACTGACCGTGTCCAGGAACTTTTCGCAACCGGCGAAAACGAGGGAAGCCAGCACAAGAGCGGAAAAATATTTGAAGTAAGTTTTCATGACGCACTAGAATTGAATGTTGACACCCACGAGGAAGGTACGGGCGCTGGGATAGTAACCCAGGTCGATACCGGAAACCCAGTCTTCGTCAAAACCGTAACCGATTTCAGGATCCATACCGGAGTACTTGGTGATGGTGAAGAGGTTCTGGGCAGAAACATAGAGACGGGCCTTGCTGATCCAGGAACCCTTGATGAGACGGCTGAAGTCGTAGCCCAGGGTCACGTTGGAAATCTTGAAGTAGTCACCGTTTTCGATGTAGATATCGGAGATGTTGGACCAGTTACGGTCAGAGCAGGTGGTCCACAGAGGCAGACGGTTGGAAGTACCTTCTCCGCTCCAGCAGTTGAGCAGGTCGCGGGTGTAGCTGTCGGTGGGACGGTCAAAGAAGGAACGGTAGGAACGGGCAATCTGCTGACCAAAGGCACCGTAACCGGTGATGCTGAAGTCAAAGCCCTTCCAGGCCATCCAGAAGTTGAGGCCGGCGGTGAAGTCCGGATGAGGGTCACCAATCATGGTGCGGTCGTCGTCGGTGATTTCACCGTCTCCGTTCACGTCTACCCAGATGAGGTCACCGGGCTTGGCGTCTTCGTACTTGGCGGCCGTCTTGTCAATCTGGGCCTGGTTCTGGAAGACACCGGCGGTCTTGTAACCGTAGAAGTAACCGATAGGATAACCTACCTGGGCGCGGTACATCTCGGAGGTACCCTGGCTCAGGACGTCGTCTTCACCGTGGATAATACCCTCGGAGTTGGCGATACGGGTAACGATGTTCTTATTGTAAGCACCGTTGAGCTTGACACCATAGGTGAATTCACCGGTGTGCTTGCCATAGTCAATGGAGAGTTCCAGACCGGAGTTGCGGACATCACCACCATTCACGTAAGGGGCGCTGAAGCCGTACACGGCGGCGATAGGAGCATCTACCAGCCAGTTCTTGGTGTTCTTGATGTAAGCATCGAAGGTGACACCCAGGCTGGAGTTGAAGAAGCGGGCGTCAAAGCCCACGTTGGTCTGCTCGGAGGTCTCCCAGCTTACGTCCGGGTTGGCCAGCGTGCCGGGGATGGCACCGGTGGACATGGAGGCCTTGTTACCAAAGTAGTAACCGGCGCTGCTGGACAGCTTGATGGTGGACAGGTACTGGAAGTTGGAGATGCTGGCATTACCGTTCTGACCCCAGCTGGCGCGGAGTTTCAGGAAGCTCAGCCAATTCTGGGCATTTTCCATCCAGGGCTCGTTGGAGATGATCCAGCCGGCGGAGAAGGAAGGGAAGATACCCCAGCGGTGACCGCGGGCAAAGTTGGAGGAACCGTCGGCGCGGACCGTAGCGGAGAACAGGTAGGTATCCTTGAGGCTGTAGTTGACACGGCCGAAGAAGGAAGCCAGGGCACCGGCCGAAGAAGGAGAACCGGATGCGGAAATCTGGCTCAGGATCGTGGGCTTGGTGTTGGAGAGGTAGGCGCGATCGAAGTCATTGGGGAAGATGCTGTTCCAGGCGCTGCCGCTGATGCTCTCGCCCATGCCCCACTTTTCGATGGACTGACCCAGAACGGCGTCAAACACATGGGTGCCGTTGATGTCAAAGTGGTAGGAAGCCGTATTTTCCCAGGTGATGCGGTGACCCAGCTTCATGCTCTGGGACACGACGTCGTTGTCGTTGTACTGGGAAGTGTTCAGATGATAGATCATCTTGTAGCTGCGGTTGGAGGAACCGGACAGACGATAACCGAACTGGCTCTTGAACTTGAGGTTCTTGATGGGCTGGAGTTCGGCGTACACGCTGGCGTGCAGGGAGTACGTCTTCTGGCGGTTACGGCCACGGTTATAGTAGTCCACACCAATGGGGTGCTTGGCGTCGTTGAAGAAGGTCCAGCCTTCGCGGTCACGGACGTCTTCGTCATAGAAACCAACGATGTTTCCGTTGGCGTCGGTGTCGTAAACGGGGAGGAGCGGGTTGGCGCCAATAGCATCGTGCAGGGAGCTGTCGTAGATGTCACCTTCGGCGATACCGCTGTTCTGGCCGTAGCTGAAGTTGAGGGTTTCACCCACCTTGAGAAGTTCAAGACCGTTGCGCTTGATAACCACATTGTCGGTGTTGATTCGGAAGGTGTAACGGCGATACTGGGCGTTCATGGGTTCAATCTTGTTGTAACCCAGGATACCGTCCTGGCCGGTGTAGGAGAGACCCATGGAGAACTTGTGGTCGGCGGAGCCGCCGGCAACGTTCAGGGAGTGGTTCTGGGTCATGGCACCCTTGTTATACATCTCCTCAACCCAGTTGGTGCCCTTCCAGGTACCGTTCTTTACGGAGTTGTAAAGGTTGACGGGGAGTTTGGTGGAGAAGTCAACCTCTTCCAGGCCGCTGTTCTTGCGGGCCAGGTTATAGAGCTGGATGTACTCCTGGGCGTTGACCATGTCGGGCATCTTGGCAATGTACTGACCGCCATAGTAACCGTCGTAAGAAACGACCACGCGGCCTTCCTTACCCTGCTTGGTGGTAACCAGCACAACGCCGTTAGCGGCACGGGCACCGTAGATGGCGGCCGATGCAGCATCCTTCAGGATATCGATGGACTCGATATCGTTGGGGTTGAGGGCGTTGATGTCACCGCCGGCTACGCCGTCAATGACGTACAGAGGTTCGGAATCACCGATGGTGCCGATACCGCGGATGTTCACCTTGTAACCACGGCCGGGCTGACCGGAGTTCTGGGTGATGGAAACACCGGGGCTCTGGCTCTGGAGAGCGCCCAGTGCAGAAGTGGTGTTAAGTTTGGAGAGATCGTCACCTTTTACCTGAAGGGTAGCTCCGGTGAGGAGTTTCTTCTGCTGGACACCGTAACCGATGACCACGGACTCGGAGAGCTGGTCAAGGTCGGGGTTAAGCTGGATGTCCAGGGAAGTCTTGCCGCTGACGTCCACTTCAACCGTGATGTAGCCGAGGCAGTCCACGGAGAGGGTGGCGTTTGCAGGGGCCTGAATGGTATACAGACCTTCTGCATCCGTGGTCGTCCACGTAGACATACCCTTGACAACGATGGTAGCAAACGGGACGGGGTCACCATTGGAACCGTCAGAGACCTTTCCCTTCACCGTGAGGTTTTGAGCGTTCAGGCTCAAAGCCGCCAAACCGGAAAGAAGGAAAAGCAAGAAAACTTTAGCTTTCATAGGGCTTTTGTTAAGAGATTAAGAATAAAATTGGTTATCGGCCGCAAATTTATCACTGAAAAGCGATTGCTTTTAGCTCAAATTGCGTATTCTTAGTCTCAATTTGCGCAGCCCTTTGATAGATAATATTTTACAGTTTCTGAACTTCTTCCTGCAGCTTTTTCAGCAGCGTTTCTGCATCCTGAGCATAGCCCTGTACGGAGGTCAGGATGCCCTGGATGGATTTGGCAAACTCGTCGGGAGCCATCTCTGCCGCAAGGGTTTGCAACTTCTTGATGGTCTGGTCCCAGGCTTCCGAGAAATCTGATCCAAGGCCCTTCACCTCTTCTTCCAGGGCCTTCTGCAGGTTGCCGATGGCGGTAACGCCGTCTCCCAGGCCCTTTTCCAGCGCCCCGGAGATGAGGGCCAGCTTGCTTTCCAGACTCGCCGTCCGGCTGCCCAGGGCCGATTCAATGGCGGAGAGCTTCTCCTCCGTGCTGCCGGTCAGGGATTCCAGGGCCGCGAGGATGAGGGCCTGCCGTCCGGCATCCTCTGTGAAGCCCTTCTCGATGGCTGCCTCGATGAGGGCCATCTTGGTCTCCAAACCCGTAACGGGGCTCTTGATGGCCTCTTCCACGGCAGCCAGTTTCTCCTCCAACGTGCCGCTCAGGGACTCCAGGGCCTTGTGGATGAGCAGGTAAGCCTGGACATCACTGGTAAAACCGGCATCCAGAGCCTTCTCCAGAAGGACCAGTTTATTCTGAAGGGTGATAGTCTGCGCACCGATGGCCTCGGCAATGGCATCCAGTTTTTCCTCCAGCGTGCCGTTCATGGAGGCAACGGCCTCCTCTATCAGCTGCAGCAGCTGCTCGCTGGTCACCATACCGCTGCTCTGCGCGCGGGCAATCAGGTCCAGCTTATCGGAAAGCGATTTATCGGCCCCGCGGATGGCGTTGAGCATGCCGCTGTATTCGGCCTCCAGGGACACGTCAATCTTGAGCGGCTCCTGCTCACAGGCCGTGCAGAGAAGGAGGGCCGAAAGGACGGACACTATAATAGATGTATACTTCATGGCTGTCTTCATTTAATGGCATCAAGGATCTTCTGGATGGCTTCCAGCTGCTCTTTCTGGGAGAGCGCCTGCGTGCTGATGGCATCGGCAATGCTCTTGAAGACCTTGGCCAGTTCTTCGGTAGTGAGTTTGGCGGAAACGGCGGTAAGCTGTTCCAGGACCTGGTCCCGGAGAGACGAATACTGTACATCCAGATCGTGCAGGCTGCTTACCAGGGCCGTCTGCAAAAGGCCGATGGCTGCATTCTGATTAAAAAATCCGCTGTCAACGGCCGAAGAAATCAGGCCCAACTTGACAGCCAGGCCGGTGCCTTCGCTTTCCACAGCGGCGGCAATGGCAGCCAGCTTCTCTTCCAGCGTTCCTTCCAGGGATTCCACTGCCTTCTGCAGGAGCTCCAGCTGCTGGGCAGCATCGGCCAGGCCGGTATTCACAGCCGCTTCTATGAGCTCCAGTTTGGATTCCAGCGCCGTGGTCTGCGCACAGATGACCGACTCTACGGCGGAGAGCCTCTGCTCCAGCGAGCCGCTCATATGGGTCAGGGTTTGCTGCAGAATCTCCCGCCGCTTGGCTTCATCCAGAAAACCGGCATTGGCGGCCGCTTCCAGCAGCGCCATCTTGGTCTCCAGCTTGGTGGACTGATCCAGCATGGCGGTCTGGATGGCGGCCTGTTTCTGGTCCAGGGTGCCTCCCAGCGAAGCCAGGGCCTCCTGGACGAGCTGCAGCAGCGTCTGGTCCTGGGCCAGTCCGGTGCCGGCGGCAGCCTGGATGAGGGCCATCTTATCGGCCAGGGACTTGTTGGAGTCACTGATGGCCTGAAGAATCTCCGTATAGTCTGTCTTGAGCCGGATATCCACCTCCGGGTGCAGGGTGTCGCAAGCCGTGAGGGACAAGGCCAGCAGGAGCGGCAGGCAATAATGAAATCTTGTTTTCATGACTTGGACGGTTTATTTGACGGTAAAATCTACACGGATGCGCACTTTGCGCTGCGTAGGCAGGAAAGACGAATCTACCTCGCTGGGCTGCACGACCTGGACCACCACCACATCCAGCGTGAAACGCGACCCGGAAGGATAGCTTAAAAGCTGCATGTTCAGCTTCCAGGAATCATTATCGAACTGGGCGCTCAGCCACGCGCCACTGGCCGAGGCAAACTCAAATTTTTCTACTTTGCAGAACTTGCTGCCCGGACAGTCGGACGTGTTCAGGCCCAACGCGGCGGCCTGGGAACGAAGGTCCGCCACAACGGTGTCGTTTTCAATCTTGGGATTGGCTATCACCGTACTGATATAGGACGTGTACCACTGCAGTTTTGAAAGAGAATAGTTGGCCGTGCTTCCCCAACGGTCCGTGAGCACCAGGGTGCCTCCTATTTCCTTGTGATCCACATGGGTAGAATCGGCCAGCGTCATCCAGCCGGTATCCAGGGTGTCGGGGCAAATGGACACAAAACGCAGATCCCGGTCCAGAGCGGTTTTCGCCGCCAGGGAGGTAGAGGAAAAATGGGCCGATTTCAAAAACTCCGGGGTATAGGTTCGGCTTTGCTTGCCATCCGTAAACTGTATGCTGGTGAGAGGCTGATAGACCACGCCCAGCGTATCCTTGTAAAGGAAAGTGGCCGTTTTCTCAGAAGGAGACAGGGAAAGTCCGTCCTGGGGATTGGGCATAATGGATACCGGGATAGCCTGGGTGCTGACATCCTTCGTTTTAAAGACCAGCGAACTCTCGTCCCAGTATTTATAGGTCTGGTCCACGAGGGTCTTTACCTTTAGGGTATAGAGGCCTTTCTCTTCCGGATGGGCCTGCAGGGTAAAGGACGTATAATGGTCCTTTACAGCCTTGCTCCGGTCCGTACCCGAAAGGAAGAACTGCTTGGAGTTGATACACTCCATCGTGAGCATATCCTGCGTAAGTGTAGCATGGGAAGGATTCACCTGGATGTTGAGTTCCAGGTCCTGTCCGCAGGAAACCGTGGCCGGTTCCGTGGGATGACCCATATACACCAGTTCCTTGATAGTCACTTCCCCTACCTGGGCCTGCAGCTCTTCCACGGTTTTCTGGAGGGATTTCAGAATCTCTCCGGCACCCTTGTCCTGCCCGTCCAGTGCATCCATCACATCCTTAAACGCTTTGGAGAGTTCGGTGGGCGTCAGCTGGCCGGAAATGGCTTTCAGCTGCTCCAGGATGCTGGTCTTGACCTGTTCCAGGTCCTTATCCATCCCCTGGAGGCTGGCATCCAATGCCTTCTGCAGGTTCTCGAGGGTGGTGGAGACGTCTCCGTAACCTTTTTCCAGAGCCGCCACCAGCAACCCTATCTTGGTCTCCAGGTCCAGCATCTCGCTGCTCATGGCCGATTGGATGGTCTCCAGCTTTTCCTGCGTAGTACCGTCCAAGGACTCCAGGGCTGCTGCCAGGAGCTCTTCCTGGCTGTTTTGATCGGCCAAGCCTTCTTTCACCGCCTTTTCAATGAGCGCCAGCCTGGTTTCCAGGGTTGTCCCCCGGGCCTTTACGGCTTCCTCGATGGCGGCCAGCTTCTGCTCCACCGTGCCGCTGAGCGACTCCAGCGCCTGCTGGATCAACGCCTGCTGCGTCTGGGCATCGGCCAATCCGCCCTGAACGGCCGCCTCTATGAGCGCCAGCTTGGCCTCCAGGTCTGCGGTCTGGGCTTTCACCGCTTCTTCAATGGCCGAAAGCTTCTCTTCCAGGGTGCCTTCCAGGGACTTCATCATCTCCTGGATGAGCTGGATCACCTGGGCGTCACTGGCCAGGCCTTCCAGGGCCGCCTTGGCTACCAGCGCCAGCTTGGCCGAAAGCGACTGCTCCGAGCTGCGGACCGCCTCCAGGAGCACGCTGTAATCTCCTTTTTCCACTACCTCAATCCGGGCCGGCTCGCTTTCACAGGAAGGGAAAGCAAACGGCAACAGGACAAGCAGGATATATAGTAATATGCGATTCTTTCGTACCATGTCTAATCTATGACCTTTATTTTGATCTGATAATCATAGTATATCTGCGGCGGAGCGTAGGAAGGGTCCACGTCACTGGGCCGGGGGCGCAGGCAAAGGATTCCGAGCGACATCAATTTAAAGCCGGAAACGGGTTTAATGCCGTTCTCCACCAGCAGGTAGGTAGAGGCGGCCGCATCTTTCGGAATCACCAGTTGCATGGCCCGATATCCATCTCCGGCACCCCTGGGCGTATTCTCGAGTTCCGCGCCGCTACTTTGGATGGTATCAAAGTCCAGGCCCCAGGGATTGAGATACTTGGGCCAAAGATCCGGATACTTGTACACAAATCCTTCGGGCCGCGATACAAAATCACTGGCTTTCCGCACATTGACCGTGTCTACGATTTCGTAGGGAATCGGCCACGTCACGAACCATTTCATGGAAAGGTCAATGGCGTCCGTGGTGCCCCAGCGGTCGGTGAGGGCCAGCTGGCCCGTCACTTCCTGGGAAAGATGATCCTCTATATAGCGCTTCTGGAATGCACGCCACGTAAGGTTGCCCACGGTATCGGGCGAAAAACGCACGAAATGCTTCGAATCCAGCGTGGTGAACACGGACGCCGTATCCGGTCTGTCCGGTTGGATAAACTTGGCACGGGCTATATTATCGGCCGTGTAGGTGCGGGTTTCCGATCCGTCCTCCGTACTGAAACGCTTGCGTCCCAGCGCGTAGTAGATGGTTCCCATCATAAAACCCTGCTTGGGAATAGACATTAGGAAACTACCATTGGGATAGTAGCGCCGCTCCAGGGCATCTTTGGCATGGGGCATCATGGTTACCGGGAAGGGATGCGTGCCCACATACTTTGCCTTCTTCTTGTTTCCAAAGTTGTATACGAAACAGAGCACGGACTCATCCCACACCGTTACCGGGGATTGGGTAGAGAGGGTGACCACATACTGCCCGGCCTTTCCGGAATCTGCCTCCAGGGAGGTGATGGCAAAGTGGTCGGTATCCTTCCCAACCGGGGTTCCCTCCGGATAGAACAGTTTGTGGGAAACAATCTTTATCCTCAGGCTGTCCTTCACCAGCACGGCATCCGTAGGATTCACGCTCAACTTCACGCGGAAGGTGTTACCCTGGGTAAGGGTAACCGTCTTGGTGGCATCTTCCTCCAGGATCAGTTCGTACTGGGGACCCATGGCTTCGGCCAGGTTGTCCACCTCGGTCAGAAGCTTCTCCAGCAGGTCCTGCTCGGACTGCTCCTGGGTGCTGATGGCATCGGCCATGCCCTTGAAGGCCTTGACCAGTTCCTCGGTGGTGAGGCTCTTGGAAAGGCTCTCGAGCTGGGTCAGCAGTTCGGTCTTCAGGTCCTCCTGGGCCTTGTCCTGGCTCTTCAGGCTGGTATCCAGTGCCTTCTGGAAGATCTCCAGGGCCGTTGTCTGGTCTCCAATGCCTTTCTCCAGGGCAGCGGATATGAGGCCCAGCTTGGTCTCCAGGGTGGTATTATCGTCTTGAATGGCCTTCTCGATGGCGGCCAGTTTCTCTTCCAGCGTACCTTTCAGGGAATCGATGGCTTCCTGCAGGAGGGTCTGGGCTTTTTCGCTATCGGCCAGACCGCTTGTAACGGCCGCTTCAATAAGCCCCAGCTTGGTTTCCAGGGCCGATGTCTGGGCTTTCACAGCTGCCTCAACGGCAGCCAGCCTCTCTTCGGCACTGCCTTGCAGGGACTGGAGGGCCTGAAGCATCAGGGCCTGCTGGGCCTGGGCTCCGGCAAAACCGCTTTCGGCCGCCGCCTGCAAAAGCGCCAGCTTGGTTTCCAGGGAGGTGGAACGGGCATTCACGGCCGCCTGAATGGCCGCCAGTTTCTCCTCCAGGGAGCCGCTCAGGGATGCCAGCGCCCCTTTCACCAGATCCAACAGGGACTGCTGTCCAAACGCCTCTCCTTTCACCACTGCTTCAATGAGGGTAAGCTTGTCCGTGAGGGATTTGTTGGCATCGTTAATGGCCTCAATCACTTCGCTGAAATCTCTTTCCAGCACAATGTCCAGTTCCGGATTGGATACGTCACATGCCGGAACCGCCAGCCCCAGGAACAGGGCCAGGAGTACTTTTTTCACTGCTTTCACAGCCCGTCCTCCTATTTATGTAAGTTGAACACCAGGCCCACGGTAGCAATGGCCTGGCCTGCGGGAGCCCAGTCCTCGTTGCCGCCAAACACGGCGCGGTAGCCACCGGAAATGCTCACGGCCACCTGCGGGAGGAAGGCATATTCCACAGTAAGGGTAAAAGGAAGGGCCGGCCACACTTCGCGAACTCTTTCGTTATGACCGGTTACCTGTACTATATTGCCAGCACCTCCTGCCAGAATCTCGTTCTGGATGCCCAGGGTGTAAACGGATCCGGCTCCGGCCATAAGGCCCAGACCGGTTCCCACATAGGCACACAGACGGCCGTCCAATACCCGGCTGCCCAACACATTGTATTCGGCCGTCACGTACAGGAAGTTCAGATGCTCTTTGAAGTCCTTGTACACATCTCCCTGGACACCGCCGCCGGGAAGCTGTTCCAGCGTTCCGGCCTGCTCACGGACCATGCGGGAGTAGTTGTAGTTCACACCCAAACGGGCATTGGGGGTCAGATTCCACATCAAGCCGGCGCCCACGGTGGGCTGGGTCAGGTTGGCCCTGGAACCGGCCAGCTGGTCAAATGCAGAAGTAAACGCCCAGGAAACACCACCGTCCAGACGGATGGAAAGGGATTGGGTTCGCGCCTCGCCAAACTGCGATTGTGCGCGCACGCCGGTCTGTGCCAGAACCAGCAGCAGAACCGGAACAAGGAGGGAAGGTAGGTTCTTCATTTAGTGCTAAGTACGTTTTCCAAAAAATGGCACCAAATTTAAAGAATCTCAACAAAATGAACAAGGTTTTTTTGGCTAAACCTCAGCGGATCTCCTTGCCGAAGGGGAAAATGACGGCGATGGCCATTTTGAAGTGCTGAAGGCCCCAGGGAATGCCCACGATGGTGAGAAAAAGAAGAAGGCCGAAGGCAAAGTGAATGGCGGCAATCTCCCACCACCCACACAGGATCCAGATCAGATTCATCACCACGGAAATGCACCCGGGCTCATGGGGTCCGTTGACCAGATCGTGTCCAAACGGCCACAGCGCATACGTCCCCAGCTTAAAGAGCTGAATCCCAAACGGAATACCAATCAGCGTAAGGCACATCAAAAGCCCCACGATATAGTAAACCAGGGCAACCAAAAAGCCGCCCAAAACCAGCCACAGAATATTCCCCAAAAATTTCATAAGCACGAAGGTAATAAAAAAACCAAAACCGCCGAAGCCTCCCCTGCATATGTGTGCGTAGAATACATTAATGGGCTTTCATGAATGCAACCATGGCGCCGTTCACTTCCTTGGATTCCGGCAGGTCGATGTTCGTTACATTATGGATATGGCCCACCTTACTGTCATCGGATGCAATATCCAGGAAGGTAATGGCTTTCCCAAGGGAATCGCAGTCCGCCTTGAGGATCAGGGACTGGATCCGGATGAAATCCTTGGTGCAGGTGGACAGGAACAGGGGTGCTTCCAGACTTCCGATGAAAGTTCTGGGAGAGAGGGACTCCAGATAGGGCTTGTCTTTGAAGCGGGGTCCTACGAACCAGGCCTTGAAGTCGTCGGAGTAGTCTTTTGCATCGCCGAAGGTAGCAAAATCGTAGGCAGGGCAGCTGAGCAGCACCCCGGCAGCCGAGAACTCCTTGGGCCGAATGGGCACGAAGCTATCGGCCGCACCTTCGGCCATATACAGCGCCAGATGCCCTCCGGCGGAATCGCCCGTGACGAACATCCTATCCTTATTCAGGCCCAGCTCTTCGGCATGGATGGCGAGATAATCCAGGGCCGATGCGCAGTCTGCCAGCTCGTCCGATACGTCCCGCACTCCGTCATTGAGGCGATACTCTACCAGCACCACATCGAAGCCTTCTCCCAGGAAAACCGATGCAAAATCCCGGTTTCCTTCTTTCTGCCCGGCCACGTAGAAGCCGCCGTGAATATCGATGAGGACGGCATCCCTGCGGTTGGTGCTATCGGCATAGTAAATATCGAGGACCTGTGCGGGATCTCCTCCTTCCACATAGGGGATGCCCAGCGTCTTGGTGTATCCGTCCGCAAGGGAGGTTTCCGACGGTTTCTTCATAGCCACCTTGAGGATGAGCTTCATCACGGGCGTGGTGAGTTTGATGCCGGGACCCAGCACCACATACAGAATGGGAATGAGGATGACTGCCGCAACGATGGCAAGACAGCCGATGCGCTTTTTGGCCATAAGCTTTACTTAAGGAAGAAGAAATAGTACGCCGCCCTCCACCTTCACCTCTAC
>CAMVJR010000014.1 GCA_947167855.1 uncultured Bacteroidales bacterium
AACTGCCGTACGGGTTATTCTGTACCACGAGTTCGAATCTCGTCCCCTCCGCAAAAAAACAAAAGGCCGCGCCAAGTTTACTTGAGCGCGGTTTTTCTCTACCGGAGTAATCCAGGCTGGTTTATCGGCCTATGAAGGCCAGGATCTTTTCTACGGCTTCATCCTCTGTGAGGTAGTCCATGTCCAGGATGAGGTTGTAGTTTCTCATATCGTAACGGCTGAGGCCGGTGAAACGCTTGACGTAGTTGTCACGACCGGTGTCCACTTTCTCAACGAGTTTGGTGGCCTCTTCCTTGGTCAGGTTTTGCTTGGCCATGACACGCTCGATACGGGCGTCCTTGCTGGCGGTGATGAAGATATCCACCTTGTTGGGGCGGTCTTTCAGCACAAAGAAGGCGGAGCGGCCGGTAATGACGCAGGAACCCTGGTCTGCGATGGCGTTGAGGATTTCCTTTTCGGCCTCGTAGATGTCCTTTACGGTTACGTTGTCCTGGAATTCACGGGAGAAGGTGTAATCGCCCACCTTAATAGTAGCCTTGGGAGCCGGTGCAACCTGTTCAAACAGGTCCTTGAACCAGTTCTTCTTGGTGCTCTTCAAGTACTCGATGCCCTTTCTGTTGAGGTTAAACTTCTCTTCCAGTGCCTGGATGAGCTGCTTGTTGCTATAGGGGACGTTGAGCTTTTCTGCCAGTTTTACGCCAACGGAACCGCCACCGGTACCGATTTCACGGCTGATGGTAATAACAAAAGGGTCGTTAAGTTTCATAGTGCATTAATTTTTTGTAAAGATAGGAAACAATCTACAAACTAGCAAGATGCAAAAAAATGCTAACTTTGCACTCGCAAACACTATAGACCATGAAAAAAACTATCCTTGTGGCAGCCATGATGCTTGTGTGCGTTTCGGCCTTATCCCAGAACAACCCTGTTGACAAGGCTCTGAGCCGTTTCAATGACCCTGAAAATCCGCAGAGCGGCGCCTTCCTGGCCAAAGGTGGCCAGTCCATCGGCATCAGCGGTTCCTATCGTCTGTTCAATGTAACCGGAGAGAACCCCGGAGACGGCTATTCCATCCTGTCCATCCTCAATATCGGCCAGGGCAAACTCCACACCTGGAACGTTTCTCCCGGTATTTCCTGGTTCGTGGCCGACGACCTGTGCCTGGGCGTGCGTCTCAACTACAACGGCTATCTGGTGGACACCAACCTCAAGCTGGATTTCCGGGATATCGTGGGTTCCGATGACGAGACGCTCAACATTACGCTCTCCAACCGTCACATGCTGCATCACAAGCTGGGCCTGAGCTTTACGGCCCGCCGGTACAAATCCCTGTTTGGCAGCAAGATGCTGGGCGTGTTTGCCGAGGGTCGTCTCTTCGGAAACTATGGCTACACCATGTCCCACCCCGTTCCCAAGGATGGAGAAGAGGTAAAGAAGTATCGCCTTTCCAACATTATTTCCGTGGGCATTGACATTGCCGGCGGCCTGGCTGTGAGACTTAAGGACAACAGCGTCCTCACCCTGAGCATTCCCATCGTGGGCGTGGACTGGAACCACAGCAAGCAAAACAAGTACTGGACAGCCAAGGACGCAGAAGGCGGCATCCCCACCGGTGGTACGGCCAAGATGGACCGCTTCCAGATTTCCCGCAACATAGACGCCATGGGCATCCAGGTGGGCTATGTGCGCTACATCGTTCCCAAGAACAAGAGAAAGTAAAGAATGAGGCTCCTCTACATAGGAGACTTTACCGAGCAGTTCGCCTACCGGGTTCTCCGCGGAATCCACCTGTATTCGCAGGACAGCGGGGAACCTTGGATTGTGCGCCGTATGCCCCCGTCCTACAAGCAGGAGCACGGCTTTTCCGGCGTCCTCTCCTGGGCCAAAGAATGGAGGGCCGATGCCGTCCTGGGCGAGTTTGATCCGCAGGATCCGGTGTCCCAGTTCCGTAAGAACGGCATTGTGGCCGTGGCGGTGGACAACATCCGCCTGTTCCCGGACATTCCCAACCTGACGGCCAATTATGAGAAAATGGGCCGGATGGCGGCCGATGCTTTCCTGGAGAGCGGCTTCCGACATTTTGCCTTTTTCGGATACCGCGGTGTCATCTGGAGCGACGGCCGCCGTTCCGGGTTCCAGGTGCGCCTGGAAGAGTCCGGCCTGGCCGAATCCTTTGACTCCGGTGACCGCATCCGCGGAGAGAATTTCTTCTGGAACTATGACCAGCCCAAAGTTTGGAAATGGCTGGTTTCCCTGCCCAAGCCGGTGGGCATCATGGCCTCTGACGACACCCAGGCCACCCTTCTGATTGAAACCTGCAACAACTACGGCATCCGTGTACCTTACGACGTGGCCATCATAGGTGTAGACAACGACGAAGTGTCCTGCAACCTGTCTCAGCCCGCCATCAGTTCCATCGATGTGGACATGGAGAGGGGAGGGTATCAGGTGGCCAAGATGATTGCCCGGATGGTGAAGGATCCCACGTATCCCGGAGAAGACGTGGTGATGCAGCCCACCAAGCTGGTGCTGCGCCGTTCCTCCAACGCCGTGGCCACCACCGATACAGCCGTGCACAATGCCCTGGAATTCATCCACGACAATATTCGGCACAAGATCCAGGTACGGGACGTCCTGAAGAGTGTGCCGCTCTCCCGTCGCCTGCTGGAGCAGCGCTTCCTGAGTGCTACCGGAGTATCTATCTACCAGTACATTATGCGCAAGCGCATCCAGTACTTTGCCGACCTTCTCCTATCCAGTGATGAGTCCATCGCCAACCTGGCGGCCCAGATGGACGAACCCGACGCCAAAACCCTCACGCGTCGCTTCCTGGCCATCATGAAATGTACTCCCAGCGAGTACAGAACCGCACATTTGCGCAAATTGCGGTAATTCTTTCGCAAATATCGTATCTAAAGGGAAAATCCGAAGTTATTTTTGCAATGGTATAAACCATTGATATTAATGACACTCGGATCCTACAACATCGGAACCGGCATCCTTTTTCGTCTGATGCTATTTCCCATTATCTTTTGTTCGGCCGGCTGCAGCAGCCAGGGCGAAGGCCTCAAGCAGTGGACTCTCCAGCAGGAAGGGTCTTCTCAGAAGTATGTAGTTACCGTTCCCTGCACGGTGGTTGGCGCCCTCAACGAGGCCGGCGCCCTGGGAGAAAACATCCTGGATTTGGACCACTACAAGCAGCTGGACCGGGAACCCTTTGACAAGCCTTGGGTGTTTACCACGCAGTTCAAGACGGCCAATGGTCTGCACCATGTGCTTCGTTTCGAGGGCCTGAATTTTTACGCCGACGTTGAACTCAACGGAGTCAAGATTGCATCGGCCGATACTACCTTCGGCACGTTCAGCAACCGGGAGTTTGACATCACGGCCCTGGCTCGGCGCAACAACACCCTCAAGGTAACCCTGCGCCGCGCCCAGAGCGGAGACCTCAACCACGGCTTCGCAGACTGGAACCCCCGTCCCCTGGACGAGAGCATGGGCATTGTAAGGCCCGTGAGTCTCATCTCCACGCCGGACGTAGAGGTGCAGGACGTGTTTGTGAAGCCCATCGTGGACCCCGCAGACCTTACCCGCGCCAAGATTGAGGTGTCCGTTACGCTGGTCAACCGCAGTGAAGACCCCGTACAGGGAACCATCAAGGGCGTCTACGACAGCGGCAACTTCCAGGCCGATGTCAAGCTCTCCGGCCATGGCACCCGTGTGGTCAAGGTAACCGAGACGGTGAACAATCCCCGTATCTGGTGGACCCGCGAGATGGGCTCCCCGGAGATGTATCACCTGAACGTGGCCTTCGAGAACGGTGGCAAGGTGAGTCATGAGAAAGGCGTGGACTTTGGTATCCGCAAGATTGAGGGTATCGTGGACGAAAAAGGCCACCGCCAGTTTATTCTCAACGGAAAGAAAGTTCTCATCAAGGCCGGTGGCTGGACAGACGATATCTTCCTCCAGGATACGCCCGAGAGCCTCAAGGCCCAGATGGACATGGTATGCGACATGGGTCTCAACTGCATCCGCTTTGAGAATATCTGGGGCAAGGACGACGAAATCTACGACCTCTGCGACCGCATGGGTATCCTGGCCCTGGTGGGCTGGAGCTGCCAGTGGGAGTGGATGGACTACTGCGGCCTTCCCGAGACCCGTGGCTACGGCTGCATCAACGACCCTCGCTCCGAAGCCCTGGCCGTGCGTTATTTCCGCGATCAGATTATCCGCCTGCGCAACCACCCGTCCCTGATTGGCTGGCTCACCGGCAGCGACCGCATTCCCAACGAGCGCCTGGAGAAGGAATACCTGGCCCTCTATGAGAAGCTGGAATATCGGCCCTATATCTGCTCGGCCAAGGGTCTTACCAGCCTGGCCGGTCCTTCCGGCATGAAGATGGAAGGCCCCTACGAGTTTGTAGGACCGGACTACTGGTACATTGATACCGAGTGCGGCGGCGCCTTTGGTTTCAACACGGAAACAGGCCCCGGCCTCAACCTGCCGCAGGTAGAGAGCCTCCGTCGCATGATTGGAGAGGAGCAGCTCTGGCCCATGGGCAAGAACTGGGCCTACCACTGCACCTCCTCCGCTTCCCATATGAACACCCCCGCTTTCCAGATGAAGGCCCAGGAGGGTCTGTACGGCAGAAAGGCCGAAACCCTGGAAGACTACGTCAAGCGCGCCCACGCCATGGATTACAACACCGAGCGTGCCATGTTTGAGGCCTTCCGCTGCAATGTTCCCAATGCTACGGGTATTGTTCAGTGGATGCTCAACAGCGCCTGGCCCAGCATCTACTGGCAGCTCTACGACTGGTACGGCATTCCTACCGCCGGTTACTACGGCGTCAAGAAAGCCCTGCGCCCGCTGCAGCTGGTCTATAACTATGGAGACGCCTGCGCATATCTGGTGAACGATGTCATTGACCGCTCCGGCGTTCTCACCGCCAACCTCTGGGTGTACGACACGGACGGAAAGACCGTTCTCCGCAAGGAAACCAAGCAGGTAGAGAGCAAGGCCCGCGAGCCCCTGAAGGTGTTTGAAAACATCACCGGCCCCGGCTATGTGGTGCTGGAGCTCATCACCCCGGATCGCAAGGCCTTTGGCAACAACATCTACACCATCGCTGCCAACAACAACGTCTACGACTGGGAAAAGGCCGACTGGTGGGGCCTCCCCATCCTGGAGTACGCCAACGTAGGCTATGTGTGCGACCTTCCCAAGACCCAGGTGGGCAAGACCATCCAGAAGACCGCCAAGGGCTACGACATCACCCTGGTCAACCGTGGAGAAACCCTGGCTTACCAGAATATCCTCAAGGCCAAGAATGCCAAGGGCGAGCTCATCCCCGGCACTTTCTGGACGGATAACTTCTTCACCCTCCTCCCCGGAGAGACCCGCGTCATCGAGTGCACGCTCCCGGAGGGTTGCAAGGAAGCCCAGATTGAGATTGAAGGTTGGAATACTATTGTAGAATAATTATAAACTATGAACAGGTTTGTTGTTTCATTAATAAGTTTGGTTGGGTTCACCGTTATTGCAGCCGCCCAGACCCCCGATTCCCTGGATCGTAACCGTTCCAAGTACGCCACGTACAGTTTTAGTAAGGATGACCAGTATACGGTAGAGGTCCCTTACCAGATCGTTGAGGTGCAGCAGCCTCGCGGCAAGAAAATCAAAAATGTCATTTTCATGATTGGCGACGGAATGGGTTTCGAGCAGGTAAACGTGGGCTGGGTGGCCAACGGTGGAAAACTCAACATGACGGAGCAGATGCCCGTCCTGGGAGCTTCCCGCACCTATTGCACCGACCAACTGATTACGGACTCCTGCGCCGGAGGTACCGCCCTGGCCATCCGCGAGAAGACCAAGTACGGCTACATTGGCATTGACGCAGACGCCAACCCCGTGGAGTCCAATCTCCAGTGGGCCAAGCGCGTCAAAGGCATGAAGACGGGTGTAACCGTTACCTGCCGCATCAACGACGCCACCCCGGCCGACTTCTGCATCCACGGCCCGTCCCGTAAGGATGAGGAAGGCCTGGCCGCCCAGTACGTGACCGCCAATGTGGACTTCATCTCCGGCGGCGGCACCCATTTCTGGAACCAGCGCTCCGACGGCCGCAACCTCATTGAAGAGATGAAGGCCCAGGGTTACACCTTTGTGGACAAGCTGGAGAACGTGGCGGGCGCCAAGGGAGACAAGTTCCTGGGCCTGTTCGAAGAATACGATATGTCCCCCTCGCTGGACCGCGGTCCGGTCCTTCTGGAAACCACCAAGAAGGCCATCGAGATGCTGGACAACAAGAAAGGTTTCTTCCTCATGGTTGAGGGTTCCCAGATAGACGACTATGCCCACCGCAACAAAGTGGGCCAGATGGTAGAGGAACTCTTTGACTTTGACAAGGTGATTGGCTACGTACTGGAATGGGCCGCCAAGGATGGTGAAACCCTGGTAGTCGTAACGGCCGACCATTGCACCGGTGGCCTCACCCTCCTCAAGGGCAGCCTGGAAGAAAGGACGGTGAAGGTTCACTTCTCCACCAAGGGACACGACGGCATCATGGTGCCGGTGTTCGCCTTCGGCCCGGGAGCAGAGAACTTTGCCGGCATTCATGAAAACGCAGAGATAGGCCAGATAGTCAAGAAGTTAATGCAATGATAAAACTGCTGGCCATACTGTTGGCGCTTGTTCCGCAGATCATACCTGCCCCTGCCGAAATGCAGGTGCAGGATGGTTCGTTTATAGTAACGGAGAAAAACCGCAGCAAAATGGAGTTCAAACTGGACTCCAAATGCGGTCTTCCGGAAGAGGGCTATACGTTAGAGGTAACGCGCACGCGCGTGCGCGCTGTGGCTTCCACCGAGGCCGGTCTGTTCTATGCCCGCCAGACCCTCTCCCAGCTGGAGCAGAACGGAGAAATCCCCTGCGTAAAGATCAAGGATTATCCGCGTTTCAGCTGGCGGGGCTATATGGTAGACGCCTCCCGCCACTTCCTGTCCGTAGAAAAGATCAAGCAGTACATTGATATCCTCTCCCGGTACAAGATCAACCGGATGCACTGGCACCTCACCGACGACCAGGGCTGGCGCATCGAGATCAAGAAATATCCCCGCCTCACGGAGGTGGGAGCCCGTCGCGTAGAGTTTGACGGCACGGTAACGGAAGGCTACTACACCCAGGACCAGATCCGGGAAGTGGTGGCTTATGCCGCTGAGCGTTTTGTGACCGTGGTTCCGGAGATTGAGATGCCCGGCCACAGCATGGCCACCATCCGCTCCTATCCGGAGCTTTCCTGCGAGAAACAGCCCATCGGCAATTTCTACACCTGGGGTTCCCCGGACATCGTCCTCTGCCCCGGCAGTGAGTTCACCTTCCAGTTCCTGGAAGACGTAGTGGCGGAAGTATCGGCCCTCTTCCCCTCCGAGTTTTTCCACATCGGGGGAGACGAGTGCAAGAAGACCCGCTGGCAAACCTGCCCTGCCTGCCAGGCCCGCATCCAGGCCCTGGGACTGGTGGCCGATGCTGAGTTCACCGCCGAGGAGAAGCTGCAGAGCTACGCCGTCAAGCGCATGGAGCAGATCCTCCAGAAGTACGGCAAGCGCCTCGTGGGTTGGGATGAGATCCTGGAAGGCGGCTTAAGCCCCAACGCCACTGTCATGAGCTGGCGCGGAGAGAAAGGCGGCATCCAGGCAGCCCGGGAAGGACATGATGTGATCATGACCCCCGGCTCCGGCGGCCTGTATCTGAACCATTACCAGGGAGACCCCAAGGCAGAGCCCGAGTGCTATGCCCACCACTCCATCCTCCAGGTGCCCTACGACTACAACCCCGTCCCGGCAGAGCTTACCCCGCAGGAGGCCCAGCACGTCCTGGGCGTACAGGGCAACCTCTGGAGCGAGTACATCTACAGCGACTTCATGCGGGATTACCTCACCTTCCCCAAGATGTTCGCCGTGGCCGAAACGGCCTGGACCCCGCTGGAGAAGAAGAATTTCCCGGACTTCTGTGCCCGCCTGAACGCTGCCTGCGCCTGGCTGGACACCCAGGGCGTGGCCTATCATATGCCGCTCCCGGAGCAGCCCGGCGGCTCCTGCAGCCAGATTGCCTTCCAGGACCAGGCGGTGCTGGAGTTCACTACCTCCCGTCCCATGACCATGGTGTATACGCTGGACGGCAGTGAACCTTCGGCCCAATCGGCCCGTTATGAAGGCCCTATTACTGTGAAAGAAAGTGGATTGCTGCGCATTGCGTCCATTACTGATTATGGAAAACTGAGTCTGGTACGTGATATCGTACTGGAAAAGATGCAGCCCATCCCGGCGCTGCACCCGGAGAACCCGGAAGGCATCCGCTGCCGCAGCACAGTGGGTGCTTTCCGCATTCCCTATGATATCTCCCAGGACGCCGTTTGGACGCCCAACCAGGTGAAGAGCCTGCGGGAGATACCCAAGATTTACCCGCCTGACTACAATATGCAGCATCACCCGTTCTTTGCCGCCGAGGCCGAGGGCTATTTCGAAGTTCCGTCTACGGATACCTGGTACTTCAGTACCCTGTACGACGAACTCTGGATAGACGGCCGCCTGGTGGTGGACAATAGGGGAGAGGTGAAGAAGAACTACCGCCACGACGGAACCCTGGTCCTGGAAGGGGGCCTTCACCACTACCGCCTGGTGTTCCTGAGCAATGTGACGGGCGGCTGGATGACGGCCCGCAACAAAGGAGAAGTCCTCATACGACCAGCGGGCTCCACAGAATGGAAATCACTAAAGACACTATAGAGAAATACAATTAAAACTAATTAACTAATCTAACTAACCAATGAAACAGAAAGTAGTCCATTTACTCAGACTGGCTTCTGTCCTGTGTCTCACCCTGGGACTCTGGTGCACAACGGCCCAGGCCCAGAAAGGCATTACCATAACAGGTACTGTGGTGGATGCAGACGGTTTGCCGGTTATCGGTGCGGGCGTTACCCTGAAGGGTACCACCACCGGTGTGGCTGCCGATGCGGACGGCAAGTTTACGCTTGTCGTTCCCGGCGAGACTGCTGTGCTCGAGGTTTCTGCGCTTGGTTACGTCACCGAAGAGGTGAAGGTGGGCAAGCAGCATACCTTTACCATTGTGCTCAGGGACGATACCCAGTCCATTGAGGCCACGGTGGTGGTGGCTTACGGTACCCAGACCAAGGCCACCGTTACGGGCGCTCTAGCCACCATTGACAACAAAGCCCTCGTGAAGGCACCTGTGGCCGACGTGACCAACGTCCTGGCCGGTCAGATGCCCGGTGTGGCTACTGTGCAGGAATCCGGTCAGCCCGGTGAAGACTATGCCAAGATCTACATCCGTGGTGCCTCTTCCCTGAGCGACTCCAACTCCACCCCGCTCATCCTGGTGGATGGCGTGGAACGTCCCCTCAACACGGTAGACCCCAACGAAATCGAGAGCCTGTCCATCCTGAAGGATGCCGCCTCCACCGCCGTGTTCGGTGTGCGCGGTGCTAACGGTGTTATCATTGTTACCACCAAGCGAGGCGATGCCGGCAAACCCAAGATTACCGTGAGCTCCATCACCGGTATCCAGGTCCCGATGTCCTACATCCGTCAGGCCAGCAGTTACGACTTTGCCCGTTACTACAACGTGTATCAGTGGAACGACGGCCGTGAAGACGCCAACCTGTACTTCAAGCCCGAGGCCATAGAGGCTTACCGCACCGGCAGCGATCCCATCATGTTCCCCAACACCCAGTGGACCGAGCTGATGTTCCGCAAGGCCTTTATGCAGACCAAGAACAACGTGAACATCTCCGGTGGCTCCGACAAAGTGCGCTACTTTGTATCCATGGGTTATATGTACCAGAACGGTCTGTTAAAGCAGATGCCCGGTCTGCCGTACAACAACAACTTCTCCTACAACCGGTATAACTACCGCGCCAACCTGGACTTCAAGCTCACCGAAACCACGGACATGAAGTTCAACATCAGCGGTGTGATTGGTGATACCCGCGAACCTATCTCCGATGCCGATAACATCTGGATGCGTTCCATGCTGTGGTCCCACCCCACCGGTAGCCCGGGTGCCGTGAACGACATTCCCAAGACCACGGTGTCCACCAACGCCCTGCCTTCCGGTCTTACCAAATGGAACGGTTGGGAGTATTACTACTGGAGAGGCTACAAGAACCGCTACAAGACCACCCTGGGCCTGGATATGACCATTACCCAGCGCCTGGACTTCATCACCCAGGGCCTGAGTGTGGCCATCAAGGGCAGTTACGACACGTCCATGGCCCTCACCAAGAAGCGCGAAGGTAACAACGGCGGTTATTCCCAGAGAATCGAGTATAAGACCTGGGCCGAAACCGGCGGCAACATGTCCGACCCTGACTTCGATAAGACCTATGTCTACGACGTCACTTATTCGGCTCCTACCCTGAGCTACTCCGAGAGCACCAGCGATGACAAGAGCTGGTACCTGGAAGGCCGAATTGACTACAACCGCAAGTTCGCCGGCAAGCACGCCGTGAGCGCCCTGCTGCTGTACAACCAGTCCCGTGACTACTATCCTTATCAGGATTCCAAAGATGAAAATCTGAAGAAACTGGCGTATCTGCCCCGCGGTTATGTGGGCTGGGTAGGCCGTGTCACTTACGGTTACAAGGACAAGTACCTGGTGGACGTGAGCGCCGGTTATAACGGTTCCGAGAACTTCGCCCCCGGCAAGACCCGTTACGGTTTCTTCCCGTCCCTGTCTTTGGGTTATGTGGTAAGTCAGGAGAAGTTCATGAAGAAAGTTCCGTGGATTGACTTCCTCAAGCTCCGCGCCTCCGTTGGTAAGGTAGGTAGCGACAAGGGATCCAGCGCCCGTTTCATGTATATGGAAGGCGTGTGGAACGATGCCGGAGCCTACTACTTTGGCACGGGCAAGAGCGACGGTGTGCCGCGTTACGAGATGGGTACCCCCGGTAACGAATCTGTGACCTGGGAAACCGCCCTCAAGACCAACGTGGGTTTGGACTTCGACCTGTTCAACTATCGCCTGCACTTCTCCGGAGACCTCTTCTGGGAGCACCGTACGGGCATCCTGGTTTCTCCCAACTCCCTGCCGGGCATCATTGCCTTCACCGCCCCCAACATGAACCTGGGTATCGTGGACAACCACGGTTACGAGGTAGAGCTGGGCTGGAAGGACCACATTGGCAACTTTACTTACGATATCAGCGCCAATGTAACCTTTGCCCGCAACAAGATTGTCTTTATGGACGAAGTGGAGCCCGAATACGAGTACCAGCGCCAGACCGGCGGTTCTACCGGCCGATACTCCCTGTACCAGTTCGAGCGCCTGTACCAGAAGAGCGACTTCTACATTGACGCCAACGGCGTCCAGCGCCTGAATCCGGAACTGCCGCAGCCCGGCACTACCGTGTATCCCGGCGATGCCATGTACAAGGACCTCAACGGTGATATGAAGATTGACGGTAACGACATGATGATGGACGGTTATCCCAACCGCCCGGAATACGTGTTCGGTTCCAACTGGAAGTTTGGTTACAAGGGCTTTAACCTGGCCCTCAACTGGGTAGCGGCCACCAACGTGAGCCGTAAATGGAACGATGACTACCGTATCCCGTTCACCAACTCCGGTCACCGCGGCCTCCTGAACTACTTTGCAGAGAACTGCTGGATTGACGATGACAACCCTTGGGCCCCTGGCCGTGAAAACGGTACCCTGCCGCGTTTCACCAAGACCAACTACCCTTGGAACTCCATGAACTCCACCCTCTGGACCGTAGATGCCAGCTACCTGCGTCTGAAGAGCGCCAGCTTTGGCTATACGTTTACCAAGAGCCCCTTCTTCAAGAAGCTGGGTATCAGCTCCCTGGGCCTGATGTTTACCGGTTACAACCTCCTCACCTTCTCCAAGATGAAGTTGCAGGATCCGGAAGCCACGTCCAGCGACTCCGACGGCCAGTATCCGCTGGTGAAGACCTACAACCTGGCCATCAACATCACTTTCTAAACCGAGCGTACCATGAAAAAATTCTATCTGATTTTGACAGTTGCCCTGCTGGGAGCAGGACTGGTCGCTTGCGAGAGTCTCAAGCTGGGTGACGCCGGCCTGTCCAAGGCCCCGGAAACCTCCGGTGCCACCATCGATACCCTGTTTGCCTCCCTCAAGGACGCAGACAAGGTGCTGGCCAACGCCTACTATTACCTCCCTTACGGGCTGGTTTCCTCCTTCGACTCCAAGATGGGCGGAGACTTTCTCGAGTCCATCACGGACCATTTCATCTCCAACAAGCACTCCGACAGCGACGGCCCCAACAACCTCTATTATTCCGGAGGTCTGAGCGCTACTCTTACCGGTTCCTATGCCGGTGGTGAGACCTATCGCTTCGGCAGTGAAAAAGACTATACCGTTATCCGTTACGCCTGGCTGTTCCTGGAGAACGCAGACCGCATTCCCAATGCCGATCCCGCCCTCCTGGCCCAGAAGAAGGCCGAAGCCAAGGTGTGCATGGCCATTGCCTACGCCCACATGCTTCGTTTCCTGGGCGGCGTTCCCATCCTGGACCACGCTGTGGTTACCGGAGAGGAAATGAACTTCCCCCGCAATACCTTTGCAGAGACGGTAGATTATATTGTAAAACTCTGTGACGAAGCCGCACCAGACCTGCCCTGGTACGTAAGCGCCAACGACGACGGCCGTATGACCCGCGCCGCCGCCCTGGGCCTGAAGCTCCGCATCCTGTGCTTCGCCGCATCCCCCACCTTCAACTCCGACACTAAGTTCCACAAGGACGCCGACGAGTACAGCTGCTATACCAATTACAGCGCCACCCGCTGGCAGGCCGCCAAGAACGCAGCCGACGAATTCATGCGTCAGCAGCTCTCCAACGGCCACTATGCCCTGGTGCAGGCCACGGCTTCCGATCCAACCAAGGGTATGCGGCCCCGTGATTACCGCCTGGCTTACCGTAGCGCTTACTTTGACCGCGGAAGCACGGAGGCCATCATCTCCATCCGCAAGAGCAACAGCGGCAGCTACCACGACAAGCACATCGACGTGCAGGACGACTATGGCAGCGGCGGTTCCCTCAACTGGGTCAACAAGTTCCCTTGGGCCGACGGTACTCCCTTCCCGGAGGACTTCGACTGGGAGAACCCCAAGAACTGGCCCGAGATGCCCTTCTTCAAGAGAGATCCCAACGGAGACCTCACCGTGGGTACCACCATCCTCATGGAGACCCGTGACCCCCGTCTGTACGAGAACCTCTGCGTTCCCGGAGACGTGTGGAAGAACGGTGTGGTGGGTCCCACCTACGACAACGCCAAGAGCCCCAACGTGCAGGACGGCTGCACCGGTTTCCTCATGATGAAGTATGTGCTTCAGCAGGATGGTGACCGCAGCACCCCGCCGCACTGGTGCATGATGCGTTTCGCCGAGGTCCTGCTCAACTGCGCCGAAGCCTACAACGAGGCCGATGGCGGCCCGTCCGACAAGGCTTATACCTGGGCCAACGCCGTGCGTGAGCGCGTGGGGCTTCCCCCGCTCGCCGAAGGCATGTCCAAGGAAGAATTCCGTAACGCCCTCATCCTGGAGCGCGAACTGGAGTTTGGCTTTGAAGAAGTGCGCTGGTTCGATATGGTGCGCTGGGGCTTGAAGGATGCCTTCACCACTCCGCTGAAGAAGCTCATCCCCCACGGAAACAAGCAGAACAACGCCGACGATTTCACTTACACCACCGGCGATGCTTACCCTTCCCGCAAGTGGTACACCGATTTCGATACCAAGTGGTATCTTACCCCTATCCCTTCCATTGAAATCAACAAGGGATATGGTATGACTCAGAATCCGGGTTGGTAATCTTTAAATGTACCCGAAGATGAAAAGACTATATAAATATATTGTACTTCCGCTTCTGCTTACAGGCTCCGTGGCGCTGGCCCAGGAGAAGTCGATGCTGGATTCTATCTCGCTGGGTAACGCCTTCGGGATCAAGGCCAACATCAACGCTTCCGCCGGCAGCGACCTCTTTGAGAAGAGCCCCGAAACGGATATTACCAATGCCCTCTACGGGCAGTTCTCCGGACTCCTGGTCAAGACGGGGTCCAGTGTGTACGACTCCAACCAGTCCAAGCTCAAGCTTGCTCTGCGCCTGCACGGCCACAGCCCGCTGATCCTGGTGGATGGCTTCCCCCGCGTGGCAGACGACCTGATGGGCCTTGAGATTGAGTCCGTGACCGTTCTCAAGGATGCCGCCGCCGCTGCCCTGTACGGTGTAAAGGGTGCCAACGGAGTCATCTCCATTACTACCAAACGTGGCAAGGATTCGCGCCTGAAGGTAACGGCCAAGTACCAGTACGGACTCCAGAAGATGTTCCGTGCCCCGGAGTTTGCCGATGCCTATACCTACGGCTTCCTGGTCAATGAGGCCCGTTCCCTGGACGGCCTTCCGGCCAAGTACAACGATGCGGAGCTGTTTGCCCTCTACAGCGGCCAGTATCCGTACGCTTATCCCAATGTGGACTGGTGGAACGAGGTGTTCCGCGACCATGGTGACAACCACCATGCCCAGTTCACCTTCCAGGGCGGCAACAGGAACTTCCGTTACTTTGCGGCCGTGGACTATATCAAGGAAGACTTCCTCTATAAGAAAGCCACTTCCGACGACCGTTACAACGCCAACCATTACGACAACCGCCTGGGCATCCGTGCCAATGTGGACGTGAACATCACGTCTTCCACCTCCATGAAGGTGAACGTCATGGCCCGCCTGGCCGAGTTCAACAAAGGCAACTACAGCGGTCGTATCGAAAATATCCTGTACGGTCTCCCTTCGGCCGCCTTCCCCGTGAAGCAGGCCGATGGCGTGTACGGTGGCACCTCCCTGTACGGCGCCATCAACCCGGTGGCCCAGATGCAGGAAAAGGGTCAGAAGCAGTACTCCCAGACCAAAGTGCTGGCCGATATGCTTCTCCGTCAGGACCTGGGCATGCTCCTGGAAGGCCTTTCGGTAGATGCCAGCGTGGCCTTTGACTACATTGGCCGCCTGAGCGAAGATGCCACCAAGGAGTATCGCTACTCCGAGCTGGTGAGCACCACCGCCGCCCAGGGGAACCAGAATTACATCCTGAGTGAGCAGCTGTACTACGGCGTAGACTCCAAGGTGGTGGATTTCAGCCACTGGTTCTCCAGCCTGCAGATGAAATTCGAACTCCAGGGCCGCGTAAACTGGGCCCGTGACTTTGCCAAGAACCATCTGGAAGCCCACCTGGCTTATCGCCAGCGCTCCTGGGTCATCAGCGGCCGCAACGAGTCCTCCAAGACGCAGGAAATCCTGGGTTCCGTCAGTTACAACTGGAACAAGCGCGTATTTGCCGACCTCGTTCTCAACTACGCCGGTAGCGCCTACCTGCAGCCCGGCAAGCGCTTCCACTTCTATCCTGCCCTGAGTGTGGCCGGAATCATCTCCACCGAGCCTTTCATCAAGGCTTACGCTTCGGCCGGTCTTTCCGGTTCCGACGAAGACCTGGAGCATGAACTCTGGCGCCAGAACTACGTGAGCGGCAAGGGCTATTACTTTGGCAGTGGCGGCGGTACTTCCTACAGCGGCCGTGCCGAGAGCGGCATTGCCTCCACCTCCCTGGCCCCGGAACTTTCCCGCAAGTTCACCCTGGGTACCGAGATGAAATTCTTCAAAGATCGCCTAAGCCTCAGTGCCGAAGGCTTCTTTGAGCACCGTTCCAACATCCTCATCTCCCCGGCCAACGTCTCCGGCGTCATCGGCCTGGATCTGAATGAGCAGAGCCTGGGCCAGCAGTCCTACAAGGGCGTAGACCTGTCCGCGGCCTGGGACGAGCAGAGAGGGGACATCGATTACGGCGTGTACGCCAACGGCGGCTGGCTCTGGACCAAGGTCATTGACGACGGCCAGGCCTTCCAGCCTTACGACTACCTCTACCGTGCCGGCAATCCCGTGGGCCAGCGGTATGGTCTGGAAGTGATTGGCATTTTCCAGAACCAGATGGAAATCAACAACAGCCCCCGCCAGACCTTTGGCGAGGTCCGTCCCGGCGACCTCAAGTACCTGGATCAGAACGATGACGGTGTCATTGACAAGCTGGACGGCGTGAAGATGTTCGGTTCCTCAACTCCGCTGCTGCAGTTCGGTTTCGGCCTGCACTTTGGCTGGAAGGGTCTGAAAGTTTACGCAGACTTCCAGGGCATGACCGGTGTTACCATCAACCTCCTGGACAGCCCGCTGTATCAGCCGCTGGTTAACAACGGAACCATCTCCAATACCTTCCTCCAGCGGGAAATCACCTGGGCACCGGACCGTGCCGAACTGGCCACCATGCCCCGTCTGACCACCCAGGAGAACCCCAATAACTATCAGGCCAACTCCCTGTGGTACCGCGACGGTTCGTTCATCAAGCTCCGCAACCTGGGTATTTCCTACACCATTCCCAAGAAAGCCCTGAGGATCTGCGATGCCACCGTTTCCATCACCGGAACTAACCTGTTCAGCTTGGACAACATCGGCTTTGCCGATCCCGAGCAGCTGGGTGCATACTATCCTTCTACCCGTACGTACTGGGTAGGCGTCAAGTTCAACTTCTAAACCGGGAACCGATATGAAAAAGATATTCTACATTTTATCGCTGGTGGTCCTGAGTGCAGGTTGCCACGTCCTGGATTTTGACGAGACGTCTTCCGACTTCACCCGTGAGGACATGCTTACCAGCTACAGCAACATTGAGAAGGTGCTCACCAACGTATATGGGTATATGCCCAACAAGGATATTGCCGATGTGAGCAGCGCTCTCCGCGACTGCGGCTCCGACGACGCCGAATACGCCGACCCGGAAGCCTCCGTCCAGCGCTTTACCAACGGCAACTGGAGCGCCATCTCCACCGTAGATGACAAATGGTCTCTGTTTGGCGGCGTACGTGCGGCCAACGACTTCCTGGATATGGTCTGGGATGAGGAGACCAAGGACATCAAGGAGCAGATCAAGGAAAACCTCTCCATCTTCAAGTATACCTCCAAGTATAACCAGCAGATGGAGCAGCTGGCCCTGTTCCCTTACCAGGCCAAGGTCCTTCGCGCCTACTATTTCTTTGAACTGGCCCGCCGTTATGGGGATATTCCCATGCCGCTGGTCAAGCTCACGGCAGAAGAGGCCAACGCTATTGAGAAGACTCCCTTCGATGAGGTCATCAATTTCATCGTAGCCGAGTGCGATGAGGCCGCCGCCAAACTGCCCAACACCTATGTGGGCATGCTGGACGACCAGATTGGCCGCGTAACCAAGGGCTTTGCCCTGGCCGTCAAGGCCAAGGCCCTGCTGTATGCCGCTTCTCCTCTTCACAATCCGGGAGGAGACAAGACCAAGTGGCAGAAAGCCGCCCTGGCAGCCAAGGCCATCATGGATTTGAACTACTACCGGCTGGATCCCGCCGAGAAAGCCAACAACTATCTCTCTCCCGAGGTAATCATGGCCATCTGCCGTTCCGAGAGCTCGAGCCTGGAGGCGAACAACTATCCGGTGCGCCTCACCTACGGACTGCGGAACAGCATGGGAGGAAGTTTCCCCACCCAGAACCTGGTGGATGCCTTCCAGACCAAGAATGGCTTTGACATTACCCTGGGAGCTGGCGGCTGGGAAACCAACGATCCCAATTTTGACGTAACCAAGCCTTACGAGAACCGCGATCCTCGTTTTGCCCGCGCCATCCTGGCCAACGGAATGACGTTCAAGGGCTTTACCATCGAGACCTTCGTGGGCGGCAAGGACTATTCGGCCACCCGTTCCGACCTGGGTACGGTGACCGGTTATTACCTCCGCCGTTACCTCGTTGAGGATGTGGACTTTACTCCGGAGGCCCAGAAGTCGGCCAAGCACCAGTGGATTGTTTACCGCTATGCGGAGGCATTGCTGAGCTTTGCCGAAGCCGCCAACGAGTACCTGGGCAGTCCTACCGATGAGTCGCTGGGCATCAGCGCCCTTGCCGCCCTTAACCAGGTGCGCGAGAACGCCGACATGCCTTCCGTGGAGGTTACCTCCTACGCCGATTTCCAGAAAGCCGTGCGCCGTGAATGGCGGGTGGAATTCGCCTTCGAAGACCATCGCTTCTGGGATGTGCGCCGCTGGGATATCGGCCAGTCCACGCAGGGCCAGGTGGATGGCGTTGAGATTATCAAGTCCGGCAACAACTTCACCTACAGCCGCAAGACTGTGGAGAACCGTTCCTGGGCCGCCAAGATGAATCTCTTCCCCATCCCTCAGTCCGAGACCTTCAGCAACCCCAACCTTACTCAGAATACCGGATGGTAGACTAACCCATGAATAAAAACAATAGCCATATGAAAACATTAATCAGAACCATTGCTTGTTTGGGTGTCCTTGGCCTGATGGCTTCCTGCCAGATGTACGAGATTGACACGCAAATGACTTCTGAAAAGCAGGCCGCTTCCATCCGGATGGTTTGCGATGCCCTGCCTTCCTATACCGTTGCGTCTACCGACGCCAACGCCGTTACCTTTAACGTAAGCTCCAACACGCCCTGGACCATCACCCGTTCCAGCGGCGCCGACTGGTGCACCGTAACGCCCTCCTCCTCTTCTACCGGAGCCCTCATCTCCGACGTGGTAGTGACCTTCCTGGACAACGCCACCGCCGAAGACCGCAAGGTGACCCTTACCCTGAAGGGGGACAAGGTGGGTATTCCCGTGACCATTGATATTACCCAGAACCGCCTGGGCCGTCTCTTTGTGACGCCCGTGGCTGGTGACTATTCCGCCCTGGGTGGACCGCTCACCTTCACCGTCCAGACCAATGTGGCCTGGGAGGTACACTCCAGCGAAGGCTGGCTCACCTTCAACCGTGAGTCCGGCGAGCCCGATCCCGACGGCCGCACGTTCACCATCATTGCTACCGCCGCTCCCAGCCAGGTGCTGGAGCGCACCGCTACCGTGACCGTCAAGGCCGGTGACGAGGAAGAGAGCTTTGACGTGACGCAGAAGGGCATTTTTGACCTCACCGAGATTAGCGACAGCTTCTTTGGAGACGGAGATACCAAGTTCATCAGAATGCGCACAGACCTTCCCTGGACCATTACGACCGACAAGGACTGGCTCCTCTTTGATGAGTATTCCGGTACCGGAGACGGTTCCCTGATTCTCATTGAAGCTACCGCTCTGCCCAACGAGGGAATGGTCCGCAAGGCCAACATCACCGTGACGGCCGGCGGCGTGGCCAAGACCTTTGAGGTGACCCAGAACGGCGCTGTCTTCGAGATCGTGCCCCCTGCCTCCACCGAAATCAAGCCCGCCGGTGAAGAGATCCTCCTGGAGGTGAAGTCTTCCCTGGCCTGGGAAGTTTCCACCGACGTGGAAGCCTGGACGGTAGAGAAGGCCGATGATACCCATATCAAACTCACGGCCCCCTTCAACAACATCTTCAAAGCCAGAAAGGGTAATGTGAAGATCACCGGTCCCAACGGCGCAGAAGACTCTTTGGAACTCACCCAGGATATCAACTTCACCATCTCCGAGGCCGAAGTCTTGGAAGATGGCTCCGTTAAAGTTTTCAGTAATAAGAAATCCCGCGTGATCTTCAAGGATGAGATGCGTTATGTGTCGGTCGTTCTTAAAATGGGCGAAGTCAGCGTGGATGACAATGCAACGTTATGCCTTTGCACGCACGATGCGGCCGGAGACTCGGAGCTTCAGTGCCAGATTTACCTGGCCGGAAACAAGCGGCTTCGTACCAACGGCGGCCACACCGCGTATGGCTCTTCCAAGTTCGACTTTACCAAAGAGGAGCTGGCGGCCATTCAAGAGTACCGGGTGGATTTCCGTCCCAACGCCGAAAACGCCGACAATATTGACCTTGAGTTCTTCTACAATGGAACCAGCAAGAAGGTACATACCAGCACCAGCCCGTTCAAGGACGCAACGGCTACGGCCCACTATTTCTTTGGTACGGAGGACGCTGCTTCCGGCTCTGAGGCCTGGTTCATTATCAAGTCCTGTACTCCTACCGTCATTGCAGAGTAATTTCGTATGAAACAGTTATTACACATTATAGCGGCCACCGCCCTTCTCGGAGGGCTGGCGGGCTGCAACCAGAAGGAGCCGGAGACCGTCCAGGCGGTGGATCTCCGCTACCGGTGCGAGAGCGAGTACAGCCTCTCCGCCACCGGAGCGAAGGCCTTCACCATCGTGGTCACCTCTTCCGCTCCCTGGACGGTCACCAGCGCTCACCCCGACTGGTGTATCATCAGCGACGAAGAGGGCGAAGCCTCTCCCGCTGATAAAGTGCACATTGGCCAGGGCACCAAGACCAATGTCCGTGTGCAGTACTACGACAATACCGACCTGGACGACCGTACCGACGAGATTACCATCGCCAGTGACTACTGGGTGGGTAAGGTGGTCAAGGTATACCAGAAGGGTATCGCCTACCTCAATGTTCCCACCGAGGAACTGGAGCAGCCGGTTACCAAGGCCGGTGGTGAAATCACCTTCCACGTAAACGCCAACCAGAACTGGAGCGCCGATGTTACCGAAGGCCGCTGGCTTTCCATTCTCGAAGGCGCTTCGGGTACCGGTAACGGCACCGTAACGGTAATGGCCGAAGAGAATGCCTCTGAGCTCCGTTACGCCAAGGTAACCGTTTACGACCGCAACAAAGTGGCCATGGCTACCGTCAACTTTACCCAGGACGGTGTGCAGCTGGTTCCGGCCGCCTACGAAATCCGCGCCGGTTACGACCAGCTTTCCGCCTCGGTTGACCTGACTGCCAATGCCAAGTGGCAGGTGGTGAAGGGACCCGACGAGGCAGAATGGTTCACCATTGATACGCCTACCGGCGAGGGCAACGGCACCATCAGGCTCACCCTCACCCAGAACGACGGCGCGTCCATCCGCAAGAGCGCCATCCTGGTTCGCAACGTTTCCTCCAACCCCGATGATCCGGTGGTCGAGAAGGAGATCGAGGTAAAGCAGGCCTACAAAGTTACGCCTCAGCGCTTCATCCTCAACGACGACGAGATTGCCAAGTTCGATCTGGAATGGGCCAATGCTCCTGTTTACACCAAGGATGTGGGTACCCTGTTCAAGGCCCAGAGCCGTCTGCACAATGGCAGCATGCCGTTTGGTACTTATACCTTCCGCTGGAGCAACTTCACGGCCGATCCGGCCGGCGCCGAAGGCCTCCGCTGCCGTCACTGGTTCTGCTTCCCTGAAAGCGCCGAACTCAAGTTCGATATCCGTCCTGTGGATGGCAAGATCAGCTTCGACTTCAACGTGGCCGGCGATGGCAACAAGCCCAGCATTAGCGCTTACACCAACGTAGACTTCACGAAGCCCATCGAGATCACCTACAAGTTTGACCCGAGCGGTGCTGAATACTGTAAAGTAACCTACCTGGTGAACGGCGTGGTGGCCGGCACCTTCGAAACCAGCGAGAAACTCCTCCGTTCCGTCAAGTGGGGCCAGGACATCAATATGTACTTCGGTGCCGACAAGTCCGGCAGCGCCATCCTCGAGTGGTACGAGTACACGGCTCCTCTGAACTGGGACGAGTAGACAAAGGACCTTTAAATGAAATGGATTATGAAGACAATCGATAAATTTGCGATCCTTTGGATGATAGCTGCCGCTTTTACGGCTTGTACTGACGACCCCGGTCCCGAACCGGAACCCGTTGATCCTACTGAAACCCGGACGCTGACTTTCGTCCTCCCCGACTTCATCGTCGGGGAAGGCGAAGCCGTCCCGGGCGTTATCAAAACCGCCTGGGCTCCCGGAGACCAGATTGTGGTCCACGGTGAATATGCCAAAGACGAGGTGGTGGTAACGCTGGATGCCGGAGACATCTCCGCCGACGGAAAGACAGCCACCAAGACGGTGGACGGCCTGCATCCTTACAAGAGAGAAGACTGCGCCAGCGTCCTCTACGCCTCTTATCCCGCCAGTGCCGTCAAGAACCTGAAACACTGCTTCTTCTACAGCGCTTTCAAGAATGTGAACCAGCAGCTCCTGGCCGGTTGCAACTCCGGGGACACCTTCTCCCTGCGGAATGTATCGGCCCTGGTGAGCTTTGTGGTGAAGGGAGACTATGACAGCTTCTCTTTCACAGCCCGTAAGGACGTTGCCCTGAGCGGAGACCTCTTCCAGGTCAAGATTACCGATACCGAGACCAACTTCAAGCAGTATCTGGAGAACCCTTCCACCACCATCATGTGCGAAGACCTGGTGGCCGACGGTGAAACGGTGAACTACCTGTTTGTTCCCGGCGGTTTTGACCTTCCCGGTGGTTACCTGCTCCGCTTCTACAAGGACGGAGAGGCCATCATGGGTATGAAGGACGTGGATCCAATTGTGCTGGCAGCGGGCGGCGAACTGGCCCTGGGCGATGTCACCGACATCCTCACCCCGGCAGCCGACGATATAGACCCCGGCCTGGCCACTCCGGTGGACAACCCGGAATCGGCCAACTGCTACATCCTCACCGAACCCGGCCTGTTCAAGTTCAAGGCCGTTGAGGGTAACACCGAGGAGGCCATCAAGGGTGGAGACCACGCCGAAATCCTCTGGGAGTCGGCCGGCAATACCGAAGAAATTGAAACCCGTGACATTATCAAGGGTGTTTCCTACGATCCGGACGGCAACTACATGTGCTTCCAGATTCCCAATCCTGTCAAGCCCGGTAACGCCGTGATCGCCATTCTGGATGCCAATGAGGTGGTTCTGTGGAGCTGGCACATCTGGATTCCCAAGACCCATATCGTGGATGTTGCAGAGTCTAACTTTGCTGCTACCGGCAAAGTGATGAGCCGCAACCTGGGAGCCCTGGTGGATGCAACCATCGACGCTCCTACGCCGGCGGAGTCCTTCGGCCTGCTGTATCAGTGGGGCCGCAAAGACCCGTTCCCGGGCTTCTGCGGAGATTCTCCCGTAACGGTGGCCGGAACGCCTACTTCCGCCCAGGAAGGTCCCATCAGCGTGGCCGAGGGTATTGCCCATCCCACCATGGTTTCCTTCAAGGATAGCAAGGACTGGCAGAACAGCGCCGATCCTTCTTCCCTGTGGCTGGAGGCTTCCAAGACCGTTTACGATCCCTGCCCTCCCGGCTACCAGCTGCCTACCCGTAACAAGAGCTGTCTCTTCTGGAGTGGCAGCAACATCAGCTCCGCTGCCGCCTTCAGTTACAGCGAAGCCAACAAGAGCTTCTCTGTGGGCCACCTGGTGTTCCCTATGGCCGGTATGATTTCCGATAAGGACGGAGCTCTTTCCAATGCCTACAACATTGTCTGGAGCGGCCGTTGGGACAGCGGTACCGAAAACGGTTACGGCTTTAATACCTCGGAATGGCGCAACAAGGGTAACATCCGTTCCCGTGCAGGATCGGTCCGTTGCATTACTTTGAATTAACTAATAACAACAAAACATAACCATTATGAAAAAGTTTTTGACTGCTGTGGCCATGGCCCTTCTGCTGGTGGGCTGCGCCAAGGAGACGGTAGACCTCTCCGGCATCAATGAAAAACTGGCCGAGCTGGACAACCGCGTCAGCGCCCTGGAAGGTGCTATTGCCAGTATCCAGAGCGCCATTGGTGACGGCGTGTTTGTGCAGAAAGTAGAGCAATACGCCGACCCCGAGACCGGGAAGACCATTGGTGTAACCGTTACTTACACTTCCGGCAAGGTGGTGTACTTTGAGATTAGCCCCAAGGCCGACTATTCCGGTCCCGTGCTGGGCGTCATCCGCTCCGGTAGCGGCGCCCTGGTATGGTCCGTGGACGGAATCGCCATCAAAGATGCCGACGGCGAGGAAGTTCCCGTGAACAAGACCCCTGTCTTCACCATTGATGAGGAGGGTTACCTCTGGGTATCCATCGACGGCGGTGACCCCGTGAAGCTGGGACCGGTGAAGAGCGAAGGTGCCTCCCTGGTGGACGGTATCTTCAAGGATATTAAGGTGGAACAGGACAAGGTGGTTCTCGTCCTCTCCGACGATTCCATCGTGAACATCCCCTTCGCCGCTGCCTTCAAGCTCGTGATTGAGCAGAAGGAGTATGTGTTGGAGAACAACAATACCATTACCATTCCCTACACGGTGAGCGGTAAGACCGAGAATACCGTTGTCGGTGTAGCCGGTTATGATCCGTATTATTTCTACGTGGAGGTGACGGAAGAAAACATCCAGATTACCCCGCTGAGTTCGGAGTCTGAAGCCGTTTTCCTCATTTATGCTGATTCTCAGGTGGGTCTTACCTCCATGGTAAGTGTTTCCGTTTCGCAGGAATCGGCCCGTGTCATTGATCCTGAAGATACTGATTATGATGTGAACTATGTCGTAGAAGCCGAAGGCGGAACCGTCGAGATGCACGTTGTCTCCAACGTCGAAATCGAAGCCAGGGTGCCCGAAGAGGACTCCTGGATTTCCATCGTTTCCACTAAGAGTACCAAGTATACCATTACGGCAAAAATAGAGGAGAATACGGGTGCTGCCCGTAAAGGTCGCGTGCGCATTTATAAGAAAGGAACGGACAAGTGGCTCCAGTCAATCTACATTTACCAGGCCAAGACCTCTGCCGTTACCAACCTGAGCAAGAACGGTACGGCCAACAGCTATATTGTAACCAAGGCCGGTGATTTCAAGTTCAAGACCGTGAAAGGTAACTCCGCCGAGTCCGTTGGCACCGTTGCCAAGGCCGAAGTCCTGTGGGAAACCTACAACACCACCACCGCCCCTGAAGCTAAGAGCGTTATTGCCGCCGTTGGTGTGGACGGTGACTACATCGTCTTCTCTACCCCGGAAACCCTTAAGCCCGGTAATGCCCTTATCGCAGCCAAGGATGCTTCCGACAAGGTTCTTTGGAGCTGGCATATCTGGATTCCGGAAACCGAGATTGCGACCAGCACCTTTGGCGGAATTGTGAAAAATGGCATGATGGACCGCAACCTGGGAGCCCTGGTGGCTACGGATGCGAATGGTGTGGATGGCCGGTCTATCGGTATGCTTTATCAGTGGGGCCGTAAGGACCCGTTCCCGGGAGCGTCTTCCGTTTCTTCCTCTGATCCCATTGCTGTTCAGGGAAGTGTTTCTCTCAGCAGTGACAAGACCAACTTTACGGTGGCAGAAACGATTGAGAATCCTACGGTATATGTGAAGACCGGTGGTGACAGCAACAAGACCTGGATGACCGACGAAGAAAAGAGTACGGCCTTCTGGGGTGTAGAAAAGACCATGTACGACCCCTGCCCTCCGGGATACGTTACTCCTACCCGTGACAAGAATGAAATGCTCTGGGGTAAGACGGCTACCTTTACCGTAGACGAGACCAGCAAGGTGCTTAAGGTTGCCGCTAGCGGAGAAGCTTCAGAGTTTGCCGTTTTCCCGGTTGCCGGATATCTGGATCAGGGTAGTTATACCAAGGTTGGCGCCCGTATGTATCTGTGGAGCTCTTACAGTTCCGCCAGCGAGAAGAACATTGCCTATCAGATCTATGTAAGTGGTACCGATGTTTCTGTTACGGAACAGAGAATGTCCCGCGGCGGTTATATCCGTTGCGTGGTGGATGCCAATGCTCTACCTCCGGTGACGGATCTGAGCGAGAAGGGTACCGCCAACAGCTACATTGTGAGTGCAGCCGGTGACTTCAAGTTTAAGGCTGTGAAGGGCAATAGCACCGAAAGCGTAGGCACCATTGCTTCCGTAGAACTGGTTTGGGAGACCAACAATACCGCTACCGCTCCCGAGGCCGCCAACACCATCATCGCCAAGGTGGGTAAGGATGATAACTATATCACCTTCTCTACTCCTGCTACCCTTGTTCCCGGTAACGCCCTTATCGCTGCCAAGGATGCAGATGGAAAGATTCTCTGGAGCTGGCATATCTGGATTCCTGTAGACGACATTGAAACCCAAGACGGTTCGGATTTTTGCGGTGCTTACATCATGGACCGCAACCTGGGTGCATTGAAGGCCACCAATACGACGGGAGATGTAGATCCCCTTTCCATCGGTCTTTACTATCAGTGGGGCCGTAAGGACCCGTTCCCGGGCGCCACTAACTTTGCCAAGAGCCCCACGGGCGCTGCTGTCGCCGGAGAAAAGTGGTCCTATCATAAGGAACTGATTACCGTCGAGTACTCTATCCAGCATCCTACCGAGTATGCCTCTGTTCCGGAAGTGGATGACGGTATTTGGAATTCGGAAGAACTGACCGACCTGTGGAATGCCGAAGGCGACAAGAAGAATATCTACGACCCGTGCCCTCCTGGATACCGCGTCCCGCTTTATAACGGCGATCTTCCTATGTGGAAGAAGTCGGCAGAAGGATGGACCTTCGAAGACAGCCGTTTCAGCTATGGTGACTTTGTGTTCCCCGTTGCAGGCTATCTTGACTGCTGGGGTGCCTCCTATGCGTATTCCAATCTTCGGTCGCACATTTGGGCGTCTAAATCTTACGATGACAAGCGTGGCACAGCCTTATACTATCGTGGCGATAAGGATCCCAAGTACTACGACACCAAGTTCCACAAGGCAAAGGCCGGCTCTGTCCGTTGCGTAGCTGAAAAGCCTATCAACTAGTACATGATTTCATCCAGGGCCCGCTGACCCGGACCCTGGGTGCCAAGATTGAAACACTAAAACAG